>NZ_JBXAJV010000016.1:0-176456 GCF_058797635.1 Pseudomonas sp. GW823-FHT02C02 | reverse complement strand
GATTTTCGATTAAGTCGGTGTTTTTTGAACCTCAGACAGCGAGGCCGTTAAAAACGGCTGCTTACTTCAGACCTTCCCTAGTGATCGCTCACGAGAAACGACTATCACCGGAATGGGCCAGCCAAGATGTCAAAATATAGCCGTGACTCACCGCGGACGTTTTTTGCAAACATGGAAGCCCAAGCAGGATCAATTTTATTTAGTCAGGAGGCCCAATGGGACTGGTTAAATCTATGTTCTATGAGGACCAGCAGCGAGGATGGTCTGAGATTGATGACATGTATGTGTGCGCAGATTGCATATACGAGTCTTTCTTACAAACCATCATTCTCGATAACCTCTGCTCAACCACTTGTTGCTACTGCTCCGCGTCAGATGTGAGTCCTATCGCCGCTCCAGTTAGGATTCTTCAGGAAAGCCTGTACGGCGCTGTGCACACCTATTTTGCAGAACCGACTGGGGCCGGCGTTCCTTACGATGGCGGCTTTATCATCGAACCAAAATACATTGATGAAGTGTTGGGTGACCTTGGCTTCGATTGTGATATCGGACTGTGGGATGACTTGGTAAACGCCGATGCCGGAAACGGATACGTCAACGCTTGCAATGGTCATTGGGCAACGAGTCATGAAAATGAAAGGCTCAGCGATTCATGGTCATATTTCGAAGATACGGTGAAGCACCGGACGAGATTTAATTTTGCCAGTCTAGATGGCGATGAGTACATGGGCTCGCAGGACATACCACCTCGTTACATGTTGGAGACTCTTGGCGACCTGCTGCAGCCAGTTGTCACCACACTGGCCGTACACACCAGTGTCTATCGGGTTAGAAGTCGCACAGTCAGAAAAACGTGGAAACCGGATGCCCAACAAATGGGCGCACCTAATCCAGAAATTGCGACAGCTGGGCGCATGAATCCTGCGGGTATTCCGTACCTCTATACTGCATTCGACTTCAACACTGCGGTCCACGAGGCCCGCGCTGAAACTCGTACAACGAGTACCGTTTTCGTCGGTCGATTTGAGACCACTCAACCACTAGTCTTGGTGGATTTTACAGCATCATTCGACATGCCTTCCCTGTTCGACCTGAATCGCCAGCGTGAGCGAGAAAATATTCTATTCTTTTATCGCTTCGTTGAACAAATATCTCAGCCTGTTCGACCTGACGACAGAGTGCACTTATCCTACATTCCAACTCAGGTTGTCTGCGAGTACTTGGCCCAAGTATTTCAAACAAACGAAGGCAAACAACTTGATGGCATTATTTTTCCGAGTTCACTCTTTAAGGGGGGCAAGAATTTAGTGGTTTTTCCTTCGAAAGAAAGGGGAAGACTCGAATTCAGGGGCGTGAACTTCAAGGAAGTTTTTAGATACCAGCGACCACGCAGACAGCATCCTACAGGGCCATTCGATCAACCCGCAGGGAAATTGTTGCCGATGGAGTAGCACCAAAAAAAGGAGACGGATTTATTTTCGGGAGTGATAAATCCGGCCCCTTTTTCTCTTGCTCTAAGTTTGGCCGCCTAACTCATTTTTTGACCGGCGTCTTTTCGATGTAATGGGCGATATCTGGCAAAAAAGTATCAGTCAATCGTTTTTGCCCCGCAAAGACTGCCCAACCCCAGAGAGCAATCAGAATCGCTGCGACGAAGAGGAACCCAATGCCATTAGCTTCTTTGGCATCGTCGCCCGAAGATTTGTCTTTGAGGTCTGGCTGTATAGAATGATAAATATCTTTAAAGACAGCAGCTCCGCAAACCGTTAAATAAACAACCATGGAAGCATAAAAAACGTTGTCATGCGCAGCATAAAATAATTGATAACTTCTAGCCCGAGGTGGCGCGAGATACACTAAGAACAAAGTTGAAAAATTGGTTACCGCCGCGATCAAGACGGAAAGAAGTATTGACGCGACCTCATGCTTTTTCGCGACAAACCTCACAACTCCTGCACCTAGGAACGACGAAAATAGAAAAAACGACATCACCATCAGTATGTTTCTTATTTCAACGGCCCCAACCGAATCAACAGCACCGCTCAAGGCCGGCGACAATATTGGGGACTGGGAATTAGGTTGTATCCCTGCGAAGAAAAACGCGAGACAACCACCGATGGCTCCAACCAGAATCGACAGAGTAGCAATCGGAGCACGTTTGATTTCATCGGCAACATAAACTCCAATATTTTTGGTTAATCCAACGCTAGTCGATTTTGTTTTTTCCCCGTTATTCATCATTGCCCCTTTGAACATACCCATTGAGCTAAATTTTTACATGATGTCAGGAATAGCACATAGCCGCGATATTTCCACGCACCGACCACACATAAGGTAGAGCCGCAGGCTGGTCACAAACCAGGACAAAAGTGGACGGATTTATTTCCACGTAGCCTTTTGAAAAAATTAATCCACTTTTTCCAATATGCCGATCTCAGGGTCGTGCTGATGCGGCTACCGACGCAACGGGCGAGTGAAGTTGGCCAGTTGCTGCCGCATCAGTGGGTGCCTGCCTGATCTGCGCAAGGCATGTTACCCAACCGCCTACCTTATTTTTTCTTTTCGAAGGCTTTGAAGTCGCCGCGAAGAGCGGCCCAGTTTTCATTTATCCATTTGAGCACGGTGCCACGTCCCGGGGACGTCGACTTCAAGTGCTCCTTGAGCATCCACTCGATTCGGAGTCGTGCCTCCACTTTTAGATCTCCTCCATCTCCGTATAAAAACTCAGTTTTATCTGTAGACATACCAAGCTTGTTCAGAAAGAGGATCATTTCATAACCCTCATTGCGACTAAGGTGGCGTGCGTCTTCATGGATCAGCTTTGGGTTATCGCCATTGCTGGCTTTCCATTCGTACTCGTATTGCAGGTCGTCACTGGTCAACTCAGGCATGATCAATTGCTCGTTCTCTTACCCAGAATTAGGGCAGTAGATAACTGGTGGCAGTATGATGGCTTTACAAGCTAGGGAGTCAAATAAATCATAGCAAATGAGAAGGACTCGCAAACGCCTAGAATGTTCGCGACGAGGTATCTTATCTTCCGCAATCAGATCGATCGCCAACGGTACGGCAACAGTTCTCCGATCTCACTCGCCCGCTACGTGCATCGAGCGTTGGATTGAAACGGGTGTAATCCTACGTCAGGACTAGACACAATCTGTCCGGCATAACGCGTTTCCCAGCAAATCGGACCTATGAAAACTCAGTACAACCGGAAGCGCTTGAATTAGACATATGTCACTGAGAGCGCTAGCTGCACCGAGCCTGATCTCTCACTCACTGATGGACGCTAGGCGCAGCCGTGTCTGCTTAAACACTGCTTTCAACACATAAGGAGATGATTTTGCCGTCTAAATTGAAGTTTGTGGTCCGCGCTCGACGAGAGCCTGTCGCACCATCACTCCTCCCGGTGTTCGTTCTTAGGACGGACAACTGGGACGACTATGGGCATCAAGTGCAATTCCATCTCAGCTATCACGATGCTAAGAGCAAAATCACCCACTTGGGCCCAGTCAAAATCCTGCAGAAAAAAAGTAATGATGGTGAGCCAGTTTTATTGGCCAGCGCGACCCATTTGGAGGCCTCATTTTCCAAATTGGGCGCGGAGTACATCTCCCTTGGTCAGGAGGACGACTACTACAAAAATCTTCGTATTCTGCTTGGCGATCAGTCCCGCCACGTCCTAGTTGCACTCCGCGATATTGCATGGCGGCCTGCGTTTGCGACCGACTTCGAGCCAACCAGTGCTTTCCGTAACGCAATGATGCGTGAGAACGGCGCGCACCGAGCGCGTCGATTCGGCCGCGCATGGGCCGCTGGTGAAACGGTGAACGAAGAACCTGCTTTCACTTATATCGGTTCGATTGAGGGCGCTGATGCTAATGTGGAGGCATCCTTTGCGTTCAAAAGCAAGGATCCCGTACCAGGTCGTATCGTGGGCATCATCGGTCGCAATGCTGTTGGCAAGACGCGCTTTATGGCTAGCCTGGGTGCCGACCTCGCCCAGATATCGCGCACTTCGGCGGAGACGCTAACTGAGCGCGAGGAGCGGTTCCCCGATGGTCGACCGTTGTTCACTCGTATCATCGCCATTTCATACAGTGCTTTCGATCGCTTCAAACGCCCACGGCCGGACAGCTCCAGCAGCTACGTCTACTGCGGAATACGCAGCGACACGGGAGGGTTGTCTCGTGCTTATCTGAATGAAACCTACCTACGGAATCAGG
The DNA here is from genome assembly GCF_058797635.1 of Pseudomonas sp. GW823-FHT02C02. Taxonomy (NCBI): domain Bacteria; kingdom Pseudomonadati; phylum Pseudomonadota; class Gammaproteobacteria; order Pseudomonadales; family Pseudomonadaceae; genus Pseudomonas; species Pseudomonas sp. GW823-FHT02C02. The sequence goes on along the minus strand of NZ_JBXAJV010000016.1, from coordinate 172,230 downwards.
AGCGTATACGTGAACGAGGGTTGCAAGACGATTGGATAGAGTACGCGCAAACCATTCTAGGAGATCTTAGCGAACAGCTGATGTATAACTTGAAGGCAGAAATTGATAGTCCCACCACCAACGACCAGGCCCTGTCGCTCCTAAGTTCCGGTCAATCGATCCTCGCCCATTTCGTCACGGCGTTGCTTGCCTGGATTCAGCCGAATTCGCTGGTTCTGTTTGATGAACCGGAAACCCATCTTCACCCTAATGCCGTAGCCAGCCTGTTCTTAGTTTTGTCGGAGATCCTAAGCAGGTTCGATTCATATGCGGTTGTGGCAACACACTCACCGGTCGTGATACAGGAAATTCCAGCAAAGCGCGTTTTGGTATTCGAACGGAATCAGAATCTGACAGTAGCCCACCCTTTACTTCTCGAAAGCTTCGGCGAAAGTGTTACTGAGCTAACTAGACATGTGTTTGAGACCATCGAGGTGGAGAGTGTGTATCGCCGAACCCTTAAGCGCCTTGCAAAAAACGAATCTGCCGAGGATGTGCTAGCTCGTTTCGACCAAGGTCTAAGCCTCAGCGCAGAGGCCTACCTTCTGGCGCAGTACGGTAAAAAGGAGGGGAAGAACAAGTGAGAAACCTCATTGCTTTGCCCGATGATCCGACTTACTTAGATAGGTTTGTAGCAATTCGAGACAAGAAACATAAAGTCATGAGGGCAAATCTCACAGCCGCCCATGCGTTGATTGAGGAGAGATATCTCGCCTACGCGGAAGCCATCGACAAGAGCTCTTTAGCCGGCCTGAAGAGCCATGCCCCAGCGCTCCTTATAGGCGAAACTCTGCGTGCTTGCTATGACGGGGCAACGCAACCTTTAAAACAGCTCAAGCAGGCAATTAAGGATGCGCAACCTAAGCGGCTATTAAAGTATTGCCCTATGTGTGGAACAACACTTCCCAGCACGTTCGACCATTACATGCCAGCAGTGAAATTTCCGGAGTTTGCGGTACATCCGTTGAACTTGGTTCCATGCTGCGCGAAGTGCAACTCCACGAAAGATGCTGATTGGCTGTCCGGCGCGGGAAAACGCCAGTTTTTGCATTCCTATACTGACCCGGTTCCAGATCTGCAGTTTGTCGTGGTTACGTTTCACGAAATCGCGGGGTTCAAAGGTGTCGGAGCGACTTTTTCGCTCACTAGGCCTATCGGCCTCACCGATGAATTGTGGGACCTCATCGGTAGCCACTTTCAACGTCTCAAACTAATTGATCGATACGACGAGCTTGGAAATGACGAAGTAGCAGAGATACTCAAAGATTGTCGCATTCATCTCGACTCTGGAGGGCAGGACTTGCGGGTATTCCTGAGCGGGCGGGCGAAAGATCGGCGCGATGTTTATGGTCGGAATCATTGGATCGCTGTCCTTATGGAATCCATGGCCAAGCACGTTAACCTCGAAAACTGGGTCCAAGTAGCATAATCGTTAAAAAGTGTGAAAAGGGGACCGATTTATTTTTCCGTCCCCTTTTTACAAAATAAACCAGCCCCCTTATTTGTTTTATTGCATTCACAAAAAAAATAGATGGATATTATATGCATGAATTACGAGTGACGAACTGGTTTCGACCTATACTTTCAGTTCAGAATATTGTTTTATTTATCGCAGGGTGCTTTGTTGTCGCGCTTTTCGATCTAAACAAAGGAGAGTTGGCCAGTTGGGTCCAAGCAATCGGATCCATAGCCGCAATAGTCTTTGCGGCATATTTACCGATATGGCATGGACAGGTAGCATTGAAGAGACGACAAAACTCTCTAGCTGAAATAATGCGTGTCATTTCAGATGATGCAACAGAGTCTCTTTGCCTACTTTCTAGCAACTTTCTCTGTCCTGAGCGCGAGCGAAGCCAGATGGCGAAGTATGAAATATTTCATAGAGGCAGAGACTGGACTGCATTATCTGAACAATTAGCACAAATACCAGTTTCTGAGTTATCACCCAATTCAGCACGCGACCTGAGCCACTTAAAAGATGCAGTAAGCTTTGGGTTTTTTGTTGCTTCTAAAATACCAGAATGGATAAAAGATGGAGGCCATTCACGACCAGATATTGTAAGAGTGTTACGTGCAAAACGCGATCTAGTTGGGTTAATCAGATCCAAACTACCTGTTCCGCACGGAGTGACTTCTCCCGCAGTAACGCATGCTCAATTGACGTGTCAGGTTTCAGAAATGCGCAGGCCTCCGCTAGAGCCTTTGGTGTTTGAGGACGCAGAAATCTACCGAAGATATGTGTGGAAGCAGGAGTTATTTGCCATCCCAGATTATGTATATGTGCAAGGAATATATACATATTTAGAAGGCTTCGGCCCCAGCATCATAGAAAACGACGGAACCTGGAGCAGCTTTCTCGAAATAGATGAATTTGTAAAGGCCATGTGCCGTAAGCTTCACGAAGAGTACATGGAAGCTGAATTTATTCGTATGGGTTATCTCTAGCCTCAGTCTCATATGAATGCGAAGTTACTTCCCCTCTGTGAAGACGGAACTATCCCGTCGCCACAGAGGGCTTTTCTTTACTCCTTCACCTCAACCTTATCCAACGCCTGATTCACCGCCAATTCCCCCAACATCACCACCTGCGTAATCCCTAGCAGCGTCTTGCGGTGCGAGTTATCCAACAACGCCGCAAAATTGCTGAGCATAGTAGTCGCCGAGCCCAGTGATTCGCTGGCGTTGGCCAGCAGGGATTCGGTGTCGTATGCCGGGTTGGCGAGGAACATGGGTTCGGGTTCGTGGGTGCTGGCCATGATGTTGGCACCTGGATTGAGGTAGTGGTCGAGGGCGCGTTCGGCGGCTTCGTGGAGTTTTTTGGAATCGAGGGATTCGTAGGGGGATGCCGGATTGGTGTCCGGTGGGTTGGGAGTTGGTTTGATCATGAATAAAACTCCTGATACGAGTTTATTTAAAAGAGAGCCGTCACCCTCGCTACCAACGACAGGTGGCGGCCATACGCGGGTTGGTAGACCGGTCGTATCAGTTCCCGGCGCCCTCGAAAGGACCCCGCGCATGGCCACCATAAAAGGTGATGCTATGCGCCGTGATACGAAACCGGGCTACCAAACCCGATCACTGTTTTTCAGTGACCGGGAAACGATATAGCCCGCCCCACAGGCGCACAAGCCGGCGGATTCTGGCGTACGCGTAGGCAACGACGCAAGGCCTTGTAGCCGTTGGGACGTAACACTGAGTGTCTTTAAACGTGGGGGCTCAAACATGTTTAAAACAGTGAATATCGAAGTGGGAATCCATGGCTGAGATTGATGGCGTCTGGGATGACGCCATCGCGAGCAGGCTCGCTCCCACAGGGGGTTTGCGGTGAACTCGGGGTCTCGGGGTGGCTATGGATATGGCCGGTGCCTGGTTGGCACCGGGCTTGGGATTACCGCTGGCGCTGGTTGATGGGATTACTGGATCGGCCCGGCAGCATGCGGGTCAGGGTGTTGTCGCGGACCCAATAGTGGTGAAACAACCCCGCCGCCGCGTGCAAGCCGATCAGCCAGTAACCCGCGCTGCCGAGCAGTTCGTGCCAGTACTTGAATTGCTTGGCCAGGTCCGGGTCTACCGCGACCGGCGATGGCAGGTAGAACTCGAAATAAGGCATCGGTTTGCCACCGGCGGACAGCATCAGCCAGGCCAGCAGCGGCGTGGCGATCATTAATACGTACAAGGCCAGGTGCATCAGGTGCGAAACGCCGGTCTGCCATTTGGGCAGTGCCGGGGTGATCGGTGGCCGAGGTGTCAGGCGTCCGAGCAGTCGCACCCACACCAGGGCAAAAATGCTCAAGCCGAAGAGGCCGTGCAGCCCGAGAAACATGGCTCTCAACGGTTGGCCCTTGGGCAGCAGGCCTTTGATTTCGATGCAGGCGTACACGCCGACGAACAGTGCCAGCATCAGCCAGTGCAAGGTGATCGAGAGTTTTCCATACCGATGGGTCATTGATTCGCGGGTCATAACGGGCCTCATGAATGTCATTGCCGGCGGCCGAGTCATTCGTGCGGCCGGGGTGCGGTGTGTCAACGCACCGACGGGGCACACCCTGCCCGCGAAGTCTTAAGGCAATCTGAAGACAGCGGAAGATGATCTTTTTCTCACCTTCAGATTCCGTTAAGAAATGGCTTCGATACTTCTCCCACACTTACTCGGGAGGCGTCTTCCAATGCCTGACTTTGAATGGAATATTCCTCTACCCCTACGCTTCGGCCAGGCCGAAGCTCCGCCGATGAACCTGGCCAGGGCGTTACCGGACGACGTCGAGCGCCCGGTCTTTGAAGCCTTTATTCAGCAACGTTTTCGTAAGGCCCATGGCGCCGATATTCGTCATTTCATGCCGGAGCTGTTTGGCATGAGCGATGCCTCCGGCTCGCTGTGTGCGGTGGCCGGTGTGCGCATGGCCAATGCTGAATCGTTGTTTCTGGAACGTTATCTGGACGAGTCGATCGAGCCGCTGATCAGCGCTGCGGCGGACCGCCCGGTGGATCGTGCCGGTATCGTCGAGGTCGGCAATCTGGCCGCCAGTGACACCGGCAGTGCGCGGATGAGCATCATTGCCATCACTTACTTGCTGGCCATGGGCGGCCTGGAATGGGTGGCGTTCACCGGCAACATCGGCTTGGTCAACAGCTTTCATCGCCTGGGCTTGAAACCGGTGACGCTGTGCGCGGCCGACCCTGAGCGGCTGGGGGACGAACGCCAGCACTGGGGCAGTTATTACGAGAGCAAGCCTTGGGTGCACGTCGGCAACATCCGCGCCGGTTTTATTCATTTGCGCAACATCGGGATGTTCAATCGCCTGGGTTTGCCGACATCCCTTGAGGAATCCAGCCATGTCGCCTGAAACCGAGCGTTTCAAACAGACCTTGCGCAGCCATGCCGAGCGCAAGACCAGCGCCATCGCGTTGTGGGGTGATCATCAGAAGGTGGATTACGCCACGCTGTATGCCGAGGTGGTGTATCGCCAGCAACGGCTGCGCGATGAGCAGGTCAAGGTGATTGCGCTGGCGTTGGACAATGGCGTCGAAGCGATGCTCTGGGACTTGGCCGCGCTGTTCGAAGGCCTGACTTGCCTGACGTTGCCGCCTTTTTTCAGCCCCGCTCAGCGCGCCCATTGTCTGGAACAGAGCCAGGCCGAACGGGTGATTGCCGAACCCGCGCTGGACGACGAGTTGCAAGCGGCCGGCTACGAGAAGACCGGTGAGTTCTGGCGCCGCACGTTCAGCGGCCCGAACCGTATGCCGGAAGGGACCGCCAAACTGACCTTCACCTCGGGCACCACGGGCACGCCCAAAGGCGTGTGCCTCAGCGCCGAGAGCCTGTTGACGGTCGCTCGCGAACTGAATCAGGCGAGCAAACCCGCCGATCCGCAGCATCATCTGGCGTTGTTACCCCTGGCGATTTTGCTGGAAAACCTCGGTTGCTACGCCGCGCTGTATGCCGGGGCCACGTTGAGTTTGCCCAGTCAGAAAACCCTGGGGATTCAGGGCGCCAGCGGTGTTGATGTGCCGCGGCTGCTCGGTTGCCTGGCCACCCGGGCGCCCGAGAGCCTGATCCTGGTGCCGCAGTTGTTGCAGATGTTGGTCAGTGCCGCCGAGCAGAAAGCCTTCAGTCCCTATTCGTTGCGGTTTGCGGCGGTGGGGGGCGCGCGGGTGGCCGAGGAGTTGCTGCACCGCGCGCAACGCATCGGCATCCCTGTTTACGAAGGTTACGGCCTGTCGGAGTGCGCCTCGGTGGTGTGCCTCAATCGCCCCGAAGCGCGCCGTCTCGGCAGTGTCGGCCGGCCCCTGCCCCACGTCACGATTCGCCTGGCCGAGGACGGCGAGGTGCTGGTCAAGGGTTCGACCCTGCTCGGTTATCTGGGAGAGGCGCCGCACACCGATGAATGGTGGCCGACCGGCGATCTCGGCGAGTTTGACCCGGACGGTTTTCTCTACCTCAAGGGTCGCAAGAAGCATCAATTCGTCACCAGCTTTGGGCGCAACGTCAACCCGGAATGGGTCGAGGCTGAATTGACCCAGCGCCGCCATATCGCCCAGGCCTTCGTCTACGGCGAAGCCATGCCGCACAACCATGCGCTGCTCTGGCCCCATCGCCCGGACTGCACCGACGCCGAACTGGCTGCCGCCGTCGCCGAGGCCAACGAGGCCTTGCCCGGTTATGCGCAGGTCCATCAGTGGACCCGTCTCGATCAACCTTTCACCCCCGCCAATGGCCTGCTTACCGCCAATGGCCGCCCGCGCCGTGACGCCATCATCGAGCGTTACCGGGCGCAACTGACTGAATCTGTACTTTCCGAGGAATCCGCATCATGAGTTTTTTCGACACGCTGCAAGAAGCCACGCAACACGAACGTCATGAACTGTTCAACCTGCCGGTCATCCGCGATGCCCTTGAGGGCAAGGTCAGCCTGGAAAGCTACCGGGCCTTCCTGGCGCAAGCCTATTACCACGTGCGCCACACCGTGCCGTTGATGATGGCGTGCGGGGCGAAATTGCCGTCGCGCCTGGAATGGCTGCGCAAAGCGGTGTGCGAGTACATCGAGGATGAATACGGTCACGAACAGTGGGTGCTGGACGATATCGAAGCCTGCGGCGGCGACCGCATTGCCGTGCGCGACGGTCGTCCGAGCCTGCCGATTGAATTGATGGTGAGCTACCTCTACGACCTGATTGCCCGCGACAACCCGGTCGGCCTGTTCGGCATGGTCAACGTGCTGGAAGGCACCAGCATTGCCTTGGCTACCCACGCCGCCGGCAGCATCCGCGAGCGCCTGGCGTTGCCGGAAAGCGCCTTCAGTTACCTCAGTTCCCATGGCTCTTTGGACATCGAACACATGCAGACCTATCGTCGGTTGATGAATACCCTCGAAGATCCGGACGACCAGGCTGCGGTGATTCACGCCTCCAAAGTGGTGTACAAACTTTACACCGATATGTTCCGCGGCTTGCCGCGTGACGGGGAGGCCCTGCATGAAGTTGCATGATGCCCGCGTGGTGCTGACCGGCGCCAGCGGCGGTATCGGCCTGGCGATCGCCACCGCGTTGTGCGCCAGCGGCGCCCGGGTGCTGGCGGTGGCTCGGCACCAGGAACCGCTGCGGCCTTTGCTTGAACGCTATCCGCAAAACCTGTACTGGGTCGGCGCGGACCTGACCGTGCTGTCCGACCGACGCAAGGTGCTGACCGCAGCCGAATCGATTGGCGGGATCAACCTGCTGATCAACGCCGCCGGGATCAATCACTTCGCCATGCTTGAGCAGCTGGAGGACAGCGATATCCACGCCATGATGGCCCTTAACATCAGCGCGCCGATTTGCCTGACCAAAACCCTGCTGCCGCTGCTCAAACAAGCCGAGAGCGCGATGGTGGTGAACGTCGGCTCGACTTACGGCTCCATCGGTTACCCCGGTTACGCCAGTTATTGCGCCACCAAGTTTGCCTTGCGCGGGTTTTCCGAGGCCCTGCGCCGGGAGTTGGCGGACACCCGGGTCAGCGTGCTCTACGTCGCCCCGCGCGCTACCCGCACCAGCATGAACAGCCCGGCGGCGCAGGCGTTGAACGATGCGCTCAAGGCCAACGTCGACGATCCGCAAACCGTTGCCGCCGCGGTGATGCATGCGATTGCCGGTGACCGGCGCGACTTGTACCTCGGCTGGCCGGAGCGCTTTTTTGTGCGCCTCAACAGCCTGCTGCCCAATCTGGTGGACCGTGGCTTGCGCAAGCAATTGCCGCTGATCCGTCGCCTGAGTCAGAAGCCCGACAACGAGACCCTCAAACCATGAAGAAAATCATCGCTTGCCTGCTGCTGGGAGCCCTGAGCCAGAGCGTCTGGGCACTGGAACCCGCCGATCAGCAACGCCTCCAGGGCATCCAGCAAAGCTGGGCGCACATTCAATACGAAGTCCCGGAAGCGCAACGCACGGCTGCATTCGAGAAACTGGCAGGCCAGGCATCCGCGTTCACCCAGGAACGTCAATCGGTGGCGGAAGCCTGGATCTGGTCCGGCATCGTCAACAGCAGCTGGGCCGGTGCCCAAGGTGGCCTCGGTGCGCTGAGCAAGGTGAAGGCCGCGAAAGCCGATTTGGAGAAAGCCATGACGCTGGACCCCAAAGCTCTGCAAGGCTCGGCCTATACCAGCCTCGGCGCGTTGTATGATCGCGTCCCCGGCTGGCCCATCGGTTTCGGTGACTCGGACAAGGCCGAACAGTTACTCAAACAGGCCTTGCAACTGAACCCGGAGGGCATCGATAGTCTGTACTTCTGGGGCGATCACCTCTACCGTCAAAAGCGTTACAGCGAAGCCCGCAGCGCGTTGCAAAAAGCCCTGCAGGCCGCCCCGAGACCAGGCCGTGAACTCGCCGACGCCGGGCGACGCAAAGAGATCGAAACGTTGCTGGTGGACGTGAACAAGAAACTCAACTGACAGGAGTCCGTGTGCGCTTATTACTGATTGAGGACGACGTGGCCCTCGGCGAGGGCATCCATCAAGCCCTGGGCCGCGAAGGTTATACCGTCGATTGGCTAAAGGACGGCACCAGCGCCTTGCACGCGCTGCTCAGTGAAACCTTTGACCTGGCGGTGCTCGACCTCGGTCTGCCGCGCATGGACGGGCTGGAAGTGCTGCGCCGCTTGCGGGACAGCGGCTCCAACCTGCCGGTGCTGATCCTCACCGCCCGGGATGCGACCGAAGACCGCATTGCCGGGCTGGACGCCGGGGCCGACGATTACCTGGTCAAACCCTTTGATCTGGCGGAACTCAAGGCTCGCCTCCGGGCCTTGTTGCGGCGCAGTGCCGGCCGCGCCCAGGTGCTGATCGAACACGCCGGCATCAGCCTGAACCCCGGCACCCAGCAAGTCAGTTACCTGGGCGAGCCGGTGGCTCTGACGCCCAAGGAATATCAGCTGCTCCACGAATTGCTCTCACCGCCAGGCCGGGTCATGACCCGCGATCATCTGATGCAGTTGCTGTATGGCTGGAATGAAGAAGCCGAAAGCAACACCCTGGAAGTGCACATCCATCACCTGCGCAAAAAATTCTCCACCGACCTGATCCGCACCATTCGCGGTGTCGGTTACCTGGTGGAGGAGCGCCGATGACGTCGATCCGGCGCCGCACGCTCACGCTGATCATTGGCCTGATGCTGGTAGGGCTGGCGGTGATCAGCCTGTTGAACCTGCACGACAGCAATCACGAAATCGCCGAAGTCTACGATGCCCAACTCGCGCAAAACGCCCGGCTGTTGCAGGGGGTGATGCGCATGCCGATGGCGAGCAAGGAACACGCCGATCTGTATCAGGCCTTCAACAAGGCGCTGGGCGAGGCCGAGCCGAGGGTCGATGGCCATCCCTATGAAACCAAGATGGCTTTTCAGGTCTGGACCCTCAACGGCGAAGTGCTGGTGCACACGGCCAGTGCGCCCTCCTTCAGCGCGCCACCGTCGACACCCGGCTTCAGCGACGTCGTGGACCTCAACAACCGCCATTGGCGTGCGTTCCTGTTGGTAGACAAACAGAACGGTCTGAGAATCTGGGTGGGCGAACGGGACGACGTGCGTTCGGACCTGGTGGACCGGATCGTGCGCCATACCTTGGGGCCCAATGTGCTGGGCAGCCTGATTCTGGCGGCGATGATCTGGTTGGCCATCGGCTGGGGCCTCAAGCCGCTGGAAGACATGGCGGCGACCTTGCGCGCGCGGCACAGCGGTTCGCTGGAGCCTCTGCAACTGACGCCGTTGCCCAGTGAACTGGAGCCGATGCAAGCGGCGCTCAACCGCATGCTCGCGCAGATTCAGGAAGTGATGGGCCGCGAGCGGCGCTTCATCGCCGATGCCGCCCACGAAATGCGCACACCGCTGGCCGTGCTGCGTGTGCATGCGCAAAACCTGCTGGAAGCCGGCACGGAACAGGAGCGCCGTGAATCCCTGGAATTCCTGATCGCCGGCGTCGACCGCACCAGCCGCCTGGTCAATCAATTGCTGACCATGGCCCGCCTCGAACCCAAAGCCATCGCACCTGTACAGCAACGCATCGACCTGGCCGCCACCGTGCGCGACAGCCTCGTGCAGCTCACGCCGTGGTTGCTGAGCAAGAACCTTGAGCTGGCCTTCGACGTCACCGATCGCCCCTTTGAAGTGGTGGCCGACGCCGCCGCCATCGACATCGCCTTGAACAACCTGATCAGCAACGCGGCGAACTTTTCCCCGGAGCATGGGGTCATCACGGTGCAACTCAGTCAGGCGGACGGCTTCTATTCGCTGAGCGTCGAGGACCAGGGGCCCGGCATCGACGAGGCGGATCGCGGGCGGTTGTTCGAACGCTTCTACAGCCGTGGCAATGCCCATGGCGCGGGTTTGGGCCTGACCATCGTCAACACCATCGCCACCCGGCTGGGCGGCCGCATCACCCTGGCCAATCGCCCGGAAGGTGGCTTGCGCGCCACGCTGTCGATTCCCGACAGCCAACCCCGCGACCCACTACAGCGCACCACCCGCGAGTTGCCGCCGAATGTTTGAGTGATCCCGGCAGAATGCGGTGAGCCAGCTGGCACCATCGCGAGCTGGCTCACTCCCACAGGAGGCTATGCTGACCACAACACTCGCGAACGACGCAGAACCCATGTAGGAGTGAGCCTGCTCGCGATGGCGGTGGCGATGGCACATCCAGCCCCCTCTCACCGCCATTTCACATTGCAGCCTTTTACAGCAGCCTCACTTTTTAACACCCGCCAAATAATGCGCCACCAACGCATTCGCATGCCCATGCCCTATTCCATGCTCATCCTTCAACCAAGCCACCATTTCCATATGCTTCTTGCCGCTCACCGTCCCGAGCAGGTCCAGCCAATGGTTGATGGGCTGACCGTACTTTTTCTCGATGGACGGAAAATACGACGCCGGGCCTTTCACTTTTGTCTCTTCGGTCATGCTGCAAGCTCCCTGTTTCGCGACGGAGTGTCGGAGGACGCTCCTTGTCTTCATCCCGAATTGAAGACCAGGACAGCTGCGCAGTCCAGCGGGAGCAAGCTCCCTCGCCACAGGGGATGTGTTGGTCGCTTCGTTGCTTGGCTGATCAGAGTGTTGTGATGGGCTGCCTGGCTATCCCATCAACAACCCCTGCTCCGCCTCACACAACTCCACTACGTAATCCCACATCACCCGCAATCTCACCGACTTGTGCAATTCCCGCCGCGTGCTGATCCAGTAGCTGCGCTCAATGCTCTCGTCCGGAAACAGCGGCACCAGTTCCGGATCGGCGCTGGCCATGTAGCACGGCAGCACCGCAATCCCCAATCCTGAACGTGCCGCCTGTTGCTGGGCGATGACGCTGGTGCTGTGGAACACCACCTGCGGGTTGCGGCAAAAACTGTTGAGGAACATCAGTTCCTGGCTGAACAGCAAGTCGTCGACGTAGCCGATCCACGCGTGCCGGCCGAGGTCTTCGCGGCTGTGCAGCGGCGGTGCCTTGTCGAGGTAGGCCTGGCTGGCGTAGAGCGCCAGGCGATAGTCGGTGAGTTTGCGCGTGACCAGCATGTCGGCGGCCGGGCGTTCAAGGTGGATGCTGATTTCGGCTTCGCGGTTGAGGATGCTGACGAAGCGCGGCACGGCGACCAGCTCCACTTCCAGTCCGGGGTAGCGTTCGAACAGGCCGTTCATGCGGCTGGCGAGGAACATGATGCCCAGCCCTTCGGTCACGCCAACACGAATCTTGCCCAGTGGCGCCGTGGACTGGGTGATTTCCTCTTGCGCCAGCAACGCGACGTTTTCCATGGCTTCGGCGTGCTTGAGCAGCGCTTCGCCGGCCGGGGTCATTTCGTAGCCCTGGGCATGCTGGACAAACAGCGCGGTGCCAAGGCTCTTTTCGATGGCCTCGATGTGCCGGGCGACGGTGGCGTGGGTGGTGTTCAAACGGCGGGCGGCGGTGAGCAAACGCCCGCTGCGTTGCAATTCGAGAAAAAACCGCAGGTCATTCCAGTCGAACATGAGTCGTCCTTGGGGCTACGCTGTTTGAAGCGCTGTCTGAAAACGCACAGCGGCTGCGCAAAAACTAACATTCTTTTGACGAAAGCTAACAACTAGGATGACCGACAACAAGAACAACAATACGAGGTCAGGGATGCAGACTTCCCTTGATGAATTCGACTACATCGTGGTCGGTGCCGGGCCGGCCGGTTGTTTGCTGGCCAATCGGCTGTCAGCCGACCCGCAACACCGCGTATTGCTGCTCGAAGCCGGCGGCCGCGATAACTATGCTTGGATTCACATCCCCGTGGGTTACCTGTTCTGCATCGGCAACCCGCGCACCGACTGGTGCTTCAAGACCGAAGCGCAACCCGGCCTGCAAGGTCGCGCCCTGAGTTACCCGCGCGGCAAAGTGCTGGGCGGCTGTTCCTCGATCAACGGCATGATCTACATGCGCGGCCAGGCGGGCGACTATGACGGCTGGGCCGCTGACGGCAATCCGGGCTGGCGCTGGAACGACGTGCTGCCGCTGTTCAAGAAAAGCGAAAACCATTTTGCCGGCGACTCGCAATTTCACGGCGCCAGCGGCGACTGGCGGGTCGAGCGTCAGCGGCTGTCGTGGCCGATTCTGGATGCGTTCCGCAGCGCCGCCGAGCAAAGCGGCATTGCCAGCATCGATGACTTCAACCAGGGCGACAACGAAGGCTGCGGCTATTTTCAGGTCAACCAGAAGGCCGGGATTCGCTGGAACGCGGCCAAGGCGTTTCTCAAACCGATCCGCAATCGCGCCAATCTCACCGTGCTGACCGACGTCGAAGTGGACCGTGTGCTGCTGGAAAACGGCCGGGCGTCGGCGGTCAGTACGCGTTATCAAGGTCAGGCGAAAACCTTCAAGGCGCGCAAGGAAATCGTGCTGTGCGCAGGCTCCGTCGGTTCACCGAGCATTCTGCAACGCTCCGGCATCGGCCCTCGCCCGCTCCTGGAAAAACTGGGGATCGGTGTGGCCCATGAGCTGCCGGGCGTGGGCGGCAATCTGCAGGATCACCTGCAACTGCGGCTGATCTACAAACTGGAAAACGCCCGCACCCTGAACCAGATCGCTGGCAGCGTGTGGGGCAAGATGGGCATGGGCCTGCGTTATCTGTACGACCGCAGCGGCCCGCTGTCGATGGCGCCGAGTCAGCTGGGGGCGTTTGCCCGGTCGGGACCGGAACAGACCTCGGCCAATCTCGAATACCACGTGCAACCGCTGTCGCTGGAACGCTTCGGCGAACCGCTGCACGCCTTCCCTGCTTTCACGGCGTCGGTTTGCGACCTGAGGCCACAGAGTCGCGGACGGGTGGAGATTCGTTCCGCCGATCCGCAGGAAGCGCCGTTGATTCAGCCCAACTATTTAAGCCACCCAGAGGATTTGCGGGTCGCGGCCGATGCCATTCGCCTGACCCGGCGCATCGTCGCCGCCCCGGCCCTGCGAGCGTTCAAACCGGTCGAGTACTTGCCCGGCGATAGCTTGCAGACCGAAGAGGAACTGCACGAAGCCGCCGCACGAATTGGCACGACGATTTTCCATCCGGTGGGCACCTGTCGCATGGGCAACGATGTGCAGGCCGTGGTCGATGCCGAGTTGCGCGTTCACGGGATTCCCGGACTGCGCATCGCTGATGCCTCGATCATGCCGCGCATTACCTCGGGCAATACGTGCTCGCCTACGCTGATGATTGCCGAAAAGGCTGCGCTGATGATCCTCAACCCCAGCACAAGGAACCTCAACCCGCAGAAGGAACTGCTGAGCAACCCACTGTAGGAGCGAGGCTTGCCCGCGAAGAACGATGACGTGGTGTGTCAGGCCTGACGCCTTCGCGAGCAAGCTTCGCTCCTACAAAGATCGACGTACACCCGGCTTTATGGATAAACGCGGCGCCCGCCCACAAGGCTGGCGCCGACAGTGGAACAACAAAAACAATCACTGTGAGGGATACCGATATGTCAGAACATGTTCAGCCCCTGGATGCCACGCTCAGCGTCGACACCAGCCCCGACACCCGCAAAGTCATCTTCGCGTCGTCACTCGGGACGGTGTTCGAGTGGTACGACTTTTTCCTCTACGGCGCCCTCGCGGCGGTGATCAGCAAGCAGTTTTTCGCCGGGGTCAACGACACCACGGCGTTTATCTTTGCGCTAATGGCCTTCGCCGCCGGTTTCATCGTGCGGCCCTTCGGCGCGTTGGTGTTCGGACGGCTGGGGGACATGATCGGGCGTAAATACACGTTCCTCGCGACCATCGTCCTCATGGGCCTGGCGACCTTCTGTGTCGGGCTGTTGCCGACTTATGCGAGCATCGGCATCGCCGCGCCGATCATCCTCGTGGTGTTGCGCATGCTTCAGGGCCTGGCCCTGGGCGGTGAGTACGGCGGCGCTGCCACTTACGTCGCCGAACACGCGCCGATGGGCAAGCGCGGTTTCCACACCAGCTGGATTCAGTCCACCGCCACCCTCGGCCTGTTGCTGTCGCTGCTGGTGGTGCTTGGCTGCCGTTATTTCACCGGCGACCAGTTTGAAGTCTGGGGCTGGCGCATTCCGTTTCTGTTTTCCATCGTGCTGTTGGGCATCTCGACCTGGATTCGCTTGAGCCTGCACGAGTCGCCGGCCTTCGTGAAAATGAAAGAGGAAGGCAAACTCTGCAAGTCGCCGCTACGCGATTCCTTCGGTAAATGGGAAAACCTCAAAGTCGTACTGATCGCCCTGTTCAGCATCAACGCCGGGCAAGCGGTGACCTTCTACGCCGCACAGTTCTATGTGCTGTTTTTCCTCACGCAGTTCCTGAAGATGGACCCGGCGTTGGCCAACAGTCTGCTGATTGTCAGCGTGATCATCGGCGCGCCGTTCTTCATCTTTTTTGGCTGGCTGTCGGACAAGGTCGGGCGCAAACCGGTGCTGATGATCGGCCTGTTGCTGGCGACTGCGTTGTACTTCCCGATCTTCAAGTCCATCGCCCACTACGCCAACCCGGCCATCGACCAGGCCAGCCGTCAGGCACCGATTACCGTACTGGCCGACCCGGCCACCTGCACCTTCCAGTTCGACCCGGTGGGCAAGGCGAAATTTGACAGCCCGTGCGACAAGGTCAAAACCTTCCTGGTGAAGCAGGGCCTGCCCTACACGAGCGAAGCCGCACCGGCCGGCAGCGACGTGCAGGTCAGCGTCGGTGACGTGAAACTGGATGGCTTCGACGAAGCGGCCCTGCGCGGTGCGGTGACCTTGGCGGGGTATCCGTCACAAGCCGATACGCAACAGGTCAACAAGCCCATGATCGTGGGACTGATGGTGGTGCTGATCATCATTTCCGCCATGTGTTACGGCCCGTTGGCAGCGCTGATGGTCGAACTGTTCCCGACCCGTATCCGCTACACCTCGATGTCCCTGCCGTACCACATTGGTAACGGCTGGTTTGGCGGTTTCCTGCCGACCGTGTCGTTTGCCTTGGTGGTGTATACCGGGGACATCTTCTACGGGCTGTGGTACCCGGTGGTGATTACCGCGGTGAGCCTGGTGGTGGGGATGATCTGTCTGCGTGAGACCAAAAACGTGGATCTGGATACCAACTAAGGGCCATACACAACCAACAACGCCCCGCCATGCGGGGCGTTTTCATGTGTGGCGGCGATCACATCGCAAGGGTTCGTTTTGCCTGCTGCCTTGGTTCAACGTGCAGCGCCTTGATGTAATCCACCAGATACCGCGCATCCTGTGCGACCCCGGAAAAACGTCCTGACCCCCAGGTGTATAACCACGGCAGCCCAAGGAAGTACAAACCCGGCTGCGCGGTGATTCCGCGCTGGTGCCCAGGATGACCGCGACCGTTGAACACCGGGGCTTCGACCCAGGTGAAGTCCGGACTGAAGCCGATGCACCAGATGATGCTGGTGATGCCTTCGTCCACCAGGTCCAGTTCACCGCGTTCCTGCCCTGGCACCCAGACCGGTGCGTAAGGCGCACCCGGCGGAGCGTCAATCGCGTGCTGTTCTATGTACTTGTCGATCGACGTATTGATGCGGTTATAGACCGCATCGGCGCTGTCCAGGCTCTCGCCCAGGTTATTGGCGAATTGCAGGCGAGTGCCCTGCAAGCCCTCCAGTCGACCGAACAATTCCATGCCTTCGCGGGCGAAGCTGCGCAGGTCAATGTCGCGCCCGCCGTCGCGTCCGGTGACGTAATGGTTGGTGTTGTCGCGCACGCCTTCACGCAGCGGATGAGTGTCGACGCCAATCTCGTAGTAACCCATCTCCGCCAGCCAATCGACCACGTCCTTGCCACGGTAAAAACGCGCACAACGCGGCGCATCCCCCACCGCCAGATAGACCTTGCGACCCGCCAGGTGCAAGTCTTCGGCAATTTGCGCGCCCGACTGGCCAGAACCGACCACCAGCACATTGCCTGCTGGCAAGGCTTGCGGGTTGCGGTATTGCTCGGAGTGAAGCTGATGAATCCCGGCCGGCAGACGTTCGGCCAGGCGCGGGATGATCGGCGTGTGGTAACCGCCCGACGCGACAATCACCTGGTCGGCCGTGAACTCGCCTTGTGAGGTGTGAACCTCATACCCCCCAAGGCTGCGGGGAACCACGCGCTGCACCGTGACACCTTCGCGGGCCGGGGCGTTCACCGACTGGACGAAACCGGCCAGGTATTGATTGATCTCATCCTTCTTCATGAAGCCGTGAGGATCGCTGCCGTTGAAATCATCGATGTAGGTGTAACCCGGCAATGCGCATTGCCAGTTAGGCGTGACCAGACTGAACGCATCCCAGCGCTGGTTGTGCCAGGTGTGGGTCAGGCTGTGTTTTTCCAGCACCAGATGATCGATACCTGCCTGTTGCAGGAAGTAGCTGGCGGACAATCCGGCCTGACCGCCGCCGACGATGATCACGCTGTGGTGGGGAGGTTTGATTGAGGTGAGGTGGCTGGTCATGGCGCGCTCCGGTGCTCGGTAACGAAAATGGTTATGAGAGAAAATCGCTGAATCAGAATGAGCCCCAGCCCGCACCGATCACCTGCCCGGCGCCTTCGGTACGCATGCTGAGAACGTCCACCTGCCCCGCGAGATGAACGGGGTCGACGAGATAGCTGGCCTGGCCCTTGAGTGAACTCAGGGTGTCCATGGCCGAACTGCAATAGAAACCCTTGACCTGCTTGACGCGTTCCGAGGCATTGTCCAAGGCACTTTCGAGGCGTTGCAGGAAGTCCGTCAGCGGGTAACTCGCGCCCTCCTCCAGGTAGTGGAAAATCACGGTGGAAGGCGAGTAACCGGTCGCTTCCTTGCCATTGGGCCAGCGGATTTTGAAGTTGACGGCGGGCATGTCAGTGCTCCTGTTGCTTGAGGTTCAAAGGGCTCAGGTCGAGATGGGAATAGCTGAAGCCGGTAAAGGCCTGTTCGCGCAGGTTCCAGAATTCGCCGTGCCGGTCGCCGAGCTGGACGTTCAACACACCACTGGTGTTGACCCGACCGATGCGCTCGCAGCGCACACCTTCGAAGGCAAATGCGGTCTGTACCTGCGGCCAGTCGCGCTCATCCAGCGTCATCAAGAAGCCGTAACTGGGGAACACTTGTAGCCAGCGCATGAGGTCGGCATCCGGCGGACGTGGCAACGCGGTCAAATCGACTGTCGCGCCGCAGCCGGTGGTTTCCAGCAACATCAACAGGCTGCCCAGTATCCCGGCGTTGCTGATGTCTTTCGCCGCGTGCAGCAGTTGTGCGTCGGCCAGGCGCGGCAACACGTCGAGCTTGCTGCGCAGGCGCTCGGCAGGTACGCCTTCGAAGGCTTTCCAATACGTGCTGTCGGCATGCCAGGCGCCTTCCAGGTCTACCGCCATGGCGATGACCTGGCCGGGGGCGATATGCAGGGTCGACAGCAGTTTTTGCGCAACACCGGTGATCGCCACCGCCAATGCGGTCGGGTTGCCTGCCGTGAGGCTGGTGTGCCCACCCGCCAGCAGCAAGCCATAGGCCTCGCAAGCGGCACAAATCCCCGCGAGCATTTGCTGCGCAGCCGCGTTGTCGTGATGCCAATACGCGTTGACCACCGCCGTCGCGCGGCCGCCCATGGCGGTGATGTCGCTGACGTTGGCCATGACCGCCGACCACCCGGCAAACCACGGCGCCGACTCGACGAAGGCCGGCAACATGCCTTCGATGGCCAGCAACTGAAAATGATCGCCGCAGGCAATCGCTGCCGTGTCATCGCCGGGCAAGGCGTAAAGCTGTGCGCGGGTCAGCGATTGTCCGGCGTCACCGATCACCGCCGCAGGATGCTGGATCGCCTGTTTCGAGCGCATCGCCGGAGTGTTGCGCAAGGTATCGAGCAGCGCTGGCAGATCAGTCATGGCGAGCCACCTTCAGCGCACGCAACGAAACCTGGCGCGGCATCAGCGGGTAGCTCGGCAAATCCGCCTGCATCAAGCAATGGGGCTGGCCGAGCAGTTCCAGCTGTTGGAGGGTCTGCCAGCGCAGGCCATGGAAATAGATTTCGTTCTGCGCCTGCACGGTGGCCCGAAAGATTTCGCAGCCCAGCTCCTTGGCCCGCGACACCGCTTCGTTGACCAGCGCCTTGCCGATCATGCTGTGCCGCCGATACGCCGGGGCCACACACAAGCGTCCGCCAAACCACAAGCCGGGTTCCGGCTGATAGATACGCACCGCGCCCACCACCTGATCGGCGATCCCGCAATTGCCGGCCAGGGCGACGATGGCAATCGCCTGGAAGTCATGGCGATCCTTGTCCTGCGCCAGCAGTTGTTGCTCATCGGAGAACACCGAGCGTCGCAAGGCAAAATAGGCGTGTTTCTCCCAGGGTTCGCTGGCGGGTTTGACCAGCAACTCACCCGCACGGAACGGCTCGAAGGTGCTGTCGACCAAGGCATAGGCGAGATTGGGCATGGGTGTTCTCCGGTTTATTCGTAGCTTTTCAGGGCCGAGCACGCGCCGCATTTGGCGCAACCGGCGTTGATCTGATCGGAGTGCAAACCGTGACGGCGCAGGCTCGCGCCGATCTGCGGATACAGGCGGGCCATCATTGCGCTGTCGGGTTTGGGGTGATGGGCCAACGGCGTGCCGTCGATGGGCACGAACGGCACCACGAACGGGTAAACACCCATCGCGCACAAACGCTCGCTCATCTCACTGATGGCCGCTTCGCTGTCGCCCAGGCCGGCGAGGATGTAGGTGCTGACCTGGCCGCGACCGAACACTTCGACCGCCGCACTGAAGGCTTCGAAATAACGACTCAGGGGCACTTCGGCCTTGCCCGGCATGATCCGCTGGCGCACTGCATCGGTGACCGCTTCCAGGTGCATGCCGAGGGAAACCACGCCACTGTCGGCCAGGCGCTGGAACCAGCGGTCATCATCCGGCGGCTCGCATTGCGCCTGAATCGGCAGATCGACCGCGGCGGTGACCGCAGCGGCGGATTCACACAGAATCGCCGCGCCACGGTCCGGAGTTTGCGGGGTGCCGGTGGTCATCACCATGTGCTTGACGCCATCGAGTTCCACTGCCGCTTTTGCGACTTGCGCCAGTTGCTGCGGACGTTTTCGAGCGATGGTCTTGCCTGCCGCCAGCGACTGGCCGATGGCGCAGAACTGGCATGAACTGCCGCGATCATTGAAGCGAATGCAGTGCTGCAAAACGGTGGTCGCCAGTACGTCGCTGCTATGGAGCGTGGCGATTTTCCAATAGGGAATGCCGTCAGCGGTGCTCAAGCCATAGAACTTCGGCACCCCCGGCATCTGCACCTGACCGACCTGCAGGCCTTCGCGAAAGATCAGCGCCTGGCTGCCATCGGCGCTGGGTTGCGCTTGATAGGGGGAATCCTGCGAGGCCTGGTTGAGGATCGGCACCATCATGGTCCGGCTGCCGAAACTCAGGGCCTTGTGGTCCGAAGGCCCCGCACCTCCTTGTCGCGACAAGCCGTTTTGCGCCGCTGGCCAGCGCACGCCATGGCATTGCAGTTCAGCCAGCAATTCATTGGTTTGCATGATCGAACTCCTCGGTGGCCAGCGCCGCAAAATGCGCACCGCGTTCATGCACATGGGCCGTCGGTGTGCGGTCGATCAACAGGCTGAGCAGTTCCGGGCGGCTGTAATGCCCAACCGAATCCATCATCCGTTTGCGTTTGTCGATCAGCGCCAGGTCGAGGTCGGCGATCACCACGCCTTCGCCGGCGCGCAGCGGCTCGCCCAGTAATTTGCCTTCAGGCGACACGATGGCGGTGAAGCAGCCACCCGAGATCGGCCCGAGGCCGCAGCCGGTGTCCTGCATGATCTGGCCCTGCTGATCGGCATCCAGCCACGCGGTGGCGTTGACCACGAAACAGCCGGACTCCAACGCGTGATGGCGGATGGTGACTTCGATCTGCTCGGCAAAAATGTCGCCCACCAGGGAGCCGGGGAACATCGCGACGTGGATCTGTTCGCCGTCCGCCATCAAGGCGTAACGGGCCAGCGGGTTGTAATGCTCCCAGCACGCCAGCGAACCGATGCGCCCGACCGCGCTGTCGATGGCCCGCAGGCCGGAACCATCGCCTTGCCCCCAGACCATGCGCTCGTGGTAGGTCGGCGTGATTTTGCGCCGATGCTGAATCAGGCTGCCGTCGGCATCGAAGAGCAATTGCGCGTTGTAGATCGTGCCGCCCTCGCGCTCATTGACACCGATGGAGACGACCATCCCTGCTTGCTTGCAGGCTTCGCCAATCGCCAGGGTGGCGGCGGACGGCACCGTCACGGACTGATCGAGCAATTTGAGGTGTTGTGCACCCATGGCAAACGCGGGCTGCACAAATGAAAAATAGGGGTAGTAAGGCACCACCGTTTCCGGGAACACGGCGAACTGCACGCCTTGTCGACCGAGGGCGATAATCTGTTGGCAGACCTTGTCCACGGTGCCTTCGCGGCTGTAAAGCACCGGGCTGATCTGTACGGCGGCTGCGCGAATGATGGGCATGATAGGTCCTGAAGTAAGTTGTGCTCGGAAGATCGACGCGGTCCTGTGGGAGTTGGCTTGCCTGCGATTCAGGCGGCGCGGTGTATCAGACACGCCGCCATCGCGAGCAGGCTCACTCCCACAAAGGGTTTTGTGCGGTCAGGCCGTCCAGGTATCGATGATCATCGCGCCCTCACGGCGCATCAGCAGGCGCAGGTCCATCACGTCCAACGGGTTGATCGGGCGGATGCCTTCGATCAGCGCCTTTTCGGTCTGGCCATACAACGCTTGCAGGGCGAAGCGGCAGGCATAGACCTCACCGCCCTCCTCCATGAACTGGATCAGTTGCTTGTTCACCGCCAGGTGACCGGGAAACGCTTCGGCCCCCAGGGTCGGGAAACCGCGCTGCACACCCAGTTGCACGCCCGGTCCGTACAGCAGGATTTTGGTTTCGAACCCTTTGCGCAGCAGGCGTTTGGCCTGAAGCATATTGACCAGGCCGATGGAGCCCTCGAAGGCGATGGTGTGGAAGGTGATCAGGACTTTTTCGCCGGGTTCGGCCTTGATGTCCTCGAAGACTTTTTCTTCGTAATTGACCAGGAAGTCGCCGTCTTTGTAATGGGGGATGTCCACGGTTGGCATAGTGTCGCTCTCCAGTTTCTTGGTGCTTGAACGTCAGCCGGTGTTGGCTGCCGGGTTGCAGGAGATAGAGCGAACGCCGTGCCAGGAAATAAAATCAGTTTCTGCCAAGTTGTAAGTGGTTGATTAACTTGAATTTCACCATCTGATCCGGTTTTTTACGGCACATCTGAGGCTATCGGCGAATCACGCATTCCCGTAGAAATACGAATATTCGTAGCGACAAATCACGAGATTTCGTACTCATGAACGAAGCAGACTCTCTCAGCGGATGGGCCGACCTGGCGTATTCATCGCGACACATGGTGTTCGAGCATTGCGCCGAAGCCATTGCGCTGCTCAATCCGTTTGCCGATCGCCTGGGCGACCTGAACATCGCCGCCTGCAAATTGCTCGGCTACCCGCGCCAGGAATTGCTGGAGCTGCCCGTGAGCAAGCTATTCGGCCATCAACTGGCGGACCTGATCGTGTTCACCCAGGCCGTGATGGACAAGGGCCGCGGCTGGACCGAAGAGCTGAGCTGCAACTGCAAGAGCGGTGAACGCATCGAACTGGAAATCTCTGCCACCACCCTGCAGATCAAGGGCGAGCAACACCTGATCCTGGTGCTGCGCGAGCTGAGTCATGAGAAGTACCAGCGTGACCAGGCCCACACCGAGCGCACCATGCGCGGCGGGCTGATCGAGTGGCGCAACATCCTCAACCTGTTCCAGGAAAGCGAACGCGATAACCAACTGCTGCTGAGTTCGGTGGGTGACGGTATCTACAGCATCAACAGCGAAGGCCTCGCCACCTTCGTCAACCCGGCCGGCGCGCGGATGCTGGGTTGGGAACCGCAGGACATGATCGGCAAAAACATCCATCGCATTCACCACCACACCCATGCCGACGGCAGCCATTACCCGGTCGAAGAGTGCCCGATCTACAAAGCCGTGCGCGACGGCGTGGTTCATGAGGGGCGCCAGGAGGTTTTCTGGCGTCGGGACGGCAGTTCGTTTCCGGTGGAATTCACCAGCACGCCGGTGATTTCCGACGGCCGCATCGTCGGCGCCGTGGTGGTGTTTCGCGACATCACCGAACGGCGCAGCACCGAAAACCAGCTGCAAAGCGCCCTTGAAGAACTCAAAGTGCTCAAGGAGCGGCTTGAGGAACAAAACGCGTACTTGCAGGAAGAGATTCACATCGAACACAACTTCCGCGAGATCGTCGGCCAGAGCGAGCCGATCAAGAAAATCATCAAGCAGATCGACGTGGTCGCCCCCACCGATGCCAGCGTGCTCATCAACGGCGAGTCAGGCACCGGCAAAGAGCTGATTGCCCGCGCGATCCACCAGGCCAGCCGCCGCAACGCCCATCCGCTGATCCGGGTCAATTGTGCGGCGATCCCGGCGGAGTTGTTCGAAAGCGAGTTCTTCGGGCATATCCGTGGGGCCTTTACCGGCGCCGTGCGCGATCGCGTCGGGCGTTTTGAGCTGGCCGATGGCGGCACGCTGTTTCTCGACGAGATCGGCGAAATCCCGTTGGAGCTGCAAAGCAAACTGTTGCGGGTGTTGCAGGAAGGCCAGTTCGAACGGGTCGGCGAAGAACGCACCCGCAAGGTCGATGTGCGGATCATTGCCGCGACCAACCGCGATCTGCGCCAGGAAGTGACGGCGAAAAACTTCCGTGAAGACTTGTATTTCCGCCTCAACGTTTTCCCGATCCAGTCGCCGGCACTGCGTGAACGCCCGATGGATATCGCGCCGCTGGCAGCGCACTTTCTCAAGCAGACCGGCAAGCGCCTGAACATGCCCGGGCGGCGCCTGCGTAACGGCGACATCGAGCGCCTGCAACGTTACTCGTGGCCGGGGAATATTCGCGAGTTGCAAAACGTTATCGAGCGCGCGCTGATCACCTCGATCGGTGCGGACCTCAATCTGGATCTGCCGGACGAATCGGCAATCGATCAAGGCAGCACGCCCCTGAACATCACTCATCAGAGCATTTTGACCGACGCGCAGATTCGCGAACTGGAGCGCAGCAACATGCAGGCCGCGCTGACCGCGACCAAGGGCAAGCTCTTCGGCAAAGGCGGGGCGGCCGATCTGCTGGGCATCAAGCCCACCACACTGGCTTCGCGACTCAAGCGACTGGATATTTAGGCCAGGGAAGTCAGTATGTCCATGCCGTTGCATACGCTACCCTGATCCCAAGGCTCGACGAAGCCACAGCCCCGCCCCCTTTCAGACCGAGGCCCCATGATCATTTCATCCGCATCCGACTACCGCGAGGCAGCACGTCGCAAACTCCCGCGTTTTCTGTTCGATTACATCGATGGCGGGGCGTATGCCGAGCATACGCTGCGGGCCAACAGCGCCGACCTGGCGGGCATCAGCCTGCGTCAGCGGATTCTGAAAAACGTCGAAACCCTGAGCCTGGAAACCACCCTCTTCGATCAACCCCTATCAATGCCCGTCATATTGGCGCCGGTCGGCCTGACGGGCATGTTCGCCCGCCGGGGTGAGGTGCAGGCGGTCAGAGCGGCGGAGAAAAAAGGTATTCCGCTGTGCCTTTCAACCGTATCGGTGTGTTCGATTGAGGAAGTCGTGGCGCAGAGCCAGCAAGCCATCTGGTTTCAGCTGTACGTGCTCAAAGACCGGGGCTTCATGAAAAACGCCCTGGAGCGAGCGAAGGCCGCCGGGGTGAAAAACCTGGTGTTTACTGTCGACATGCCGACCCCGGGCGCCCGCTACCGGGATGCGCATTCGGGCATGTCCGGGCCTTTTGCGTCATCGCGACGCATGCTTCAGGCCATGACACGCCCAGACTGGGCGTTCAACGTCGGGGTCATGGGCCGCCCGCACGACCTGGGCAACATCTCGAAGTACCTGGGCAAAGCCGTCACGCTTGAAGACTACATGGGCTGGCTGGCCAATAACTTCGACCCGTCGATCAGCTGGAGTGATCTGGAGTGGATTCGTGATTTCTGGAAAGGCCCGATGATCATCAAAGGCATCCTCGACCCGCAGGACGCCAGGGACGCGGTGAGCTTTGGCGCAGACGGCATCGTGGTGTCGAACCATGGGGGACGGCAGCTCGACGGCGTCCTTTCTACCGCCCAGGCATTGCCGCCGATCATGCAAGCGGTGGGCAATGACCTGACGGTGCTGGTCGACTCGGGTATTCGCTCGGGGCTCGATGTGGTGCGGATGCTGGCCATGGGCGCCAAAGGTGTATTGCTGGGGCGATCCATGGCTTATGCGCTGGCGGCCGATGGTCAACGCGGGGTGGAGAACATGCTGGATATTTTCGCCAAGGAAATGCGCGTGGCCATGACCCTGACCGGGGTCACTTCGATTGGTCAGATTGATGAATCGACGTTGGTGGGGGCTGTTCGCTGAAATGAACACGCCCCATCAGTGTGGGCATTTGCTCACCTGATCACCTCTTCAGCCAATCAAAAACCTGTGGCGAGGGAGCTTGCTCCCGCTTGAGTGCGCAGCACTCACAAAAATCGGTAGCGTTGCCCCGTTTTTGGGGCCGCTACGCAGCCCAGCGGGAGCAAGCTCCCTCGCCGCAAAAGCAGGTAGGCCTGAAAAATCGCGCGTGAGTGAGCAGCATTGCCGTCAATGCCGAACCTCACTCAACGTCTTTGAGCACCTCAAACGTAACCTGATCGGGATAGAACGCCACATACCCGCGAATCTGTTCGACCGACACTTTGGGGTCTTCATAGCGCCACACCGCGTTGGCGCCCTCATGCCCCGGGATTTGCAGGCTGTAATACGTGGCGTCGCCCTTGTACGGGCAATAGGTCGTGTGGTCGGTGCGGGCGAAATACTTTTCGTCGATGTCCTCCCAGGGCACGTAGTACACCGGAGGATAATTGGCCTCCAGCAGCACCAGTGCGCGCGAGGAAGCGGCCACTTGAATACCGTGAAATTTCACTAACAGGCAGCCCGGCTGCTCGGCGATGGTGATGACAGGACTGGGACCGGTGCTTTTCATGGAATACGTGCCTCATGAAGGTGATGGACCTGTGGGAGCGTGCGGTACGGTGATCCGGCTTGCCCGCGATGGGTCGCGCAGCGGCCCCGAAACCTGAGACTGCGAATGTCAGGTATAACCCAAATTTCGTCAGCACGACGGCCTCGCAGCCGAACGGGCCGTTTTGACTGGCGCAAACAAACGCAACAGCTTTGCTGTACATCCATACAGATAATGATTGATCCCTTGCTCATCACCCGCCATTCTGTGCGCCTCTTGCACACTTGATGAACGATGGTGGTTATGCAGCTGTACCTCTGTGAAAAACCTTCCCAGGCCAAAGACATCGCGGCAGTGCTCGGCGCCAAGCGTCGGGGCGACGGTTGCTGGCTGGGAACGGACGTCACGGTGACCTGGTGCATCGGCCATCTGCTGGAAACCGCGCCGCCGGACGCCTACGACGCGCGCTACAAGCGTTGGGTGCTGGCGGATCTGCCGATCATTCCGGAAAAATGGAAGATGACGGTCAAACCGCGCACGGCCAGCCAGTACAAGGCCGTCAAACGCTTGCTGGGCGAGGCGGATGAACTGGTGATTGCCACTGACGCCGACCGTGAGGGCGAGATGATTGCCCGGGAACTGGTCGAGCATTGCCGCTATCGCGGGCCGATCCGGCGCCTGTGGCTGTCGGCGCTGGACGATGCGTCGATACGCAAGGCGCTGGCGGCGCTCAAACCGGGAGCCGAAACTTTCAGCCTTTATCATTCGGCGCTGGGACGTTCCCGGGCCGACTGGTTGATCGGGATGAACATGAGCCGCTTGTTCACGTTGCTGGGCCGTCAGTCCGGTTATCAGGGCGTGTTGCCGGTGGGCCGGGTGCAGACACCGACCTTGCGGCTGGTGGTGGATCGTGACCGCAGCATTGCCGATTTCGTACCGGTGGCCTATTGGGCCATCGACGTGCAGCTGTTGCATGACGGCACGGCGTTCACCGCCCAGTGGCGCGCGGCATCCGACGTCTGTGACGATCAGGATCGTTGCCTGAATCAGGCGCTGGCCCAGCAAGCGGCTGCGGCCATCAGCAGCGCGGCGAGTGCCCGGGTGATCAAGTTGCGCACCGAGCGAATGCGTGAAGTCGCGCCGTTGCCGTTCGACCTGGGCACGTTGCAGGAAGTCTGTTCGAAGAAGCTCGGGCTCGGCGCCCAGGAAACCCTCGACATCGCCCAGGCGCTCTACGAAACCCACAAAGTCATCACCTACCCGCGCAGCGATTGCGGTTTCCTGCCGCTGAGCCAGCACAGTGAAGCCCCGGGCATTCTCGCCGCGCTCCGGCAGGCCGATCCGTCCCTGAACGCCTTGAACGATCACCTGGAGCCACAGCGCCGTTCACGGGCCTGGAACGACGCCAAGGTCACGGCTCACCACGGCATCATCCCGACGGCGGCGGCCAAGCATCTCGATCGACTGGTGGGCAAGCAACGGGCGGTCTACACCCTGATCCGCGCACGCTATCTGGCGCAGTTCCTGCCCAACCATGAATACGACCGCACCCAGGCCGACTTCGACTGCGCCGGTGAAGCCTTGCGCGCCGTCGGCAAGCAGATCGTCGAGCCCGGCTGGAAACGCGCCCTGCCCGAGGCGCTCGCCCCGGCCAAGGGTCGCGAGGCACCTGCACCGCAAACACTCCCGGCATTGGCCGAAGGGCGTGACTGCGCGGTGGCCGACGTGAAGCTCAAGGACCTCTGGACGCAACCGCCCAAGCCATTCACCGAAGGCGACCTGATCAAAGCGATGAAGAACGTCGCCAAACTGGTGGAAGACCCGCTGCTCAAACAGAAGCTCAAGGACACCACCGGCATTGGCACCGAGGCGACACGCGCCTCGATCATCCAGGGCCTGCTCGACCGTGGTTACCTGATCAAGAACGGCAAGGCCCTGGCCGCGACCCCGGCGGCCTTCAGCCTGATCGATGCGGTGCCGCGCGCCATCGCCGACCCCGGCACCACGGCCATCTGGGAACAGGCGCTGGACATGGTGCAAAGCGGCGAGATGGGCCTGGAAGAATTCGTCACCAAACAGGCCGCGTGGATGAGCAAACAGGTCGCCCGTTGCGCCGGCCTGAGCCTGACCATCAGCGGGCCGGCGAGCCCGGCCGGTCGTGGCGCCACTCCGTGGAAAAACAAACGAAAGCCCGCCAAGCGCAAGCCGTCGACAGGCGCCAAACGCGCGGCGAAACCGGCCAGTAAAGCTTGAGGGCACTTCGAACGGACCGTAATGGTCTAGTGTTCTTCAAGCCCGGCGATGGCCCCATTTTCTGAAACGGCATCGCAGCCTCGTTTCAATCGACAGCTGCTACAGGAATCTTGTTTATGATTATCGTGCACCACCTCAACAACTCCCGCTCCCAGCGGATTCTCTGGTTGCTTGAAGAACTGGCCATTCCTTATGAGCTGAAACGCTATCAGCGCGACCCGAAAACCAATCTGGCACCGCCGGAACTGAAAGCGATCAACGCCCTGGGCAAATCGCCGGTCATCGAAGATGGCGCGCAGAAATTGATCGAGTCCTCTGCGATCATCGATTACCTGATACGTCGTCATGGCCAGGGGCGCCTGCAACCCGATCCGTCTACCCCCGCCTATGACGAATACGTCCAGTGGCTGCACTTCGCCGAAGGCTCGGCCATGCTGCCGCTGATGTTGAACCTGTACGTCGGGCGTCTGGGTGAAGCCGGTGCGCCACTGCATCCGCGTATCAACTCCGAAGTGGCCAACTACCTTGGCTACCTCGACACGGCCTTGAGCCAGTCCGATTATTTGCTGGGTGACGAATTCAGCGCCGCCGATATCCAGATGAGCTTTATCGGCGAGATTGCCCGCGCCCAGGGCAAGCTGGGCAACTACCCTCATGTAGCGGCCTGGGTTGATCGCTTCCAGGCACGTCCTGCTTACGCCGCGGCGTTGAAGACGGGTGGGACATACGACTTCGCTCCGCACTGAGTGATCCCGAAAGAGCCACGGACGGCCCTTCGATCTGGAGAAAACCCAGCATGCCCTCGATAGAACTGCATGCCGCACACCGCGACGAACTGGAAACGATTGAAAACCTGATGCAGTTCTACATGCATGACTTCAGCGAGTTTCTACCGCTGAAACTCGGCGAGCACGGTTTTTTCGACATCCGATCCAACCAAGATTACTGGCGCAAGCCTGGGACCCAGCCATTTCTGATCAAGGTGGACGGTGAACTCGCCGGTTTCGTGACCGTGGACGACGACACGCATATCGACGGCGCCGAGCACAACATCGGCTACTTGTTTGTCAGCCGACGCTTTCGTGGCCAAGGTGTCGCGAAGTTTGTCGTGTCCACCCTCTTGAGCCGGTTCCCCGGTCAATGGCAGATTTTCCACATCGACGCGAACCTGCCTGCACGGCACTTCTGGGCCAAGGTGATGCCCGAGATCGCAGGCGATGAATTCACCCTGCATCAACGGTCGGTAGACGGTTATCCCTGCACCTTCTATCGCTTCCAACATCTGCTGCCATCGTCCTGACCCGGGCGTTGCGTCGCTGCTTTTTAATTCCAAAGCGCTTTGTCCGACAATATGTAGTGACTAAAAATAATCACTACATAACGGTTGACGCCTCCGATTTGCCCTTGCATGATGCAGACATCTCCCCGATCGGGAGTACAGCAACATGTTTGAGCAAGCTCGTCTGACCGCCGAGCTGTTTTTCCCGGATACACGCTGCCCACAAGGCAGATTGAAGAAGCTGACCTGGCCCGAACGTCCAGTACAAGGACGAGAAGCGCTGGCGATCAATCCTCATGAAGCTTGTGGCCGACCCTAAAAAGTCGGCGGTGGCCTCCAGGTTTTCGCTGCTTCTCTTCGTTGTGACGCTATTGCGTAGCAGTTATTCAACACGACTACATGCAACAGACGCGAGACCCCGTCGAATTGACGGCTGACCGCTGACGTCCTGGTTTCGGTGCCAGGGATCAACTAACCGATGGGCTACCTGTATTAGCGAATCAACTTTGAAAGATCACCAAATGGTCAAGGGGCATATTATGAATCTGAACAATCAACCTACTATCGATGAACTGGCTCGTATCTTCGCTGCGCAAAAAGACAGCCACGACAGCCACATTCTGTGGATCAGCAAATCGGGCCAGGTTCATATCGATTGCCTGTCGCCACACGCCCATGAAGCGGAGTTCGACCAGAACAACCAGAACCTGCTGGCACGACTGAAGATGTACCGTCGCGGCCAAGGCTATGTCGGCAAGAAAGCCGCGGCCGACGAGGACTTCATCGGTAATGTTCTGCAAACGCTGAAACAGGCGTGGGCCTCGATGCAGAACCAGAACGAAGTTCGGGTGATTGACCGGTTCTACTGATATCCCCCCCGCTGCTCCTCAAAATAAGGCCCCGCTCGTATGATCGAGCGGGGCCTTTTTTTGTTTGTCTCGTGCGCAGTAAATACAGCTATCGTTAAGCGTATTCGCTGCTGTGCCCATGGAGACTTGCGATGAAAAATGCCCTGACAACCCTGCTGTTACTGACAATGGCAAATGTTGCCCACGCAGACAGCATCCCCAACCTTCCTTCATTTGATGTGATTTGCCCCGGCAATATTGCCGTCCATGCAGATCAGGAAGGTCCGGTAACAATCAATGACAAAGATGCCGTTACCAAAGCCATCAACGAGCGCAGTTTTGAAGCCAAGGGTTCGGGCGTCACGATCTTGATCATTCTCGCCGATGACGACTCGGTGACCGTGAGCTCCACGGGCAAAGCCCCCAATGGCATCTGCCAATCACTGGACGACTGACTCCGTCGCCACCGCGCCCAACACCAGATTCATGAACGCCACCGACGCCGCGCTGTGATAGTTGTTCTTGCGTCGAAGCAGCGCCGCCCCGCGTGTAGGCGCGTCCCCCAGCAACGGAATTTTGCGCAGTGCCCGGTCCTGGGTGGCAATCGGTTCGGGAAGAATGGTGGCGATAGCCGTGTGCCGAATCACCTCCAGCAAGGTGCTCACCGAATTCACCTCAATCACCACCTTCGGCGTGATCTGCTCCTGCGCAAAATAGTCATCGATGCGGGTGCGGGTGACGAAGTCCGGGGCCAGCAGCGCAAAATCCAACTGCGCCACCTCTTCAGCGGACAACGCGGCTCGCCGTTCATATTGCGGGTGATCCCGTCCCACCATCACCCCCAGGGTTTCGGTAAACGCCGGGATCGATTCGATGTCGGCGTTTCTCACCTGAGTAAACGCGATGGCGATGTCCAGCGAGTCATCCACCAGCCCCGCCTCGATGTCGTCCATCGACAACTCGAAAATCTGCAGATGGATGTTCGGATACCGCGCCACGTAATCGCGCACCAACGGCCCCACCAGATACGCCATGAACGTTGGCGTCATCGCCAGGCGCAAGGTGCCGCGCGATAAATCCTTCACGTCATGCAGCGCCCGTTTGCCGGCTTCCAGTTCCACTAATACCCGACGTGCACACTCGATGTAGGCCTGGCCCGCATCGGTCGGCTTGACCGTGCGCGACGTTCGGTCGAACAGGCTCACGCCCAGGGTTTCTTCAAGCTGGCGGATTTGCTGGGACAGGGTCGGTTGTGAAACGTGCAGCGCCTCGGCGGCGCGGGTGAAGCCGCCGTGGTCGGCAACCGCCAGCAGGTAACGCAGATGTCGCAGCAGCATGGGGCTCACCATCTATAGGCAGTACTTATGCAACGCATTGTATATCGGTCTTGGACGCTATGGATCAATCGGCAGAAGATTGCTTCACACCCAAGCAACACAACCCCGATAGGAGAAACACCATGCAACAGTCCCACGCTTACAACGACACCAGTCTCGAGCTGACCGCCAAAATCCTCGACGCCAAAGCGCGCAAAAACCTGTCCTTCGCAGACATGGCCGAGGGCACCGGCCTGAGCCTGGCCTACGTCACCGCCGCCCTGCTCGGCCAACACCCGCTGCCAGAAAAAGCCGCCAAAGTGGTTGGCGAAAAACTGGACCTGGACGCCGACGCCGTGGCCCGCCTGCAAATCATCCCGCTGCGCGGCAGCCTCTCAGGCGTTCCAACCGACCCGACCATCTACCGTTTCCACGAGATGATCCAGATCTACGGCACCACGTTGAAAGCCCTGGTTCACGAACAATTCGGCGACGGCATCATCAGCGCGATCAACTTCAAGCTGGACATGAAGAAAGTCGAAGACCCGGAAGGCGGCCACCGCGCAGTCATCACCCTCGACGGCAAGTTCCTGCCCCTGCGTCCTTTCTAAGTTGAACCGGTCCGCACTCCGGTGCGGGCCAGACCCAACACCCCACACACTTTGTCAGCCACCACACTCGTCTGGAGGATGCCCCATGAAAAAAATGATGCTGGCTTTTTCGTTGATCGCGGGCGTATCGGCCCAGGTTCAAGCCCAGGACGCAGCCGTTGCCTATCAATACGGCATGAGCCTGGACATCGCCCACGTCGTGGCAATCACCCCGACCGCCGATGTCTGCGGCGTGGTCCCGGTGGAAATGACGTACCAGGATTCCAAAGGCACCACTCACATTCTGCAATTCAGCGAATTCGGAACCGGTTGCTCGAGCTGAGTAGCCCCTGTTCATCACTTATGAGGACGTCACCATGAAAGCGCTCATCGAAGGTTTTTTGAAGTTCCAGAACGAAGCGTTCCCGCAACGCACCGACCTGTTCAAACACCTGGCCACCACCCAGCATCCCGGCACGTTATTCATCACCTGTTCCGACAGCCGCGTGGTCCCCGAACTGCTGACCCAGCAAGAACCCGGAGAACTGTTTGTGATCCGCAACGCCGGCAACATCGTGCCCTCCTACAGCCCACACCCGGGTGGTGTCTCGGCCACGGTCGAATATGCAGTCGCAGTGCTCGGCGTGACTGACATTGTGATCTGTGGCCACTCGGATTGCGGCGCCATGACCGCCATCGCCAAGTGCACATGCATGGATCACCTGCCCGCCGTCAGTGGCTGGTTGCAACACGCTGCATCCGCCAAGGTCATCAACGAATCCCGCCCTCACGCCGATGACGCGGCGAAGGTGAGTTCGATGGTCCGGGAGAACGTCATCGCGCAACTGGCCAACATCCAGACGCATCCGAGCGTGCGCCTGGCCCAGGAAAAAGGTCAGTTGAACCTGCATGGCTGGGTCTACGACATCGAGACCGGTTCGATCGATGCCCTGGAGGCCGGCAGTCGCCGCTTTGTGTCACTGGCCGAACACCCGACCACGTGCGCCGTGTATGGCAAAGCCGTCGAAGCTGCTTGATGGGATGGGTGGCAGAACCTGGAAGGTCGAGCGCGACGAATGCGCTCGACTAAAGCGGTTCCCTGGATGTACGAGGCAAATGAAGGGCGTGCCGGATCAAGGCACTTGCGGCGTTTCATACCACTGGCGAGACGGTGTTGGAAAACGCATTTTCTGCCGGATATCCGCCGCATTTGCAGCACTGGTCAGTTGTTCCAGCAGCACGAAGGCGACTTCCGTTGCCGTGCCGGGGCCGCTTGACGTGATGATGCGGCCATCCACCACCACAGGCCAGTCGACGAAACGGGCGCCGGTTTCAACCAGCTGGTTTTTGCGCTTGCCACCGACCTGGTGATAGGTCGTGGCATCTTTGTCTTTCAGCACCCCGGCAACGCCCAGGCACACCGACGACACGCAGACACTGGCGACGGTTTTACCGGCCGCGACAAAGTGCCGGATGACCGCCAGAAACGGCTCACTCAAGGCCTCTTCGTAGAAGCCCGAGGGTTCGAAACCACCGGGCAATGCCAACGCGTCGAAGCTGTCGAGATCCACCTCGCTCAATAAATGAGCCGGATTGAACGATAACCCGAAGGTCGTCACGATATTCCGTCGGAGGCCGGCGTTGATCAATTCCACGGGTTGGTCGCCAAGCAGATTGGCCCAACCGAGCACATCGGTGAACGCCGCCATTTCCAGTGGCTCGACACCGTTGGCCAACAACATGAGGACACGTTTCATCGGGTATACCTCTCTGGGGAACGGCCAATCATCCGCCTTTGCTTCCAGCGAGAGAACACCCAAAAAACGCAATCCATTGTTGTTCGAGCTGAAATGCCCACACCAAGGCGCTCCCGGTTCACGGGAGCGCTGCACTCACAAGGTCGCCCTGATCAGTGATCGTCTTTTGCTGACGATGATGGCCGACGCTCGGCGGTTTCTTCGGCGTTGGGGGGAACCGGATTACTGCCTGGCGTGAACACGTGGGTCCGCAAATCCCTGGCATCGATTTCGACGACGCCCGGCACCGAACGGGCCAGAGCAACAGCCTGCTCACACTGTTTATGGGTGTTGACCCGACCGCTCAACGCCACCGTACCCGCAAGGGTTTTGACATGGATCTGCAGGCCGAGGCTGGGTTCGGCCAACGCCAGGGCCGACTTCACCCGGCCGGTGATCCATGTGTCGTGCACGACCGTTTCCAGATCGTGGGAGTAATGCCGAAAAGAATGAAGTTTCATGACGCAGCCCTCACTCAAGACACAGACGCAAACACACCTTAATTATAGTGCGATCGTTGCCTGTGCCAGGAATGTCAGCGTTTGACCGACAGATCGGTCTGGGTCATGCGACTGCGAATAGTGAACACCCCGTCTCCCGAAAGAATCGCACTGCGGGCAAACAGGCGACCGCTCTCCCAGTTCGAAAGCCCCAGTTCCGGCTTGTTCAGCGCATATTGGCCGTCGACCCAGCGGGTAATTCCGTTGCCCACAAACGGCGCGTTGACCGCGTTGTAGAAACGCTCATGTGCGGCCCCGTCTTCGCTGATCAGCGACACGGTGAACTGCGGGCTGTAGCGATTGAACAAGGCGATGGCGCTGTCCAGGTCATCGACGATCTTCAGGCCGACTTCCGGCGTCTCTTCCCATTCCCACTCGCGGCCCAACTGCTCCTCGGGCAACGGTTCGGCCAGTGCCTCGGTCTGGTAGCCTTCGGCGCGATACACCTCAACGCTGCCGGTTTGCCATTCAGTCGGCAACCACGACTCGCTGCCTTCAACGATGTGCAGCTTGCAACCCTGGCCCCGGGCGGTGCCCGCCTGCTGGAGGGCGTCGAGAAACAACGGCACCAGCTCAGCGGCGCGGTCGCGCTGGATCAGGCAGACGTTCAAGGTGTTGCAGACTTTGCGGTCCAGTGAATTGCGTACCACGGCGGCAAAGCGCTGGGCATCAGCGTCTTTGTCAGCGATCAGCCAGGCGCCACCAGTGCCGTGCAGACTGACAGCGGTGCCGGCCTGTTGGGCGATGCTGCCCAGTTGGCTGACCGCCCGCCCCGAACCCCGGGCCACGGCCAGCGACAAACGACGGTCGGCGAACATCGCCCAACCGGCGGCGTGATTGACGCTTTCCACCAAGGACACCGCGCCGTTCGGCAAACCGGCGTCGCTGAGTGCCGGGTTCAATGCGTGAGTGACGATGGCCTGAGCGGTGCCCAACGCATCGCTGCCAATGCGCAGCACGGCGGTGTTGCCGGTGCGCAACACACCGGCGGCGTCGGCGAACACATTCGGCCGGCCTTCGAACACAAACGCGACGATGCCCAGCGGCGACACCACTTGCTCGACCTTCCAGCCGTCGTGCTCGACGCAACTGATGACCTTGCCGCGAGTCGCCGACGCATCGCGCCAGGCCCGCAGGCCGGCGATCATGTCGCGGCGCATGCGTTCATCGGCGAGCAGTCGCGTGGTGGAACGCCCGCGGGCCTTGGCGCGTTCGATGTCGGCCAGGTTGGCGGCCTCGATCAAGGCCCAGCACTCGGGGGTTTCCAGGCGTTGGGCAAACAGATCGAAGAACGCACTGATCGCCTGATCCGGGACGCTGGACAGCGCACCGAACGCCGCTTCGGCGCGCTCGATGGCGACGGCGGCCGCTTGCTGGTCAACCACCGGGATCAGCAACAACTCGCCACTGACCTGCTCGACCAGCAAATGGTCCCCGGGCTGAAAGCGCGCGGCCAGTTCGGGGCTGACGACAGTGACACGATTACCGGCAAAAGGGATCGGCGTGCCAGCGACTAGACGTTCGAGCGCAAGAGACATGAAGCGGTTTCACCATGCAGTGGGCGGCTGGAAAATGTATAGGAAAATCCAGGGAGCGTCATTAACCGCTCAGGCCCGAATGCCTCAGAACACCGACCAGCCAATTCGCTGGCTCAACAATTCCAGCGCCGCCATGCCGGCCAGCGAGTTGCCGGCGGCATTCAGTTCCGGTGACCAGACGCACACCGTGAACTGCCCCGGCACCACCGCGACGATTCCCCCGCCCACACCGCTTTTGCCCGGCAAGCCGACGCGGTAGGCGAAGTTGCCGGCTTCGTCGTACAGCCCGCTGGTGGCCATGATCGAGTTGACCTGCTGGGTCTGGCGCGCGGTAAGGATCTGTTCGCCGCTGTGTTTGCAGAACCCGTCGTTGGCCAGGAAGCAGAACGCCCGGGCCAGGTCCACGCAATTCATGCGCACCGCGCAATGGCTGAAATAGCTACGCAACACGGCCTCGACGTCGTTGTGAAAATTGCCGAACGACTGCATCAGGTAGGCCATGGCCGCGTTGCGCGCGCGGTGCTGGTATTCGGATTCGGCGACCTTGCCGTCCACCATCACCTGCGGATTGCCGGACAAGCGACGGACGAAGTCGCGCATCGACAACGCTGGCGCGGCAAAACGTGACTGGTTGATGTCGCAGATCACCAGTGCACCGGCATTGATAAAGGGATTGCGTGGGCGGCCGCGCTCGAATTCCAGCTGCACCAGCGAGTTGAACGGCTGCCCGGAAGGCTCGTGACCGAGGCGTTCCCAGATCGCCTCGCCGGAGTGATCGATGGCCTGCACCAGGCTGAACACCTTGGAAATACTCTGCACCGAAAACGGTGTATCGGCATCGCCCGCGCAATACAGCTCGCCATCGTTGCCATACACGGCAATGCCCAACTGATTGGCCGGCACCGTGCCGAGGGCGGGAATGTAGTCAGCCACCTTGCCCTGACCGATCAGCGGCCGGACGGCGTCAAGGATCTCGTTCAACAGCGCTTGCATGCCGGGTTCCGAAGTCACGCCCCGTGGGATTGCGGGGACACGGAGGCTAGACGCTGTTGGTGAGCGCCGGATCACAGATGACCCGACCACAATCTCAACATCCCCCATCCCCCCTGTAGGAGCGCGCTTGCTCGCGATAGCTGCCTGTCAGTCGACATTGATGGTGTCTGACACACCGCTATCGTGAGCAGGCTCGCTCCCACAGGGGGTTTGCACAGGCTCAAGGTGTCGGGGCCGTGTATCGGAGTGTGTACAGACGCCCTTGTGACACACCCCATCCATAAAACCCCGCACCAAAGACACATCGCAGATACACCCGCTTGATGAACTGTGCGTGTCGATTGGCCAAGCCGATCAAAGCGCTCAACTCACTCAACGCTACGGAGTATCACCATGTTCAAGCTCTCGACTTCTTCCCTGACCCTCGGCCTGATCATCGCCGGTGGCCTGGCCCTGTCCAATGCGGCTTCGGCTTCCGAATCCGAAGCGTTCAGCATGAAACAACTGGCCCACGGCTACAGCCAAGCCCAGGCCGATACCGCGGAAAAACCGGCTGAAGGCAAGTGCGGCGAGGGTAAGTGCGGCGCCAGCGAGTAACCCGATTACGCGGGGCAACCGCTGCCCCGCCTTCCTGACTGAACGGAGATCACGCTCATGACCACCTCACTTTCATCGGCCGTGAAAGGCCTGCACCTAAACCTTGATCGTGCCGGCAGCTGGCTCGCGCCTTTGACGCTGCGGCTGTTCATTGCCTGGGAATTCTTCGAGTCGGGCCTGGAAAAATGGAACGGCGAGAACTGGTTCGCCGACATCCAGGACGCCTTCCCGTTTCCGTTCAACCACGTGCCGGCCACGCTGAACTGGGAACTGTCGATGTGGGCGGAGCTGATTTGCGCCCTGGCCATCCTGGTCGGCTTCGGGACGCGGGTGTCGGCCATCATTCTGATCGTTGTCACGATTGTCGCGACCGCTGCCGTTCACTGGCCGGCCGATTGGTCTACATTGAGTGAGCTTGCCCAGGGTTACGCCATCAGCAACAAGGGTCACGGCAACTTCAAGCTGCCGCTGATCTACCTCGCCGCCATGATGCCGTTGTTGCTCTCGGGTGCCGGCAAGCTCAGCCTGGATGCACTGTTGGCTCGATTCTTCTGGCGTCGCCATAACCGTTGACCGACCAGAGTCTCGGGCGCGTCCTCCACTCCCTTGAAAACGGAGCAATCGCCATGAGCCTCACTCTCTACGGTTTTGACGGCAGTACCTATGTGCGCACAGTGAAAATGCTGCTTGCGGAAAAAGACGCGGACTTCGACCAGGTGCAGGTCAATGTGATCAAAGGCGAGCCGCATCTGCCGGAACATTTGGTGCGGCACCCTTTCGGCAAAGTGCCCGTCATCGACCATGACGGCTTCCGGGTCATCGAAACCGGCGCGATCATCGCCTACCTGGACGAAGTCCTGCCCGGGCCGTCCATCACACCGGATAACGCCCACGACCGCGCTCGCACTCACATGGCCCAAGGCATCTACGATGCCTATGGCTATGGCAACCTGGTGCAAGTGTTCGGCTACCATCTTTTTCCTGACTTCATTGGCGGTCAGAATGAAGAGGCGCGCCGCAAAGGGATCGAACATTCGAAACGGGTGTTGCGCGAGCTGATGAAAATAAAAGGCACCGATCCGTATATCGCCGGTCTTGAACCCAGTATCGGTGACTTTTACCTGGCACCGGGCTGCGCCTACATCGCGATGACGCCGGATGCGCCACAGGTGTTTTCGGTGGACGGTTTCGACGGATGGTGGAAACGTATGCAGTCTCTGCCAAGCTACAAGGCCACGCAGCCGAAATAAGCCTCAATCCCACTCACTTGCGTAGACAGGAGCCACCATGAGCGTAACCACCCAATGGATCGAGATCGACAGCGACGAAGGCACCTTCGGCGCTTACCTGGCGATTCCGCATACTCGCAAAGGTCCGGGGATCGTGCTGATCCAGGAGATCTTCGGCGTGAATGAACACATCCGCTCGGTCGCGGAGCAATACGCCGCCGATGGTTACCTGGTGATTGCGCCGGACCTGTTCTGGCGCAACGGCCACCGTATCGAACTGGGTTACGACGAAGCGGGCTGGAAACGCGCCGTCGAGCTGATGAACGCCACCGACATCGATAAGGCGCAGGACGACATCAAACTGGCCATCGAAGCGCTCGATGCGCAACCGGGCCTGGACGGCGGCATCGCTTCCATCGGTTATTGCTTCGGCGGCTTGCTGTCCTACCTCACCGCCACTAACGGCCTGGTGGATGTGGCCATCGCCTACTACGGTGGCGGCATCCAGAACCATCTGGACCGCGCCGATGAAATCGAGGTGCCGTTGCTGATGCACTTCGGTGAACAGGACAGCCACATTCCCCTGGAAGCGGTGGAGAAAATCGCCGAGCGTTTCGACAACAACGACAACGTGGAAATCGTCGTGTACCCGGAGGCCGAGCATGGCTTCAACTGCTCGCATCGCGACAGTTACAACCAGCGTGCGGCGGCTGAGGCCCATGGCAATACGTTGATCTTTTTGGGGCAGGAGTTGTAAAGACAAAATGTGAAAAAAAGGGACTTCCATTGCTTCGTGGAAGTCCCTTTTTTGTCTGCCACTGTGATGGCCTCTTCGCGGGCAAGCCTTGCTCCTACAGTTCATGCGCCCATTTTGATATGGCGCATGATCTGTACGCGAAGGGGGCGGAGCGGTCTCAAGCCAATCAGCGGTTGATCTCTTCCACAGCATCGATCACTGGCACCTGCGGATGAGCACCGCGCTCATGCATATGGGTCGTCGACGTGCGGTCGATCAGCAGGCTGAGTAACTCCGGGCGGCTATAGTGGCCGCGCGAATCCATCATGCGTTTGCGCTTGTCGATAAGGCCCATGTCGAGGTCGACGATCACGTCTCCCTCGCCTTCCTGCAGCGAGCCCAACACCACACCATCCGGGCTGATGATTGCCGTGAAGCAACCACCGGAAATCGGACCGATAGGGCAACCGGTGTCGGCCATGATTTGTGCCTGTTGCTCAGGGTTGAGCCAGGCTGTGGAGTTCACCACAAAGCACGCCGATTCGAGGGCATGCTGGCGAATGTTGACTTCCATTTGCGAGGCAAACAGCGGACCGGCAAACGACCCCGGGTACATCGAGGCATGAATCTGTTCGCCATCGGCCATCAAGGCGTAACGGGCCAGCGGGTTGTAATGTTCCCAGCACGCCAGTTGGCCGATGCGCCCTACCACGCTGTCGACAGCGCGCAGCCCGGAGCCATCGCCCATGCCCCAGATCATCCGCTCGTGATAAGTCGGGGAAATCTTGCGCCGGTGCTGGATCAGCGTGCCATCGGCATCGAACAGCAACTGCGCGTTGTACAGCGTGCCGCCGTCACGTTCGTTGACGCCGATGGACACGACCATGCCGGCCTGTTTGGCAGCGGCGCCGATGGCATCGGTGGCGTCCGAAGGGACCGTAACGGCCTGATCCAGCAGCTTGAGGTGCTCGGCGCCCATTTCGAACGGCGCCTGCACGAAAGAAAAGTACGGATAGTACGGCACGATGGTTTCCGGGAACACGGCGAACTGAACGCCTTGGTCACCGAGTTCAAGAATCTTCTGCACGACTTTATTGACGGTGCCTTCACGGCTGTAGAGCACTGGGCTGATTTGTACGGCGGCAGCTTTGACGAGGGTCATGGTGGTGATCTCACTGAGGGAAACGGCTTCAACGAGATCTAGATTACGGCAGTCATATTTTGTCTTAAATGTCGAATACACCACCTTTCAGGACATGATCCGATTGGCGCGCTGGATCACTTGCGGCGGCTGCCCGAACGCCCGGATAAACGCCCGACGCATACGCTCGCGATCACCAAAACCGGTGTCGCTGGCCACCACATCGATGGAGTGCCGACCGGTTTCCATCATCAGCCGGGCGGCTTCCACCCGCAGGTTTTCGATGGCTTTGGCCGGGGATTGACCGGTTTCGGCATGGAAAACCCGGCTGAACTGCCGTGGGCTGAGATTGGCTGCGCTGGCCAGCTCTTCGACCGACAGCGTTGATTTGAGGTTGTGTTTGGCATAGGTCAACGCGGCCTGGATGCGATCGGTCTTGGGCTCGAGTTCGAGCATCACCGAAAACTGCGACTGCCCTCCCGCACGACGGTGATAAACCACCAATTGCCGGGCCACCACACGTGCGACCTGGGCGCCCAGATCCTTTTCCACCAGCGCCAGTGCGAGGTCCACGCAAGCGCTCATGCCCGCTGCGGTCCAGATATTGCCGTCATTGATGAAGATGCAGTCTTCTTCGACCTTCACTTTCGGGTACGCCCGCTGCAAGGCCGACGCATGACACCAGTGAGTCGTGGCCCGCCGACCATCCAGTAAACCCGCCTCCGCCAGCACAATCGCGCCGGTGCAGATCGAGCCCAGGCGTCGGGTGGTCAGGCTGGCGTTGCGCAAAAACTTAACCATGCCCGGTGATGTCGGCCGGATCAGGTTGTCCCCCATCACCAGCAGCGTATCGAAGGAACGCTCGTCAAACGCGCGGGTTTCCACGCCAAAACCGGCCGACGTCATTACAGAGCCGCCCTGCTCCGACAGCAGCGCAATGCTGTACACCGGCTCGTCGGCCGCCATATTGGCCAACTCGAAGGTAGCGCACATGGCCAGGCCCAGCACCTGGAAACCGGGGTAAACGATGAGTCCGATGTTGTGCATGGCGGCTGTCCGATTACGTGGCATGACGTGTTTCAAGCCATCGTAGTAGAACCCTGCCTCCTTCGAAATGGAACCAGTCGTTGGTCAAATAAGGATATGGCCTGGACCTACTTCGCCGAACCATCATGCGGTTTATAAAACCGGAACATCCCGATTTCAGCGGTTTTGATGTACTCCTTGGCCCAGTCCGGTTTCACCGTGCG
Organism: Pseudomonas sp. GW823-FHT02C02; assembly: GCF_058797635.1. Classification (NCBI taxonomy): domain Bacteria; kingdom Pseudomonadati; phylum Pseudomonadota; class Gammaproteobacteria; order Pseudomonadales; family Pseudomonadaceae; genus Pseudomonas; species Pseudomonas sp. GW823-FHT02C02. The sequence continues at coordinate 130,591 of NZ_JBXAJV010000016.1, read as the reverse complement.
GTCATGAAAATACATCGCGCCACCGGTGCGATCCGGGAGCTGCTTGTTCAGCGCCTTGCGCGCGATTTCCTTGGCCAGGGCATATTGCGTCTCTTCCTGGACGGTGTCCGGGCGCCCGTCGCACCACCACGAAAACTGGCAGCTCTTGGTCTCTGAACCTTGCTTGACCACCGCACACACGGTGTCGGGGAAACCAGCGTGGCCGAGGCGGTTCATGACCACGTTGGCGACGGCGGCCATGTCGTCGGTGTCCTTGCCTTTGGCCTCCCAGTAGATGGAGCGGGCCATGCAGGTTATTGCATCGTCCAGCGGAGACTTGCCGGCAGGATCGACGGCCTGGACTTCGGATTGGGTGATCGCCTCGGATTTAGGCACCGGTACATCGGCGCTCTTGTCCGCGGCTTTTTGCTCAAGCACCTGAGCCTTGTCTTCAGCCACTTCTTTTTTTTGCTGCTGGTCGTCGGCAATAACCTGGCCTGCGACAAGGGTAACCACGAGAAACGCAACGGACCATTTGAAGGACATGATGGAGACACTCTGTTTGGCGTCGAGGGAAGCGCCCGTTTGGCGACTTGGCTTCAGTGTAGTAGCCAAATCATGTCAACCGCCGGACAACAAAGCGCAAAAAGGCATTGCGCGGCATGGGGTGGAATCGCGCATCATGGGCGCAGTCAATTCAAGGGAGATTTCCATGCGCGTCCTGTCATCCGCTCTGCGTTTTGCCGTGTTGCCACTGGGGTTGGTGTTCGCCGCCACTGCTGTGGCCAGCGAAGAAACGCAATTGGTCGAGTCGATCAACGTTTACCGCAGCCAGGTACAGCGTTGCGCCGGTCAGGCGTCATCGGTGTTGCCGCCGCTGACGAGCGATTCGCGCCTGAACCTGTCACCCAGCGGAGCTGTCGACTTGCAGCAGGCCATGGCTCAAGCGTCGTACCCGATGACCAACGTGCAAGCGATTATGTTGTCCGGACCGCGTGATGCACAGTCCGCCATGACGGCGATCAAGGAGAGCTTCTGCCAGGTCGTGCTGAACCCGCAATTCATCGACGTGGGTGTCAGCCACCAGGGTCGCGACTGGCGCATTGTGCTCGCGCGACCGCAATTGACCGCGCGCATGGGTGACGCCGCGGCTGAGGGCCAGAAGTTGCTGGGCTTGCTCAATACCGCCCGCGCCCAGCCGCGCCAGTGCGGCGGCCAACCGTTTGCCGCGACCACGCCGCTGGCCTGGAATGCGACGTTGGCGGCCGCGGCCGAAGCGCATACCCGGGCCATGGCGAATAACAATTTCTTCGACCACAAGGACCAGGACGGTCGCACACCGGGGGATCGCGCTGAACTGGCGGGATACACCTATCAGGAAATCGGCGAGAACATCGCTGCCGGGCAAGACACCCCGCGCAAGGTCGTCGATGGCTGGCTGGCCAGCCCCGGGCATTGCGCCAACCTGATGAACCCACAGTTCCGCGAACTGGGCGCGGCCTATGCGGTTGATCCAAAGAGTGACGCCGGGATTTACTGGACAGCCATGTTTGGTACGCAATAAAGGCGATGGTCAGAGCGGTGGTTCACCGCTCTCACAACGTGTGCTGGCGGTTACCGATGTCTTTGGCTTTTTCAACTGCCCAGGCCAAAGCATCCTCCATGTCCAACAGATGCGGACGCGGGTCATTGTCCTCTTTTATGACCGAGCCATCCGGCCGGTAAACACCGATGAACATCTTCAGGGAGCCGTCCCTCAATATCTCGGCTTTCACGTCGATCCTGCATCCGTTGGATAGCGTTTCCTTGTGTTCCTCATGGCGTTCAGTCATCGCTGTCTCCCTCTCGTGGTGAATGGATCGGGCCAGAGCATTGGACGCGCAAGCCCTGGCTTCGGGGCTCGCGCCGTCATTCTTTCTGAGCGTAGTAGAAGATCGGCCGGGTCAGGACTGGACACTGATACAAGGTATTAACGCCGACAAACCTCACAGGACAGCGGCGTAATGCCACCTATACTCCATGCCACCAACCCCGTCCGGGGCCTGCACTACCAACAATAAAAAGCAGAGGTGGAACATGGTCTGGCAGCAAATCTACGATCCCTTTGGTAACCCGGTGCTTTCAACCATCATGGCGGCGGTGCCGGTGGTGGTGATGCTGGCATCCCTGGCGTTTTTCCATATCAAGGCACATCTGGCAGCCTTGCTGGCCCTTGGCTCGGCGCTGTTGATTGCCATTTTTGCCTTCGGCATGCCCGCGGACATGGCCGGCTCGGCGGCACTCTACGGCGCCGCCAACGGCCTGCTGCCGATTGGCTGGATTGTCCTCAACATCATCTTCCTGCACCGGCTGACCACCGAAAACGGCTCGTTCAAAGTGCTTCAGGATTCCCTTGCGCGCATCACCGACGATCGACGCCTGCAACTGCTGCTGATCGCCTTCTGCTTCGGCGCCTTCTTTGAAGGGGCTGCCGGGTTCGGCACGCCGGTGGCGGTGACCGGGGCGATTCTGATCGGCTTGGGCTTCTCGCCGCTGGCCGCCTCAGGCCTGGCGCTGATCGCCAACACCGCGCCCGTGGCGTTTGGTGCACTGGGCACGCCCATCATCACCTTGGCCAAGGTCACCGGCCTGGATGAAATGGAGCTGTCGATGATGGTCGGCCGGCAGTTGCCGTTCTTCTCGGTGCTCGTGCCGTTCTGGTTGATCTGGGCCTTTGCCGGCTGGCGCAAAATGCTGGAAATCTGGCCGGCCATTCTGGTAGCCGGGGTCAGTTTCGCCGTGCCGCAGTTTCTGGTGTCCAACTACCACGGGCCGATGCTGGTGGACGTGATCGCCGCGCTGATATCCATGGCCTGCCTGACCGGTTTCCTCAAGGTCTGGAAACCGGCCACGATCCACACCTCGGCGGCCCTGTCCGGGCGCGTCGACAACTCGAAGATCGACGAGGAACATCAGCAAAAACCCGAGGCCAGCGGGACCTTCGCCAGCGATGCCAAACCGGCGGTGATGCGCGCCTGGATGCCGTGGATCATCCTCACCGTGTTTGTGTTCGCCTGGGGCACCCAGGGCTTCAAGAACATGTTCGATACCCGTCCGGCAATCGATCCGGCCACCAATTCGGCCAAGCTCGACCCTCAGGGCAAACCGATGCGCGAAGCCAACCCGATCTTCGCCCCGATCGTGACCTTCACCACCATTCACCAGCAAATCGAAAAGGTGCCGCCCGTGGTGCCCGCGGCAAAAACCGAGGAAGCGGTCTACAAATTCACCTGGTTCACCAGCACCGGCAGCGGCATCCTCCTGGCGGCCATCGTCGGCGGCCTGCTGATGGGTTATTCCATCCCGCAACTGGCCCGCCAATACCTGCGAACGCTGTGGGTGGTGCGTTACTCACTCATCACCATCGTGGCCATGCTTGCGCTCGGTTTCCTCACGCGCTACTCGGGCCTCGACGCCACCATGGGCCTGGCCTTCGCCGCGACCGGCATCTTCTACCCCATGTTCGGCACCCTCCTGGGCTGGCTCGGCGTGGCGTTGACCGGCTCCGACACCGCCTCCAACGTGCTGTTCGGCGGCTTGCAACGAGTGACCGCCGAGCAACTGGGCATCAGCCCGGTGCTGATGGCCGCAGCCAACAGTTCCGGTGGGGTCATGGGCAAAATGGTCGACGCCCAGTCGATCGTGGTCGCGTCCACGGCGACTCGCTGGTACGGGCATGAAGGGGAGATTCTGCGATATGTGTTCTTCCACTCGATTGTGCTGGCGATCTTGGTCGGTGGGTTGGTGACGTTGCAGGCTTATGTGGCGCCGTTCAGCAGTATGGTGGTGGGCGGACACTAGACGTCAAAAGGTCCCAGACCCGGGCGAGTCGCCCGGGTCAGGGCTTGAAAACGCGCGGATCAAGTCAGACGGCCGCCCGACATCAACCCCTCGGTCAGCAACGACACCAACGGCTGCACCAGATGCTGAGTCCGAACATCATCACCAATCACCGCCACCTCGGTGCTGGGTAAAGTCGGCAACTTCTGCGACGGTTCCAGTATGCGCATCCCTTCCTGCAAAAATGACGTTCCCAACGCCGTAATCCCCAACCCCCCCGCAACCGCCGCCTGCACCCCCATCAAATTGCTGGCCAGGCACGCGGATGCCCATTCCCGCCCGACCGTGGCCAGGGCTTCGATCATAATGGCGCGGTACGCACAGGGCGGTCGCATCATCACCAACCGCACCGGTTTCGACGATTCGATTTGGTAATCTTTCGCGGCAATCCACACCAGCGGCTCACGCCAGATGACTCGGCCTCGCGTGGTGCCGGAGCTGAATTTTCGCTTGGAAATAACCACGTCCAGTAGCCCGGCTTCGTAGTCGGTGAGCAGGTCGTCGCTCAAGCCTGTGGTGAGTTCGAGTTGAATGTCTGGATACAACTGGGTGAAGCGCGACAGCAGCTTGGGCAGCTGGGTCGGCACGAGGTTTTCCGAGATCCCCAAGCGCAGCAGGGTGACGGTCGCCGGCGCCTTGATGTCCCGCATGAAGGTGTCGAAATGCACCATCATTCGGCGTGCGCCTGCCAGCAGTCGCTCGCCGTCCGGGGTCAGGGTCAGGGCGCGGCTGGTGCGTTCGAAGACACGAAAACCAAGCACCTCCTCCAGCCGGATGATCTTCTGGCTCACTGCCGATTGCGACCGCGCGATCACCTCGGCAGCAGCAGTGAAACTGCCGGTCTCCGCCACGGCGATAAACGCCCGAAGCAGGTCGATCTCAAGGTCGCTGGCTTGCATGATGGATTCGCCTTTCTACTGGATGCCATTAAATTTATGCGCTTGTGTTCTAGATAGCAATTGCCGAACATCGTACTCAAACCAATACGAGGCGTTCGAAAATGGCAGTCAATAAAGCAGTAGATATTGTTGAAAGTTTCTGGCGCGAAGTCTGGCAAGCCAAGGACCCGCAAGCCGCAGCGCGCTTTGTAGCCGAAGACTTTGTGATCACGTCTGGCGGTATGGATATCGTCGGCCGCGAAGCCTTTATTCAATGGATCGGTGTCTTTCTGTCGAAGATCGAAGACTTCGAATTCAGCAGTATCGAGACGTTTCAGAACGCCGAAGGCACTCGCGTTGCTTCCCGCTGGAAACTGGCCGGAAAGAACCAGGGCTTTATTGGTGGCCGCACGTGTAACAGCCCCTTTGAAATGCTCGGCACTGCGGTCTGGGAAGTTCGACCGGACGGGCTGCTGGCGCATAACTGGGTTGAGCGTAATTCGCTGGAAGTTCATCGCGATTTGATCGGGCTCTGAACTTCAACGTTTCAAGTTGCCAACTGCAGAGTTTCAGCTCCCTTTGTTTGCGTCCACGCAACGCGCTCGGAGGGAGCACCCTGGTTGAATTGAAAATGACATCGACGACGTTATTCATCTTGCTTCTACAGATCCTCACGCCCCCACACGGTGCGCGACCACCTGAAGTGGTGATGGACATCCGAAGTCATCTTTATTGGGCGGCGCTGCAACTTACGACATAAAACCACATGCGTATTTATTCACATGTGAGGTGAGCCTATGGGGAATTTCGCATAGAGCGCTGTATCTCCAGAATGACCCGAGCCTGCCAGACGGCAGACGTTGCTCACACTCATCATCACGACAGGAAGCACATCATGAACATTCGAACATTACTGGCTACAACTACGCTAACCATTGCCGCGTTCACCGGTTACGCCCAGGCGGACACGCCCGACGTACCCGCCAAGCCTTATCACTACGGCATGCCGATACACGTGGCCAAGGTCATTTCCCTTGAGGAGCCTCGCTCCGCCAATTGCGAAGTGGTCAACGCCAAACTCACGTATCTGGACGACTCCGGGAATGTCGAGGCTTTCACCTACTTCAAAATGGCCCAAGCCTGCGAAGAGCAGAACTGAATGAGGGGCTGTAAAACAAAAGCCGCATTGAACGGCAAAGCAAATGACCCGCTGGTGCATCGCATCAGCGGGTCTTTTTTACATTGGCGTTAAGACATACTAAAAACCGCAAAATCAGCACACCGTGAAAGATACACTTTAACAATGGTCCCATGGCAAATCACAGTCCGCCAACAGCATTGCAGGCGTACTTGGGATTGAGCCAATATCTTTCTCCTTGTCATGTGACACTCCGAGCATCTCCGAATATTCCGAAATATTATAATTACCGCCATCATTTTTCGGCGCCATATCAGTCGAGGATGAGAGCCCCTCCATGCTGAGTTGCGTCGTCAAAGCGAAGGCAGCTACAAGTGAAAAGCCAGCAAACGAGGATTTTGTAGATAACATATTAATTGCTCCACTAGCACATTTAGGAAGCTCGATGGTGTGCCCGCGAGAAGGGATATACACCTGTAGGATCTGACAGTTTTTAATAATTGTTCGAGATACCTTTTATTAAAAATTAGCCACTGGCTTGTCAGAACGCCGCATCGCCACGTGGGCTGCACAGCAGCCCCAAAAAAGGCACCACTGCACAGCCCACTAACCCAAGCAGACGGCACCTACTTGGGCAGATCAATCTTATCCAACACCCGGTTCGCGGTGATCTCCGCCACCATGATGCTATTGGAAATACCCAGCAGCGCGTAGCGAGACTCACCCTCCAGATGATCCACCAACTGGTGCACCATCACATCGACCGAGGCCAATGTCTCGACCAGATAAACCGCCAGTGTTTCGGCCGTGGCCTCCGGGTCTACGGAAAACAGCGTGCTACGTGTTCGCGGGGTGGCTTTGATGTCGGCATTCGACGGGAAGTGGAAGTCGAGAGCCCGCTCGGCGGCCTCGTTGAGCTTCTTTGAATCAGGTTCGTATGGGGAAACCGGATCGGTGTCCGGCGGGTTTGGTGTGACTTTGAACATGGTGAAACTCCTAGAGAAATGGAGCTGCCACCCTTCGCTGCGAAACGATAAAAAGGTGGCAACTGTACGCGGGTTCGCAGACCAGGACTCTAGGAACCCGGCAGACCGTAAGGCCTCCCACGCACAGCCGCCATGACATGAATGACAGACCTGAAGAAGCGTCTGCTCATGAGCGGTAGACGTTGTGCGTCTAGAGATTACCCGGGCTGCGAAACCCGATCACTGATGTGCAGTGACAGGACTCAAGTTACCGAGCGGCCCCAAGGCGCACAAGCCGGCGGATTCTGGCGCAGCCGTAGGCAACGGCGCAAGGTTTTGTAGCTTTCAGGACGTAACCTTGAGGGCGTTTAAACAAAGGCTCTGCGGCGATGTTTATTGACGTGATGCCAGCTTCCCACATCAGGTGAATCCTCAGTCAAGCCAGAACCTGTGGCGAGGGGATTTTTATCCCCGTTCGGCTGCGAAGCAGTCGCCAATCCAGACAACTCAGTCTGTTTGACCGGACACTGGGGCCGCTTCGCAGCCCAACGGGGATAAAAATCCCCTCACCACAGGTTTCTTGCTCGCCTGAAGATCGTCTTAATGAGCGGCATTGCCCCATCAGACAGCCTTATCTGCCAAGTCCTCGCGGATCTTGACCACCGATGGTTGCCCCACACCGAACACCAACCCCGAAGCAAACACCACCCCAAGAATCACGCCGCCCGCCCCCAGCAACTGCCACACATTGGGCAGCACACCGAGTATCGAGGACACCAGCATGGTGAACACAGGCGCCAGGTTGAAGAAGATCGACGTGCGCGCCGCACCGATCGCATGAATGCCTTTGAACCACAGCAAGTAGGCAATCAACGAACCACAGACCGCCAAGTAGAAAACCGCTCCATGCACAGACAACGAAGCCGTACTGATCGAGGCCATCGGGCTTTCATAGATGAAGCCCAACACGATCAGGCCAATGACACCGAACAGCATCGAAAACGTGGTGGTTTCCAGCGGTGTCGAGTCTTTGACGAAGCGTCGGGTGCCGACCATGTTGGCTGCCCAGGCGATGCTGCCGGCCAGAATGATCGCGTCGCCGGTCGCCACTTTCAGCCCGAGCAGCACCTGGATATCCCCGCGCGTGATCACCAGTCCCACGCCCAGCAATCCCAGCACCAGCCCGATGGCGCGGCCGCGATCAATGCGTTCGCCTTCCAGCAGCACCGCGAAGATCATGGTCCACAGCGGCGTGGTCGCCAGGATCAGCGCGCCGTTGATGGGCGTGGTGGTTTGCAGGCCGAAGAAGGTCGCGAGGTTGAACGCGGTAAAGCCCAGCAGGCCCAGACCGATAAACGCGGCAAGATTGTTTTTCAGCGTGGTGAGGCGCAACTTGCCCGCCAGGCCGAAAATCAGCAACAGCAACAGGGTAGAAATGGCAAAGCGCTCAATGGACGCGCTGATCGGTGCCATGCTCTTGATGATATAGGCACCGGCATTGAAGTTGGTGCCCCAGAAAAACGTGGCGCCGACGATGCCGGCATACGCGAGAGGCGTTGATTTGGACATGGCTGTTTCCTCGTCAAGTCGTGCGATGAACACGCCGCACACGGCGCGCTTCAGACCTGCTTGTCAGGTGTTGAAGAATTCTTGCAGGCTTGGCGGTGGGGCAAAATTCCCCATTTATTCACCCTTCATGTGAGAAAACGCCCATGTTCGATTGGGAGGATCTTCGCTACTTCATCGTCTTCGCCCACGAGCAGTCGTTGTCGGCGGCGGCGCGCAAGCTCAAGGTCGACCACGCCACCGTGGCGCGACGCATCAGCGCGCTGGAGAGTTCGCTGAACCTCAAGCTGGTGGACCGGCGCCCTCGTTCCTATGTCATCACCGAGGACGGCGAGCGAATTGCCCAGCTCGGGCGGCGCATGGAAAGCGAGTCCTTCGCGGTGCAACGCTCGGCGCTCGCCGGGCAGGAAAGCTTTACCGGCGAAGTCACCGTCAGTGCCCCGCCCGCCCTGGCCTGCGCGTTGATAGCGCCGCGAATCAAGGCGTTGCGCACCCTGCATCCGCAACTGTCTGTGCAGTTGATCGGCAGTCTCGACAGCGCTTCGTTGTCGCGGCGCGAAGCCGATATTGCCGTGCGCCTGAGCCGCCCCAAGGAGCCGGACCTGGTGGCGCGCAAGGTGGCGACGGTGCAGTTCAACCTGTACGGCTCGGCAGATTACTTGTCCAAGACCGCCCCGGAAGATCTGGCGTTCATCGCTTACGACCAGACCATGGAGCAAACCCCGCAACAGATCTGGCTCAAGCAACAAGCGGGGGATCGGCCGATCCTGCTACGCAGCAATGATCTCAACATCCAGGCAACCATTGCCCAGGCAGGCGCCGGCGTTGCGGCACTGCCGTACTTCCTTGGCGAGCACTATGGATTGCAAGCGATGGAGACCGTGGGCGCGGGGCTGGCGCGTGAAGTGTGGCTGGTGGTCCACAGCGACATCCGGCACACCCCGTCGGTGCAGGCGGTGATGAGTTTTCTGGTGTCCTGTTTCGAAAACTGAGTCAGTGCGCCAAACGCTGCTTTACTGATTCAGATCCTGAACCAACGGGAAGTGCCCCCATGGAACGTCTCACCGCCAAAGACTTCGCCCCGGAACTGCTGGAGCTCTACGACTACTACGCCCACGGCAAGATCAACCGGCGCGAGTTTCTTGATCGAGCAGCGCTGTTCACCCTGGGCGGTTTGACAGCCAGCGCCCTCCTCGCCTCCCTGAGCCCGAACTACGCGCTCGCCGAGCAGGTTGAATTCACCGACCCGGACATCCTCCCCGAGTACATTTCCTATCCATCACCCAAGGGCCACGGCAATGTCCGCGGCTATCTGGTGCGCCCGGCCAAAGCCACCGGCAAGGTGCCAGCGGTGTTGGTCGTGCATGAAAACCGTGGGCTCAACCCTTACATCGAGGACGTCGCCCGGCGCGTTGCCAAAGCGGGGTTTATTGCCCTCGCACCCGATGGCCTGAGTTCGGTGGGCGGCTATCCGGGCAACGATGAAAAAGGCAAAGAGTTACAAGCGACTGTCGATCCGGAAAAGCTGATGAATGACTTTTTCGCCGCCATTGACTGGTTGATGAAAAATGACAAGACCACGGGGAAGGTCGGCATCACCGGGTTCTGCTATGGCGGCGGCGTCTCCAATGCGGCGGCGGTGGCCTACCCGGAACTGGCGGCGGCCGTGCCCTTTTATGGCCGTCAGCCAAAGGCTGAGGATGTGCCGAAAATCAAGGCGCCGCTGCTGTTGCATTACGGCGAACTGGACAAGGGCATCAATGAAGGATGGCCGGCGTATGAGAAAGCGTTGAAAGCATCGGGCAAAACTTACGAGGCATTCATCTACGCAGGCTGCAATCACGGTTTTCATAACGATTCCACGCCTCGCTACGATGAAGCCGCCGCGAAGCTCGCTTGGGACAGGACCGTGGCCTGGTTCAACAAATACCTGGTTTAGGCTGCTGTTTGCAGGTGTGGGCTACACCGTTATCAATTGCTTCGATCTTTTAAATCATGAAGCCGAATTTCTTATTTTTCAGCGGCGAGTTCAGGATGGCGCCACTTCTGATTATTCGGGCGAAAGCTTCATGAACATCAATTTTGCGTTTGCGTGCTTGATCGTGGTGTCGTTTGCGATTGCCCTGGGGCATGGCTGATCGCTCAGGCGTGCGCTTGCACCACTTCGATTCCCAGCTTGCGATAGTCGTCGATGTCGCCTGACGCCACGTGACGCTCGGTAATCAGGGTGTGCAAACGTGAGCACGGCACGACGATGTACGGTTCCACCGCACCCAATTTGTCCGCCGTGGTGACGGCGATCACTTGAGAGGCACTGTCAAACAGCGCCTGCTTCACTGGCACCTCATCAAAATGCAGCGAGCTGATGCCGACCTCCGGATGAATCGCACAAACCCCGGTAAACAGCACGTCAGCCTTGATGCCTTGCAACAAGCGCACGGTCTCGTGACCGCTGACCGACATCGTCGCCAGGTTAAGTTGCCCACCCGCCAGAATCACCTTGATGCCTGGGTATTCCGCGAGGGTAATCGCGGTTAACGGCGATGTGGTGATGGCCGTGATGGAAATAGTCGAAGGCAAGGACCGGGCGATCTGCAGCGTGGTACTCCCCGAATCGAACATCACGATCTGACCATCCCGGACGTGTCGCGCGGCAAGTTGCGCGAGGTGCACTTTCACCTCGTCGGTTTCACCTACCCGAGTGAGGAAATCCTTGCCCGTATCCTTGGGCCGAGGCAGCGCGCCACCGTGCACGCGTTGCACCAGGCCGGCGCTGTGCAGCTCCGACAGGTCGCGGCGAATGGTGTCTTCCGAAACGGCGAAATGTTGGCTCAATTCCGAGGCCATGACCTTGCCGTCGCGCTCGAGGATCAGGAGGATTTTTTGCCGGCGCACGGAAGGAAGCTCGGTGGCCGAATGCTGATCTTGCATGTTTATGCCTGAGTTTGCGTGTTTGTGCGAGATTAGCCAAACCGTTGCGTAAACACAATCGCGGTTTTGTTTTCTGGCAAACTCCCCGGCGTCTCCCCCAGAGCAGTCAGCCCATGCCCTTCGCCCTTGTCTCAAACGGTTCACTCCTCACGCCTGAGCAGCCCGACGTAACCGTGCCCTGGTGGAGTTTCACCAAGACAGTTCTCGCCGCCGCAGCGTTGTCGCTGGTGCGTGATGGATTGATCGGTCTGGATGAGGGAGTGCCTGAAGGCCCGTTCACGTTGCGTCAACTGCTGCGGCATGAAGCCGGATTGGCGGATTACAGTGAACTCGCCGATTACCACACCGCCGTCGCGCGCCATGAGACACCGTGGTCAGCCGCCGAAATGCTGCAGCGTCTTGATGCGACCAGGTTACGTTATGCACCCGGAGACGGCTGGCGATACTCGAACGTCGGCTACTTGTTCATCGCCAGGCTCATTGTGCGCGTCACCGGGCTGAGACTTGAAGAAGCGCTGACGCAACGCGTGTTTGCCCCGCTCGGTTTATCGCGCATCCGCCTCGCCACGACCCGCGCCGATCTGGCGTACGTCAACATGGGAGCGGCTTCGACTTACGACCCTGGCTGGGTTTATCACGGTTTGCTGGTCGGCCCGCTTGTTGAAGCGGCCCTGTGTCTGGATCGTCTATTGGACGGGCATCTGTTGCCGCAATCACTGCTGCGGGAGATGCAAACGGTACGCACGCTGGGCGGACCGATCGCTGGGCGTCCCTGGGTTGCTCCGGGATACGGCCTCGGTCTGATGCAGGGCATGGTGGAAAGTGGCCTGACCTTGAGTGGTCACACGGGAGTCGGACCGGGCAGCATCATTGCGGTTTACCGCTGCATTGATGGAAACAGCACGGCGAGTTGCGCGGTTTTTGATGAAAGCGGCAACGAAGGGGCTGTGGAGGCAGAGGTCGTGCGCCACCTGATATGCGCGGCACTTGAATAAACCTGAAAATCACCTGACCGCCCATCCTCAAAAAAGGAGCGTTGAGACCTCGATGCGTCGAACTCACCAATATCCTGTGGCGAGGGAGCTTGCTCCCGCTGGGGTGCGAAGCGGCCCCAAAATCCGCAACCCGGATCATTCAGATAAACCGCGAGCACTGGATTTACGACGGCTGCGCAGCCGAACGGGAGCAAGCTCCCTCGCCACAGGTACAGAAGCGGTCACACCTCAATGTGTGGAATTCACAAGTAAGTTATTGATCACGTTGAATATGCATCAGTAACTGGCGACTTGCGCCCCATTACCAGACGTCACCAACGCCTTCAACGACGCATCAAACTGCTTCAACGCATTTATCTGCACCGCATTTTGCTGGTCGATTTGCGCAGCAATTTCCGGGGCAGCTTTGCCATGCACCCACACCGAAGGCATCTGCTGCTCACGTGAGCCTTCAGCCTTGCCGATGTATTGCAGGTTCGAGTCGTAGAACTTGGCGAGGAATCGCGCTTCAACCTGGTTGTTGCGCTTGGACACCAGACGGTTGTAGGTGTCGAGCATCACCACCACATCGGGATGGGCTTGTACCAGGGCGTCGAGATTGTCGTAGACGGTCACCGAAGCAAATTGTTTTTGCAGCGACCCCATCAGCCAGTTGATCGCCCGCTTAGGATCGGAGCTGTTGACGAAGGCGCTGCTGATGCGCGAATCCAGCGCCGGGTTCTTCGCACCATTCAGCGCGACCGAATGGTACTGCTCAAGGTATTCGATCGTGTTGAGGGTGTTTTCGCTGTAGAGCACGCCCACCGACTGAGTGGGTTGCAAGCTCGCGGGGCTATCGCCCATCGGCAGGAAATGGCAGGACGGATCGGCCGCGTAGGCCGGCACGGTGGCGGCAATACTGCCGGTCAATACGGCGACAAGGGCCAGCAAGGTAGAGATTCTCATCGCGCAGGTTCCTTCAGAGGCGACTTTGGTATGACGCTATCCTCCTCTCATGACAAAAAAACAGAACTTGCATTCCTTGATGGTGATTATTGATTAAACGAATGGTTGCGTACCGAGGCGTCAGGCGTGACTCCCTAGGGTGAGAAGTGACGTCGAGTGGATATCTGCGTGAAGCCGATTATGCTTCAAGAACCTTGCAGCGATGCGAGGCGGTCAACCTGTGTGCATGCTTCGTGCAATCCGTAATCCGACGACATCAGCCCAAGGGCCTGGGTGCGGCAAAGAGGTAACAAGGTACTCCGGCCTATAACAAGAACGACGGAGAAGACTCATGGCCGCAATCGACAACATCTCCACGGGCAGCGCGCCCCAACGCGGTATAACCAAGGAGGAGCGCAAGGTCATTTTTGCCTCGTCCCTGGGCACCGTGTTCGAGTGGTACGACTTCTACCTTTACGGCTCCCTGGCCGCGATTATCGCCAAGCATTTCTTTGCCGGGGTCAATGAGACAACGTCCTTCATCTTCGCGCTGCTCGCGTTCGCTGCGGGTTTCGCGGTGCGTCCCTTCGGTGCCATCGTGTTCGGGCGCCTGGGTGACATGATCGGACGCAAGCACACGTTCCTCATCACCATTGTGATCATGGGTGTCTCCACCGCCGTCGTCGGTTTTCTACCCGGCTACGCGACCATTGGCGTGGCGGCGCCGATCATCCTGATCACCTTGCGCCTGTTGCAAGGCCTGGCGCTGGGCGGTGAGTACGGTGGCGCGGCGACCTACGTCGCGGAGCATGCGCCGAAAGGCAAACGCGGTTATTTCACCTCATGGATTCAAACCACCGCGACCCTGGGCCTGTTCCTTTCGCTGCTGGTGATCCTTGCTTGCCGGACGATCCTGGGCAACGAAGCTTTCGAGGCCTGGGGCTGGCGGATTCCGTTCCTGCTGTCGATCCTGCTGCTGATTGTGTCGGTGTACATCCGCTTGCAGCTCAGCGAATCACCGGTATTCGTGAAAATGAAGGCTGAGGGCAAGTCTTCCAAGGCGCCGCTGACCGAATCCTTCGCCCGCTGGGATAACCTGAAAATCGTGATCATGGCCCTGCTCGGCGGTACGGCCGGCCAAGCCGTCGTCTGGTACACCGGGCAGTTTTACGCGCTGTTCTTCCTGCTGCAGACACTGAAGATCGACGCGCAGACGGCTAACCTGCTGATTGCTGGCTCGCTGCTGATCGGCACGCCGTTCTTCGTCATCTTCGGCAGCCTGTCCGACCGTATCGGCCGCAAAGGCATCATCATGGCCGGCTGCATCCTCGCAGCATTGACCTACTTCCCGATCTTCCATGCGTTGACTCAGTACGGAAATCCCGACGTGTTCGTCGCGCAGGAGAAGAACCCGGTCACGGTGATCGCCGATCCCGACCAGTGCTCATTCCAGTTCGACCCGGTGGGCAAGGCCAAATTCACCAGTTCCTGCGACCTCGCCAAGACCGTGCTGGCGAAACGGGCCATTCCCTACAAGAACGAAAAGGCTGAACCGGGCACGGTCGCGCAGGTGCGCATCGGCGATAAAGTGCTTCAGAGTTTCGAGGGCACCGGCATGCCGGCCGCCGACTTCAAGGCCAAGAACGACGCGTTCACCGCCACTCTCGGCACCGCCCTCAAAGAAGCCGGTTACCCCGAGAAAGCCGACCCGGCCAAGACCAACTACCCGATGGTGCTGTTGCTTCTGACCATCCTCGTGATCTACGTGACCATGGTCTACGGTCCGATTGCCGCCTGGCTGGTGGAACTGTTCCCGGCGCGCATCCGCTACACCTCGATGTCGCTGCCCTACCACATCGGCAACGGCTGGTTCGGCGGCTTCCTGCCGACGGTGGCATTCGCCATGGTCGCGGCCACGGGTGATATCTACTACGGCCTCTGGTACCCGATTGTCATCGCCGTGATGACCGCCGTCCTGGGCATATTCTTCATGCCGGAAACCAAGGATCGGGAGATTCATCACACATAAAAACGGACACCTGCCCTCTCGTGAGCGAGAGGGCAGCCCTTTTAACTGCGCGCTGATGGATTAAATGCCGTCGCGGCTCAAAAACGAATTGAACCCCACGCCTCATCGTGTTTTCGAAACTCCATAAGCGCCGATCTTTGATCACGAGCAGCGCCATTGGAGAGGAATTCCCGATGAACCGTAGACTGCTGTTTCTGCTCGCCAGCCTGAGCCCCACGCTGGTATTCGCTGAAGGCTGTGACGTCCTGACCCGATCCCAAAGCCCTTCCGTTCCGGTGGTCGAGTCCCATAGTTGCTATGAGTACGAAGGCATGCCGGTAAATGCCATCGATTGGTCATGCAGCAACGAGAGCAAGGACATGCTCACCAGCACCAAGAAAAAAGTCGACCAGTGCGACGATCATTATCAGGCCTCCTGCATCGCGACCCTGACCCAGGAATCCCTGGCCAACCCTCACTCCACCAGCAAGGACAAGAACAGCAAGTCGCTGAACATCCCCGACAACGCCCAGGTCACCACGTATTACTACGGTGCGGAACACTTGGCCCAATCGAAGACTGATTGCGAATCGGGCGGTGGACACTGGAAAGCGAAATGATGCCACTGGCTGATACGTCGCCGTTACATCGCGCGATTCGCTGTATCCGCGGTGTTACCTTACCGACCGTGTTGTCACTTCTGCGGTGCCCGGCGGGCCAATAGAGTATTGGCTTCGGTGTGTTGGCCGGGTCGAGAACGTCTTGACCCGACTGTCCGCCGATCCCCCCATCACGGAAGAGGTGACACCATGAGTTTCGTAACCGTTGAAAAAAACCAGAGCAGCGCCCCGTCGGAAGCCGATATGAAAAAGGCCATGACTGAATCTGGCGGCAAACCCGGGGAAGTCACCGGGACCAATGCGGCCCGAAAGCTGACTTACACCGGCACGGTCAATCACACCGTATATGAGAACAAGCTGATCGAGATTGCCAAGGGCAAACGAACCAGCTGGAACTTCGTCTGGGCCGACGCGAAGGTGAGTAGCCCGACTGCATGAAGCCACGGTGGGGCGGTCGCACGGCCGCTCCGCTGTTTCAACTCACAGATTCCCTTGATACAACCCGGTTACGCAGGCTGTTACCTTGCTGGTTTAACCGCCCTCCCCGCTGTAACGCCAAGACACTTCGCCGCCCTGAATCCTGCGCCTACTGTGAAGCCGTCAATGTGTTTAGAGGGTGCTGCCCGATCACTTGTCGGATTCGCTGCCCGCTGCCCATTGATTGCCCAACACAACCAAGGAAGAGGAAAGCCATGAGTAAGTCGAGCGCTGTAAGCAAGCAAGCTCTGCAACTTCACAATGATGTGCAAGAGGCCCTCAAGTCGTTCCAGAGCATTGCCCCCACGGCTCTGAAAACGTCGGACTACTGCAAGGTGTTGACGTCAACCCTGGCAGCCACGCAAAAGTCCGTCACGATCGAGATCGCAGCCGATGACCTGACCCTTCTCAAGCAGTCAGGCTACAAGCTGTGCTTCGCCAAGAAAGTCGGCAACGAAGCCTATAACGTTGTCTGGCAGTCCTATGACAAGTACCTGAGCAACAACGGCTTCAGCTGGACCCCGCAATACCAACTGTTCGGGTCCAATACTTTTCAGGCTGACGTGACGGTGAAGGTGTCGACCAACATCGTCACGATCGGCCTGGGGCAACAATCGATACTTAGCCCGGAAGGCTTGCTGGGCCAGGCGGTAACCGGCGGCCCAGACATATCCATTACCCTGGATAACGAATACGGCCCGATCCACCCCGGCATCAACCAGTTGTCAGTCGGCATCGACGGCACGCAGGTCAGCACGCCGATCTACGTCGCCACCAAGCAGGTGGTCACCGGCAATATCGTTTTGACCCCTGTCGAGGCCATTCTCGTGTGGTTCGAACAGAACGTGCAGACCAGCACCATGTTCAGCACGTCGCGGTCCAAGGCCATCGAAATCGACCTGACTGTCGTTAACGATGCAACCCGTCGCTACGAAGACGGTGCATGGAAAACCGTGTAATCGTCGCACCGGGGGCAACCTCGCGGTTGCCCCTTCCTCTCAAGAAACATCACCGCTTCCCCGGGCGAAATAGCCCGTCAACGACCGACAGATGGACTCCGCCAGATCTTCCTGGGTCGCGATGCCGTAAGGTTGATTGCGATCGAACTGCTCGGACCAGCGGATCCGCCCCTGTGCGACATCAATCAGGCGCACCGATGCCCGGACTCGGCTCGGTTCCACCCGCACGCTGCCCTCAAGGGAATAGTTACCGCGCCCGGCACGCACAACGTCCAGTGCCTTGACACTGGAGCGTGACACTTTCATCAGCACGTGGTTGCCATGGCTTTGCGTCTGCTCGAACGACTCGAAAAGCCGGCAGCTCAATTCTTCAGACAAGCCCTTGGTGAAGTCATCGCCGTCACGAGTAATGCAGGTAAACGGCTGAATCTGCAAAACAGGATGACGCATCGAGATGGTTTTGGGTCTGATCCGCTGGTAAGCCAGCCGATAACAACCGGCCGGAATGCTCAGGCGTACCGGGTCTTGCTGCCCGAGGGTGGCGTAATGGATCGCGAGTTTACGCCGCAACCGGCCCACCTGCACGCGCACCACCGGATCGTCTCCGGTGCAATAAACAGCCGGGTCACGGCGAAACACGGCGATGCCGATGGCATGCTCGGTGAGTGGGATAGTGGAAAACTGAAGATCGTGATCGACCAGGAAACGCAGCAAACTGCCCATGCGCCTGGACTTGGCAAACACCGGACTGGCCAGCAACAGCGCCAGCACCCGCTCTATCTCTTCGTGATCGAGTGGCTCGTGAACGCCCTCGGCACTTGAATGGCCTACGTGCTTGATTACCATTGCCTGCCTCCGTGCAGGTTACCGACAATCGCTCGCCACCCCTGTAGAAGTGGATATTGATACTGAAGTCGTACTCCATGGCCACGCTCAACGCCCGATCCCGTAAAGGCTCGGACGCTGCAACGTCGAAGCTTAGCAGTGGTTACGCAATGGCGAAGATATTGTGCTGATCGCGGCGTTTGCCCGGGTAATCAGCAGCAACGCGTGGTGCATTGCTTGCCGCCGTAGCGGGCTTCCTGACGCTCACGAAGAAACGCCGAATGGCTCATCACCGGTTCTTCGGGGTGTTTGAGCGCCATCTGGGCGACATAGTTGTCGTAATCAGGGACGCCGACCATCAAACGCGCGCTCTGGCTGAGGAAGCGGGCGGCTTGCTGCAGTTTACGGATCATGGCAACGCTCTCATTGTGAGGGGGGACAGGGCCATGAAAGCGCACTTTTGTATCTGGAATGTGTCGACGCTCGACCGGACGTAAATCAGTACCTGTAGGAGCCAGGCTTGCCGGCGAAGGCGCCCTCAGGTACGCCTTCGCCGGCAAGCCTGGCTCCTACAGGTTCCGGCTCTGATCCGTAGTCTTGTGCAGCTTCTGCCCCTGTACCAAAACCACCCCTCGTCCAACAATGAGCGAAACACGGCCACAGTTTGTTAATATCCACGCGCTTTTTTCGTCTGACTCATCAGGCGCTACAGATTTCCCGTCGCAACACAGGAATGCTTTTCCATGAGTACGTTGTTTACCCGCCGCACGGTCCTGCGCGGTATGGGCTTGTTGAGTCTTGGCCTGCTCGCCGGCTGCGATGACAGCTCCAGGCTGTCGTTCAAGTACGGCAAGGACCTCAGCGACAAGATCATGGGGCGTACCTTCAAGCTCAAAGACGCCCAGGGCGAAACGAAGATGCTCACCAGTTATCGCGGCCTGATGCCGATGGTGTTCTTCGGTTTCACCCAATGCCCGGCGGTCTGCCCCACGACCCTGGCCCGCGCGGCACAGGCCAAGAAACTGATGGGCCGAGACGGCGAGAAGCTGCAGGTGATCTTCATCACCCTCGACCCGGAACGCGACACGCCGCAAATGCTCGACGCCTACGTCAAGACGTTCGACCCGAGCTTCGAGGCGCTGCACGGCACGCTGGAAGAAACCGCCGCCACCGCCAAGGAGTTCGGCGTGTTCTTCGAAAAGATCCCGAGCGGTTCGACCTACACCCTTTCCCACACCGCGACCAGCTACGTCTTCGACTCCCGGGGCAACTTGCGCCTGGGGCTGTCCGCGTCCCTTACGGCTCAAGAGTGCGCAGAAGACCTGCTCACCGTCATGGAAGTCTGCTGATGAATTCGATCCACGCCAACACCGCATTCTCGCGACGCGTCAAACAACTGGTCCTGGGGTGCGCCCTGATCGGCATGGCCTGGCAGGTATCGGCGCAAACCAGAGTGGACGACGCCTGGGTCCGCGCGACCGTTGCCGGCCAGCCATCGACCGGCGCCTTCATGACCCTGCAAGCCGACAGCGACAGCAAGCTGCTCAGCGTGCAATCGCCTGTCGCCAAAACCGTACAGATTCACCAATCCAGCATGAAAGATGATGTGATGAGCATGCGTCAGGTCGAGTCTGTCGAGCTGCCGGCCGGCAAACCGGTGAACTTTGATCCCCACGGCTATCACGTGATGCTGATGGACCTGACGGCGCAGGTGAAGGAAGGCGATAAAGTCCCGCTGATCCTGACCGTGGAAAACGCCAAGGGCGAGAAAGAGACGATTAAAGTGGAAGCCGAGGGCCGGGCACTCGGCATGGCTGATCACAGCAAGATGCATTAACGGTCGGGGTTTCTCGGGGCGAGCGGCTCTTATTTGACGAGTCGCTTCTCCTTGGAAGGCCGGTAGCCGAAATACGAGCTGTAGCACTTGCTGAAATGGCTCGGCGACACAAAGCCACACGCCACCAGCACGTCCACCTGGGACAGCTCCGTATGCTGGAGCAGCCGCCGAGCTTCGGTAATCCTCAGTTCCATGTAATACCGTTGCGGTGTCGTGCCCAGTTGCTCCTTGAACAACCGTTCGAGCTGTCGACGAGAACGACCCGCGTAGACCGCCAGTTGCTCCAGCTCCAACGGCTCTTCGAGGTTGGCGTCCATCAGCTTCACCACCTCGCGCAACGGCGCGCTCACACAGACATTTTCCGTAGGCTTGATGCGCCGGTAGCGCGACTCCTCGAACGCCAGGATGTCCTCGATCCCCTCGACAAGCGCTTTGCCGTAAAGGCCTTTGATCCAGTCCAGCGCCATGTGGAAGGCCCCGGACGGGCTCGAAGCCGTCAGCCGGTCTCGATCAATGATGTAGGGCTCGCTGCTGACCTGCGTGGCCTTGCAGAAATCCGCCAGCGCCGGGCGATGCTCCGGGTGAATCGCACAACGGTAACCGTCCAGCAGACCGGCCTTCCCCAAAAACCATGCACCATTCCACAGCCCGGCCAGGCTGACGCCCTGGTCCGACGCCGTGCGCAACAGACTGATCAAGCCTTCGCTGGCCTTGAGTTCTGTCCGGTAGCCACCGCAGATCACCAGCAGGTCCAGCGCTTTGACCGCTGCGCAATCGATACGGGCATCGGGCCGAATGACCAGGCCCAGATCGCTGACGACCTCGCCATCGTTCAAACCAAAGGTGCGAGAAGAGAACGAGTCGGGTCGTAGCAGATTGGCCGTGACCACCGTATCCAGCGCCTGGGTAAACGCCGGCAGCGAGAAATGTTCGAGCAGCAGAAAGCCTGCGCGGACCGTTTGCCGGGTCCCATCAGGGTGTTCATTGAGATAGCGAAGGTTTTTGCCCTTCATGCCTCCGCTGAATTGGCGTCGTTCGATCAATGCTCGATCCACTCCATTACATTACCCAACCGGTTGTATGGTGCGCTGATAAAGCGCCATGTTAACCCGTGGCGCCTCTTCGGCGTATCCACCCGAGCGCCAGAAGGCGCTCTGCCTCAGTTATTTATACTCAAATGCCAGCTTAATAATATTTTACCGATACCAGGGTCATCCCTAGTCTTGAGCCCAAGAAATGGCGGGTCGTTCGCGACCTCACTCCAACTTCGAAGGGTATTGAGATGACCACCGAAAAAATAAAAACAGATACGCTGATTGTTGGCGCCGGTCAGGCTGGCGTGGCCATGAGTGAACACTTGAGCAAACTCGGGGTGCCGCACCTGGTGCTGGAGCGCAGCCGCATTGCCGAGCGTTGGCGCACCGGGCGCTGGGATTCGCTGGTGGCCAATGGTCCGGCGTGGCATGACCGGTTCCCGGGTCTTGATTTCGACGACCTCAGCCCCGACGAATTTGCCCCGAAAGAACGCGTCGCCGATTACTTCGAAGCCTACGCCAGGAAATTCAACGCGCCGATCCGCACCGGCGTCGATGTGCTGAAAGTCGAGCGCAATGTCGGTCGCCCGGGCTTCACCATTGAAACCTCTGAAGGCGTGATCGAGGCCAACCGCGTGGTGGCGGCCACCGGGCCTTTCCAGCGGCCGGTCATTCCGCCGATTGCGCCGAAAGATCAGCCTTTCATGCAGATCCACTCGGCCGACTACCGCAACCCGGCGCAACTGCCTGAAGGCGCGGTGCTGGTGGTCGGCGCGGGTTCGTCCGGCGTGCAGATTGCCGATGAATTGCAGCGTGCGGGGAAGAAGGTTTACCTCTCCGTCGGCGCCCACGACCGCCCTCCTCGCGCTTACCGCAACCGTGATTTCTGCTGGTGGCTGGGTGTGCTGGGCGAGTGGGATCAGGCGGCGATGAAACCGGGACGGGAGCACGTGACCATCGCGGTCAGCGGTGCCCATGGCGGGCGCACGGTGGACTTCCGTGGACTCGCCCATCGCGGCATGACGCTGGTGGGTCTGACTCAATCGTTCAACGGTAGCGTAGCGACGTTCCAGCCAAACCTGGCGGACAACCTGGCGCGTGGCGATGAGAATTATCTGGCGCTGCTGAATGCCGCCGACGCTTATATCGAACGCAACGGCCTGGACCTGCCGGAAGAACCTGAAGCCCGCCACGTGTTCCCGGATCCCGAATGCGTGACCCACCCGATTCTTGAACTCGACCTGACCAGGGCCGGCGTGACTTCGATCATCTGGGCCACCGGCTTTGCCACGGATTACAGCTGGCTCAAGGTCGATGCCTTCGACGACAACGGCAAGCCCCAGCATCAGCGCGGCGTGTCGAGCGAGGCTGGCGTGTATTTCCTCGGCCTGCCGTGGCAGTCCCGTCGCGGCTCGTCGTTCATCTGGGGTGTCTGGCATGACGCCAAGTACGTGGCAGATCACATCGCCATCCAGCGCTCTTACCTCGACTACCACGATGCGGCGCAGCGCGAGGCTGAACAGGCCCCGGCCGCCCTCAAAACCACGGTCAGTGCCTAAGCCTTTTTCTGTCAGGAGCTAAAAATGTCCACGCCAACCCATACCCGTATTCGCATGTTCAACACCAAGGAAACCTACCCGAACCAGAGCCTGGACAATGACCTGTGCCAGGCGGTCCGGGCCGGCAATACCGTTTATGTTCGCGGCCAGGTCGGAACGGATTTCGAGGGCCGGCTGGTGGGTCTGGGTGACCCGCGTGCGCAGGCCGAGCAGGCCATGCGCAACGTCAAGCAGTTGCTGGAAGAGGCAGGCAGCGACCTCAGCCACATTGTGAAAACCACGACTTATCTGATTGACCCGCGGTATCGCGAGCCGGTGTATCAGGAAGTGGGCAAGTGGCTCAAAGGCGTGTTTCCGATTTCGACCGGGCTGGTGGTGTCGGCGCTGGGGCAGCCGCAGTGGCTGATGGAGATTGATGTGATTGCGGTGATTCCTGAGTAAGTCGTTAGACCGAGTCGCGGCCTTCGCGAGCAGGCCCGCTCCCACAGGGAAATCCTCAGTGGCCGCGGATTTGTGTACGACACAGATCCAACTGTGGGAGCGAGCCTGCTCGCGAAGAGGCCCGCCCAGACACCACCTTCTCCAAGGCAAACCAAGGAGCTAAACCCATGACTTTCTCCATCGCCGCCCGATGCCCCGAAACCGGTCAGTTCGGCATTGCGATCAGTTCCTCCAGCATCGCCGTCGGCTCCCGTTGCCCCTGGCTGTTGCCGGGTGTCGGCGCCGTCTCCACACAAAACATCACCTTGCCGTTGTTAGGCCCGGAAGTGCTGGCCATGATGGAACAAGGCCTGGCGCCGGCCGAGGCGCTGGACAAAGTCCTGACCCGCAACGGCTACAGCCAATACCGCCAGATTACCGCCATCGACCACCTCGGCCAGACCGCGCATTTCAGCGGCGCGCAAACCTTGGGCAACCACAACGCCGTGTCCGGTGAACAATGCGTCGCCGCCGGCAACATGCTTGCCGACCGTTCGGTCATTGAGGCCATGGTCCAAGCGTTCGAACACGGCGAAGGACAACTCGCCGACCGCTTGCTCGCTGCCATGAAAGCGGCCATCGCCGCCGGTGGCGAAGCCGGGCCGGTGCATTCGGCGGCGATGGTGGTGGTCGGCGAACTGACCTGGCCGATCATCAACCTGCGGGTCGATTGGGCGGACGAAAATCCCATCGGCCAGCTGGAAAAACTCTGGGACGCTTATCGCCCGCAAGTTCAGGACTACATCGACCGTGCCCTCGCCCCTGACAAGTCCCCCGGCTACGGCGTCGCCGGAGACGACCGATGAGCAGCAGCCGTGATTTGCTGGAAACCCTGGTGGCGTTCGATACCACCAGCCGCGAATCCAACCTGCACCTGATCGAGTTCATCCGCGACTACCTCGAGGGTTTCGATGTGCCTTGCGAGCTGATCTACAACGAGCAGCGCAGCAAGGCCAATCTGTTCGCGACCATTGGCCCGGCGGATCGGCCGGGCATCGTGCTGTCGGGGCACACCGACGTGGTGCCCGTCGACGGCCAGCCGTGGACTGTTGCGCCGTTTGAACTCACCGAGCGCGACGGCAAACTGTTCGGACGCGGCACGGCGGACATGAAAGGCTACATCGCTTGTGTTCTCGCCCTCGTTCCGTCGCTGGTGAACGCCCGGTTGCGGCTGCCGGTGCACATCGCGCTTTCATACGATGAAGAGGTCGGCTGCCTCGGCGTGCGTTCGTTGCTGGCGGAGTTGGAACAGCTACCGGTCAAACCGATGCTGTGCATTATCGGCGAGCCGACCGAACTCAAGCCGGTGCTCGGGCATAAAGGCAAACTGGCGATGCGCTGCGATGTCCACGGTGAAGCGTGCCACTCCGCCTACGCGCCGCTGGGGGTCAATGCCATCGAATACGCCGCCGAACTGATCGGTGAGCTGGGGCGGATCGGCAACCGACTCAAAGCCCCCGAGCATCACGATGCGCGGTTCGATCCGCCGTTCAGCACTGTGCAAACCGGGGTGATTTGCGGTGGCAAGGCCTTGAACATCGTCCCCGCCGATTGCCGCTTCGACTTCGAAATCCGCGCGTTGCCCTCGTTTGATCCGAGTGAAGTTGCACAGGCGTTGAAGGCCTTTGCCGAGCAACAGGTGTTGCCGCGCATGCGTGCCGTGAGTGAACAGAGCGAGATTCGATTCAGCCAGTTGTCGGCGTATCCGGGATTGGCGACTGATGCACACAGCGAAGCGGCCGAGTTGATCGCCAGGTTCTGCGGCTCCCGAGCGTTCGGCACCGTGGCCTTCGGCACCGAGGGCGGCCTGTTCGATGCCGCCGGCATTCCCACCGTCGTCTGCGGCCCCGGCAGCATGGACCAGGGCCATAAACCCGACGAATTCGTCAGCCTCGAACAACTCACTGCCTGCGACGCCATGTTGCAACGGATGCTGCTATCGATCACTGAATAACAAAGATTCCGAACACCCAAAAAAACCCTGTGGGGGCTAGCCCGCCAGCGATAGCGATCTGACAACCAAATCAATGTTGACTGTCAAATCGCTATCGCTGGCGGGCTAGCTCCCACAGGGTTTTGCGGTGACCAAACGACCTACTTTTTTTAACGTCTATACCCACAATCTTACTAATTTATCTATCCGCCCCCACCGCACATCATCACTCCAACAAGAAAAGCGTCGCCCCCGTGCGGCGCTCACCGAAGTACGTCCACGTACTCAAATTGCCTTGGAGTCCGTCATGGTTACCACCGCAACAACCGCCGCCCCGCTCATCGAAAAACACACCATCGGTTACGTGCCGCCCGAAGATCGCCACGGCAAGACCCGTGACCTGTTCACCCTCTGGTTCGGCGGCAACATCGCCCCGCTGCCCATCGTCACCGGCGCCCTCGGCGTGCAGATGTTCCACCTCAACCTGGTGTGGGGCATCGTCGCCATCCTCGTTGGCCACCTGGTCGGCGGCGTGCTGATGGCGCTGCACTCGGCGCAAGGCCCACAGATGGGCATTCCGCAAATGATCCAGAGCCGCGCCCAGTTCGGCTCCCTCGGCGCCCTGCTGGTGGTGCTGATCGCCGGCATCATGTATATCGGCTTCTTCGCTTCCAACATCGTTCTTGCCGGCAAATCCCTGCACGGCGTGGTCGACAGCGTCCCGGTGCCGGTCGGCATCGTCATCGGCGCCCTCGGTTCCGGCATCATCGGCATCATCGGCTACCGGTTCATCCACGTACTCAACCGCATCGGCACCTGGGTGCTGGGCGCCGGCATCGTGCTTGGTTTCGGCTACATCTTCACCCACGTGCAGACCGCCGATTTCCTCACCCGTGGCAGCTTCAACATCTCCGGCTGGCTGGCCACCGTCTCCCTCGCCGCGCTCTGGCAAATCGCCTTTGCCCCCTACGTCTCCGACTACTCGCGCTACCTGCCGGCGAGCGTGCCGGTGGCCGCTACGTTCTGGACCACTTACCTGGGCACCGTTCTCGGCTCCAGCCTCTCGTTCATCTTCGGCGCCGTCGCCGTCCTCGCCACGCCCGTAGGCATGGACACCATGGACGCGGTCAAACTCGCCACCGGCTCCATCGGCCCGTTGATGCTCGTGCTGTTCCTGCTCAGCGTCATCAGCCACAACGCCCTCAACCTCTACGGCGCCGTGCTGTCGGTCATCACCCTGGTGCAGACCTTCGCCTACCGCTGGATCCCGACCGCCAAAAGCCGCGCCGTCCTCTCCCTCATCATCCTCGCCGCGTGCTGCTTCGCCGCCGTCGGCGCCTCCGCCAACTTCATCGGTCACTTCGTCGATATGGTACTGGTGCTGCTCGTGGTGCTGGTGCCGTGGACCGCGATCAACCTGATCGATTTCTACGCGATTCACAAAGGTCAGTACGACATCGATTCGATCTTCAAGGTCGATGGCGGGATCTATGGACGCTACAACCCGCAAGCGTTGCTGGCGTATGCGATCGGGATCGCGGTGCAGATTCCGTTCATGAACACGCCGCTGTACGTTGGGCCAATCTCCGAACACATCAACGGCGCTGACCTGTCCTGGCTGGTCGGCCTGCTCATCACCTCACCGCTCTACTACTGGCTGGCCAACCGCGACAGCGCCTACAAACGCCGCCTCTCCACCGGAAAACTCGCCAACTCGATCTAATGAACCCCCGCAATCCCTGCAGGAGCGAGCCTGCTCGCGATGAGGCCCTGACAGTCAAAGCAGATTTGACTGACAGATCACCCTTCGCGAGCAACCCAGCACAAGCCTCCACCAAAATTTAATGAACCCTGCCCACCACGGCTCACCTAACAGAAGGACTATCTGGAGGGTGACTCATGCAAATCGAAACAATCTGGATCGTGCTGACAGCCGTTCTGTTGCTGGTCGAGCTATGGGCAATCAACCGAGTGCGCAAAGCCGAAGGCAAATCGACCAACAAACTCTTGTGGATCGTGGTAATCGTGTTTGTGCCGCTGATTGGGGTGGTGGCGTGGGCATTGGCTGGACCGAAACACACCGACCACAATCCGCATTCACCCCAGGCCCGGCAATGAAGTCGGGAGGGTTTGCGATAACCCGCTTCTGATCGACAGGGGCGGGCCCACGGACGGCCGCTCGCCATACCCGGTAACTCACACTGACAACACTGAGACGCACGTACTTGACGCCTCACGCCATTAAGTGGGAAAACGTGCACGGCCCAAATGGAAGCGTTGGCGCACTTCAAGAATCAAGGAAGACGCATGAAAACCCTGGTGTGTTTGCTGATCGCCACCGGCGTCGGCACCGTGTTGCAATACGCCGGCATCCCCCACGGCCTGTTGTTGGGCTCGATACTCGCGAGCGCGTTGATCGCCAGCAATCTGCGATTTTCCCCCACCCTGCCCTTCGGCCTTGGCTATGTGCAAATCGTGCTGGGGATTGCGACCGGCCTGATGTTTACCTCGTGGGACAACCACACCGTGGCGGCCATGTTGCCCAGCCTCGGCTTCATGCTGCTGTGCCTGATGGCCCAGAGTTCCGTGGCCGGTTTCTGGTTGTTCAGAGTCTCGGGCTGGAACCTCAAGGACTCGCTGTTATCCGTGTACCCCGGCGCACTCGCCGCCGTCTTCGACTTGATCGAGTCTGAACGCGCGTCCAGCAAAGTGATCGTCGTGCACCTGGTCCGCCTGTTGTCGATCACCTTGCTGGTCAGTTTTTGCGTTCCCGGACATGTCGACGTGGCGCTGGCCCAGAGCAGCCCGCTGGACGTGAGTACGGCGCTGACCCTGCTGTCGCTGATCGCCTTGTGCCTGCTGCTCGGTCGCGTGCTGTTGAGCGTCGGCGTGCCAGCGCCGTTCATGCTCACCGCCATCGTGCTCACCGCCGTCTGCATCAAGCTGGGCTACCTCCAGACATTCCACCTGCCGCAGTGGAGCGTCGACTCCGCCTCCGTGCTGATCGGCGTGCTGATTGGCTCGAAATTCAAGGACATCACCTTCGCCGAGCTGGTCCGCCATGGCCGCGCCGGGCTGCTCGCCGTCGGCCTCATGTTGCTGATCGCCGCCGCGTTTGCCGGTGTAGCCGGGCAGTTGCTGGGCAGCGATCCGCTGTCGTTGTGGCTGGCCTACATGCCGGGGGCCATTGAAACCATTGCCATCGTCGCGTTCAGTGGCGGGCTGAATGTGGTGTTCATCCTGACGCATCATTTGGTGCGGATGGTCGTGCTGCACTTTGCCCCGGCGCTGATTGTGCAGGCGCGGCGCTGGCGGGCGGAGTGATTGCCGAACACAAATCGCAAACACCTCCCGATGTGGAGGCGTTTTGCTTTTTGCTGCCGGGAGGAAGGGACTAAACGGGAGAGATGGTGGCCAGGGCACCAATCAAAATGGTTAACACCAGAAATCCACCGAGGAAAATTGCCATCTTGCCCATGGGGCCTCCTACATTATGAGTTTACGGTGCAGTGACTGCGCGACTGCGGACCGTGCTGTCATTGTGAGCGTGAGGGTGGGTGCATGACAGAGGCAGATGGCGAAGGAAAATACGGATCAGATGCTGGACGTGTAGCCGCTGCCGAGCAGCGCGAGGCCTGTGGGACGACCCCATCCAATGTGGGAGCGAGCCTGCTCGCGATGGCGGATTTATATTCAACAGAGATGTTGCCTGACCCACCGCCATCGCGAGCAGGCTCACTCCTACAGGGGGCAGCGGCGATAACAATACCTGTGGGACGACACCATCCAATGTGGGAGCGAGCCTGCTCGCGATGGCGGATTTACATTCAATAGAAATGTTGGCTGATCCACTGCCATCGCGAGCAGGCTCACTCCTACAGGGAGCAGCGGCGATAACAATACCTGTGGGACGACCTCATCCAATGCTGCGCTGCGCGGCGATAGACAGCGTCGGCATTGCGCAGATGCCGATGTCGCTGGTGCATGACTTTATCGAGCGCGGGCAGCTGGTGGTGGTGTTGCCTGATTGGGCACCGCGGACCGAGATGATTTATGCGGTGTTTGCGAGCCGGCAAGGGATGCTGCCGTCGATGCGGATGTTGATTGATTTCATGGTGGAGCAATTCAGGTTGCTGGATGATCCGGCGCGGGGGATGCGCGGGAGTCCGTTGGTTTGATAAGGCCAAATGCTGGACCTTGCAGCTGAGGTGCCAGACGCCCGCTTTTCCACTGCTATGCTGATAGCATCAGTTTCTGCGGTCGAGACGAGTAGCATGGCAGCACAAGGCAAGCATTCCTCGTTCACGCCCAAGGCTATGGCATTCCTGGCTGGCATTTTCGTTGTCGCTTGGGTGGCCATAACGTCGCTCGAAACTTATTTCGACCTGACATTGTTGGCCGATACCACGAGCTGGCTGCTACGTTTGGGGGATTGGCTTTTGCTAGAAACGCCAATGCCGAATTGGTCGTTGCTGGTGATTATCGCGATTTTCATCAGCACTCTGTCTGTAGCGATTTACTACGTCCGCATCCCTGATGGAACTGACGGCGAGTTACACGAGATAGAGCGAAAGGTTTACAAAAAAAACAACCCTCAGTTTCCAAAATTGACCGATAACCAAACGCTGCTGATGGAAGTTTTGGCCTATCATGCGAACTTCAGAAAAGTTGCAAACTTGAACTCGGTTTGCAAACTTGTCTCCCTCAGCACGTTAGAAGTTGAAGCCGGCCTAAAGCAACTCCAGGCTAAACGTCTGGTGACGCAAAAAGTGACCCGCGGTACGTTTGGCGCCACCATTTTTGAACTGACCTTGGCAGGTAAGGATTATGCGTTGGAGCGATTTGACCTTACGTAACAGTGATGTCTAAGGCGGCGAAAGAAACCGCGCAATATAGTGAAGATGTTCCATTCAATCCTTCAACTGCCCTACCCCATGCTCATTACCAGCTACCTGTGAGTGCTCCCGAAAAAGGCGCTAGATTGGCCGAGTTTCGCGAGTCCACAACAACGAAGTCATCGTCATTGGCGTGCATCTTGTGAAATCTCAGTGGGATAAATTGATCCTGGCGAGGAGACAAGGGTGAAGGCGATCTAGCCCCATCAGCATGACTTAAGCAAGATAAGACGAGCATTGCCATCGATATCAAGCCCCGAAAAGTTCGGGGCTTGATAGGCTCAGACGACATCAAGACTTACGTCCTCCACCTCCGCTCATCCCATCATCATTGCGCCCCGTTCCAGACGACTTGTCGCGGTCATCGGCGAAATTGCCACCGCGTCCGCTTCCTTGCCCGCCGCTGGACGATTGATCAGCCTTGTTAGGCTGCTGTCCGCCGGAGGCCTGGCCGCCTTTTTGGCCTGGTTTGGACATGTTTTCCTTATCGTCGGCAAATTCCCCTCCGCGATTGGTACCCTGCCCACCTCCGGACATGCGGTCTTTATCGCGCGATGGTTGTCCGCCGGAAGCTTGACCTCCTTTTTGACCGGCTTCAGACGCGCGTTGTGGATCGTTGGCAAAGTTTCCGCCAGACGCTTCTCCGCCTTTCTTGCCTGCTTCTGAAGCCTTGTCGGGATCATTGGAAAAATTGCCTGGATTATTATTTCCTGTATTGGCCATTTTGTTCACCTCTACATCGTTGGCACGAGCATGGGCCCGTACAATTCGGAGGACACGCTAAAGGGAAAGTTTGAACGGAAATACGGGGCTCGCGACGAGCGGATTCGGGCGTTTGGTTCCATTGGAAACGGCGACCAGTCGACTGACGGCTGTCCCATTCGTCGGTGTCACCTTACGGCGGTTTTTCGCCCTGAATAAGCGATGTTTACTAGACTCAATAGCGCTTGGAAGCCCTCCCCCGCATCGCACCCAGGAGGTCAATCAATGACTGAACACATCGTGCATTTTCATTGCCAGATCGACCAGGCAACGACCGAGCGCTTCAGGGATTGCTGCCTTGAAGCCATCGATCAGGGTGCCACCTCCCTTCTCCTGAACCTGTCCACTTGCGGGGGCAGCACCAATTTTGGCTTCACGCTCTACACGTTCCTGAAGTCCTTGCCCGTACCGCTTTGCGCAATCAACGCCGGCAATATCGAGTCGATGGGCATCATCATGTTTCTGGCGGCAGGCCGGCGCATCACATCGCCTCACGCACGCTTTCTGATTCACCCGATGAACTGGTACTTCAGCCAAAAATCCGTCGACCATCAACGGCTGAGGGAATACCTGTCCAGTCTCGACAATGACCTTGCGCGCTACGTGCAAATCTTCATGCTCGAAACCGCTGACGCAGCGACCAAACTCGACATTTTTCATTGCTTGTCTGCGGAGGAAAAGGTCATCGCCGCCCATGAATCGCTGGCTTATGGTATTGCTCATGAGATGAAGCAGATGGTGTTTGCTGATAACGTCAAACACTGGAAGGTCAGTGGTGGATGATCAATCTTAGTCTTGGCGCCAAAATCCGAGTTCCGCACGCCCAGAACATGGCGGTTCTCTGCAAAACCGCCTACGCTTCTTGCATGAATCCCCAGTCCGTTGCTGAGTGATCAGTATTGGGCTGGAGCGATCTGATTGCCTTTGACCGCCCGTTCCTTGCCAATCCGGACCTGCACGCGCATATCGCCAACAACTCGCCTCTCAATCCGGTCGACCCGCGGTTCACGTTCTTCCATTGAGGAAGATGATTATGTATCGGCCAAGCACGGTTCCTTATCAGGAGCATCGAGGGTTCAGGCGAACGTTCACTCCGGGTCATTTGAGCCTGGGATTGTTCTTTCCTTTGGAGGCCTTCGATGGGGACACTCCGAGCATGCTCAACCAGGTCGAATTGGCCAAGCGAGCAGAGGCACTGGGCTTCTCCGCGCTCTGGTTTCGCGACGTGCCTCTTCGGGACCCTGGTTTCGGCGATGTTGGCCAAGTCTTCGACCCCTGGGTTTACCTGGGCTATATGGCCGCTCATACGTCGGAGATAGCGCTAGGCACCGCATCCATCGCCATCCCTTTACACCATCCTCTGCACACGGCCAAGGCATCAGCCAGCGTCGATCAGTTGAGCGCAGGTCGATTGATTCTTGGGGTAGCCTCCGGCGATCGCCCAGTGGAGTTTTCGGCCTTTGACGTCGATCCCGAAAGGCGCGGAGAAATCTTTCGAGAGCACTACGAAGTGATTCGCCGAGCCCACAGCACAAGCTTTGAACCCATCCGCTGGAGCGGTGGTGAGCTGCAGGGCGCAGACCTCATTCCGAAACCCACGACCCAAGTTATTCCAATGCTCGTGACCGGGAATAGTCGCCAGTCACTGGATTGGATCGCGCGCGAAAGCACCGGATGGATCAACTATCCACGCCAACCGAAAATGCAGCGACTGATTGTGGAAGATTGGCGGCTGGAGGTCATGAAGCAATGTGGTTCAGTCTATAAGCCCTTCACTCAGTCGCTTTACATCGACCTCGATGAGAACCCGTCCACGCCGCCCACTCGCATTCATTTGGGGTTCAAACTTGGACACTACCATCTCCGGTTTTTGCTGGAGTCGCTTGAGGAAATCGGGGTGGACCACGTTATCCTGAATCTCAAGTACGGAAAGCGCCCTGCTGCGCAAGTCATTGAGGAGCTGGGCGCTCACCTCGTTCCGCAATTCGGAGTAAAGCCGCGCCCTGGAGCAAATTGATACGCCGGCCGCGTCCACGCCCGGCCGAGGTGGTGCGGTTCAGCAGGTTGAATGATCAAGCCGATACCTGCTCAAGGAATATCAGTTGCAACGGCTCTTTCAGCAGGTCATCTGCCGTCGCGGCAAAGCGCTGAAAGTAAGGCATCGAAAAATGCGCATCCAGCGCCGCCTGATCCCTGAAAGCCTCGCGCATGTAAAACGTGCCCTGCTCATCACGCAACTCGAACAACACATAGTCGAGATTGCCCGGCTCTGCGCGGGTCGGCTCTACCAGCGCCAGCAATTCCTGTTTCAATGCCAGTTCTTTGCCTGCCTTGGCCTTGAGCACGGCAATCGATACCAACACGTTACTGGACGTATTCATCGTCAACGCTCCAACATTAAAGATTGGCTAGTGATGCCGCAGGTGGTTCAGCGGCCCCGCCTGATGAGTAAAATCAGAAACCTTCGAGAACGATTTTGCCCCGGGCCTTGCCGCTCTCGACCAGCGCATGGGCACGACGCATGTTGGCCGCATTAATCGCACCGAAGTGCTCGCCCACAGTGGTCTGCAGAACACCTTGGTCAATCAGAGCGCTGACCCGATTGAGCAGGTGATGCTGGTTGATCATGTCCGGGGTTTCGTACAGGGACCGGGTGAACATCAGCTCCCAATGCAACGACAGCGACTTACGCTTGAGCGGCATCACGTCGAGGCTTTCGGGATCGTCAATCACACTCAGGCGCCCTTGCGGCTTGAGCACGTCAATCAGTTGTGCAAAGTGCTGTTCGGTGTGAGTCAGGCTGGCGACATAGTCGATCTCCGCCACGCCGAGCGCTTGCAACTGTGCGAGCAGTGGCTGGCTGTGATCAATCACGTGATGCGCGCCCAACTGCCGCACCCAATCAGCGGTTTCCTGGCGTGAGGCGGTACCGATGACGGTAAGGCGGGTCAACTGTCGGGCCAGTTGCACCAGCATCGAACCGACGCCGCCAGCCGCTCCAGTGATCAACAGGCACTTGCCCTCCCCCGAACCCTCGACGACACCGAGTCGGTCAAACAACAATTCCCAGGCAGTGATTGAGGTCAACGGCAACGCGGCCGCATCGGCTGCACTCAATGAACGAGGCTTGTGCCCGACGATCCGCTCATCGACCAAATGGAATTCGCTGTAGCTGCCGGTGCGGGCAATCGAGCCTGCATAGAACACTTCATCACCCGGCTGAAACAGCGTCACCTCAGAGCCGACCTCGCGGACAATGCCTGTGGCATCCCAGCCGAGGATTTTCGGTTCTTTTGTGAAAGTTCCGGCGCGCACCTTGGTATCGACCGGATTCACTGATACCGCGCGAACTTCGACCAGCAGATCCCGTGGGCCAGGCCTGGGCACCGGGAGGCTGATGTCGATCAATGCGTGTGGATTGTCGATGGGCAGGGCGTGTTGGGTAAAGGTGATGGCTTTCATGGAAACTCGCTGTCTGAAGGGTTGATGCGCTCACTTGCAGCCATCTTCGACTTCCCATGTACAAAGAAAAACAAGCAGAATGCGCCAACACTTTCACTGCAGGAGTGAAAATGATCCGCATCGATGATCTTGGTTTATTTATCCGCAGTGCCGCGCTGGGCAGTTTCACCGCAGCGGCGCTGGAGGCTGATCTACTGCCTGGTCAGGTAGCCGCCGCCATCAAACGTCTTGAACGCGAACTGGACGTGCGCCTGTTCGCCCGTACCACTCGCAGCCTGCGATTGACTGCCGAGGGCGAGCAATATCTGCCCACCGCCCACTCAGTGCTTGAGACCCTGAAGCAAGGCGAGGAAAACCTGCGTGGTGAGAACGCCACGCTGCGGGGCGTACTGCAAGTGACAGCGCCATCCGATCTGGGGCGCAACATACTGCTGCCGTGGTTGACGCTGTTCCGCCGTCAGCATCCGGAATTGACGTTGCGTTTTTTC
Organism: Pseudomonas sp. GW823-FHT02C02; assembly: GCF_058797635.1. NCBI lineage: Bacteria > Pseudomonadati > Pseudomonadota > Gammaproteobacteria > Pseudomonadales > Pseudomonadaceae > Pseudomonas > Pseudomonas sp. GW823-FHT02C02. The sequence goes on along the minus strand of NZ_JBXAJV010000016.1, from coordinate 95,997 downwards.
CTGTCGGACCAGATGGCCAATCTGTTTCGCGACCCGGTGGACGTGGCGATTCGATACGGCCCGAATGAAGATGCCAACTACGTGGCACTGCCGCTTGCGCCGTGGAACCAGCGGGTGCTGGTGGCCTCGCCGGAGTATGTGCAACGCTGCGGTTCTCCCCAAACACCGGATGACTTGAGCAAGCATGCCTGCCTGCTCTATCTGCAAAATGGCCGGGTCTACGACAAGTGGAACCTGGGCGGACAAACCGTGCAGGTTTCGGGGCCACTGTTCAGCGATGACGCCGATGTCGTGCGGCGCTGGTCATTGGAAGGTGAAGGTATCGCCAACAAATCCTGGCTGGATGTCAGTGCAGATGTCGCCGCAGAGCGTCTGCTTGTGCTGCTGCCGGATTATCCTGGCGAAGCTTCGCCGTTGAGTCTGGTGTGCCCGCATCGCAAGCAGATCAGCCCTGCGGTTTCTCAGCTTTATACGTGGTTGAGTAGCCAGTTTTCTGCTCTGGAGCGCAGTTGAGCCGACACTGTGACTGATGCTCACCGAGCCTCCCGCGCCTCAGGGTTCGGCGGCTCGATGCGCTCAATATTTCCCAGCACCAACGCTCGCCCGGCAAACAGCCCGCCCGATGTTTCCAAGGCAAAACGTTCGGCATCGCGTTTGCGCACTTCGTCGATCACCGCGTCGGCTTCGTGCTCCGACGCCCCCAGAGTCACCACGGCCTGACGGCCGAGCAGCAGGGCGGCCTCAAAGGTTTCCCGCACTATGTAGTCGGCGTCGTGTTTGACCAATTCCAGCGCATGTTCGCGGTCAAAAGCGCGTACCACCAATTTCACCTGCGGGCAGAAGTGCCGCGTACTTTCGACAATGCGAGTCGCGGCTTTTTTATCGTCCACACAAACAATGATGGCGCGAGCGTGATGGGCGCCAGCGGCGTGCAATATTTCATGGCGGGCGCCATCGCCGTAATAGACCTTGAAACCATAGGGTGTCACGGCGCGGATGACCTCTGGATTTATATCGATGATGGAAATTTTCGCTCCCTGAGCGAGCGGCGCTTGGCAGGCAATCTGCCCCACACGGCCAAAACCGATGATGAGTACATTGCAGCGCAGATTCTGTGCGGCTTCCACACCGTCCAGGGAAACGGTCCGCGCGTGAGCAAACCGTTTGTACAACAATAAAGTCACCGGCGTTATGACCATGGAGAGCACCACAATAGCCGTCATATTGGCGTTGACTTCAGGACTGATGGCCCTGAGTTTGAGCGCTTGGGCAAACAGCACAAAAGCAAATTCGCCCCCCTGCGCCATCAGCAAGGCGCGATCCAGCGCGTCGTCATGACCGCTTTTCGCGAGGCGCGCGACCGCATAAATACACAGCGCCTTGACCACCATCAGCGCCAGCACGCCGGAGATGATGAGCTTCCAGGCCTCGGCCACCAATTGCAGATCCAGCGACATGCCGACGCCGAGGAAAAACAGCCCCAGCAGCAGGCCGCGAAACGGCTCGATGTCGGCCTCCAACTGGTGGCGGAAAGTGGATTCGGACAGCAACACACCGGCCGCGAAAGCCCCCATCGCCATTGAAAGACCGCCGAGTTCCATCAGCAACGCTGCGCCCAACACAACCAGCAGCGCAGCGGCAGTCATTACCTCGCGCGCTTTGACTTGGGCCAATACCCGAAACAGGGGATTGAGCAGCCACAACCCGATGGCCACCAATGCACCCAAGGACAGCGCTGCGATACCTATGCGTTGCCAAAGTGGAGACGTGGGTCCATTCGCCAACTCCGTGGGCGCCAGAAATGCCACCACCGCCAGCAAAGGGGCTATCAACAGGTCTTCAAACAGCAAAATGGACACGACGTGCTGCCCTCTCGGCTCGGTAATGTCACCGCGTTCCGAGAGAACTTGCATAACCAGAGCCGTGGAGGTGAGTACAAAACCCGCTGCGCAGACAAATGACACCTGCCAAGAGAATCCGAAAGCCATGCCGACAAAAGTGAGCAGACATGCACTGACCACCACCTGCAGGCTGCCCAACCCAAAGATCTGCCTACGCAGGTCCCATAGGTGAGAGGGTTTCATCTCCAAGCCAATCACAAAAAGAAACATGACCACGCCCAACTCGGCCACCTCAAGGATGGTGTGGGGGTCATTGAAAAGTTGCAGTCCGAAGGGGCCAATGATCAGGCCCGCCGCCAGGTAACCGACCACTGAGCCGAGCCCGATGCGTTTGAACAGCGGCACTACCAGCACGGCGGCGGCAAGCAAAATGACGACGCCCAATAATTGTTCTGCATTGCCTTCAACGGCCATAGCATTGACCCTCATCCCACATCAGGACCGGTAATGCGTCCACGGCCAGGCGTGTTGAGCAGAGCTTTCAAGCTGAGCGCTCAGTTCCGCAAATTCTTCAGGACTAAGCACCAGATCCGGAGCGTTCACCAAGAATTGTAGCTATTCATCCTTATCACTTTCTCGTAAGTCATCCTTATCACGCTCTCGTAAGAGCCAGCAGACGATGCCGAGTACCAGGGTGGCAAATCCTAGTGCGGCAATGGTGAGCGCAGGAGTAGCGGCAGAATCGAGAATAACGAACTTCCGGCTGAGCGCCAGCAGGGCGATCAACAGCACTGTGCGAACCTGAACGATGCTGTTGCGTCTTAAGGCGGGGCGCACAATCGAATGCTTGAACTCCAGGGCTATCAGCACGGTGAAGATTGAGCCAAAGAGGGCCTGGAAAACATCGTGGTCCAGAGGATCAATCGCACCACTGATCAACAACGGCACGACCCTGCGACAGAGCTGCAGTAGCGCCATCATAATCACAGACGCGATGATGAGACTGAGCGCAAGAACAACCAATTGTTCGAAACGTTCGTAAGCACTCATCAGCGCCCACTGAAGTCTGAAATTTTTCAGCGTCGAGTTGCGCTCACGCCTTTCAGAATCAGGCTTTGACACGATAACCCTCCACACTTGCGTCTTCAGTCTGCCGGGCCCGTCCAAGCATGAGGCTAAGTCCCAGTCTCCGCGGCAGGTGTCAGATCATCCGATTGGCCAGGTGGACTACCCTTTTCGGAAGTCTTTGACGCATCCACCTCGACCTTTTTGAAGACCACTTCGCCACGCTCTTTGTCGTAACCCAACTCGACACTGTCGCCGGCTTTCAGCTTGCCAGCGAGCATTTCCTTCGCAAGCCGCGTTTCGACGGTCTGGCGAATCTGACGTTTCAACTCGCGCGCGCCAAACTCTGGCTGATAACCAACGTCCGCCAGATGATCAATGAGTGAGCCATCAACTTTCACTGTAATGTTCTGTGCAGCTGCGGTTCGAATGACCCGATCAAGCTGAATGTTCACAATCGATCGGATGTTGTCACGGGTAAGGGCATGAAACACGATGATGTCATCAATACGGTTCAGGAATTCGGGACGAAAATGCCCTTTCAAGACTCCCATCAATTCATTACGTAACGCTTTTTCCGTAAGGCGTTCATCTTCAGGGCGCTCGAGATTCTCCATGATGATGGGAGAGCCCAGGTTACTGGTGGCAATGATGATCGTATTGCTGAAGTCCACAACACGTCCCTTGCCGTCCGTGAGACGCCCATCGTCGAATACCTGAAGCAATACGTTGCTCACATCGGGATGCGCCTTCTCGATCTCGTCGAGCAGAATCACACTGTAGGGCTTGCGGCGGACACGCTCTGTCAACTGACCGCCCTCGTCGTATCCCACATAACCGGGTGGCGCACCGATCAACCGAGCAACTGCATGACGCTCCATGTACTCCGACATATCAATACGAATGATCGATTGCTCGTCACCAAACACCGTTTCCGCCAACGCTTTGGCAAGTTCAGTTTTGCCGACGCCCGTAGGGCCAAGAAAGAGAAACGTGGCAATAGGTCTGTTGGCTTGGCCAAGACCGGCCCTAGACAACCGAACGGCATCGCTGACTGCGAGCACAGCATCTTCCTGCCCGACCAGCCGATCACGCAACGTCTCTTCCATATTCAACAATTTTTGACGCTCTTCTTGCGTAAGCTCGGTCACAGGAATACCGGTGAGACGGGACAGCACCTCGGCAATTGACTCCAGGGTCACCTCAAGGGTTTCGGAACCTGTCTTGCGCTCCCAGGCTTCTGTTTCCTCTCCCAGTTGCGCTTGTTTTTGACCAATGCGTTCTTCAAAGCCTTTGGATTCATCAAAACGTTTACGGGAGGATGCATAATCCTGTTCACGTTTAAGTTGCGTAATCTCGGCTTCCAGCTCCTGGATGCTGGCCGGCCTTGACGAGGAACTGATTCGAACGCGGGCCGCGGCCTGATCGATTAGGTCTATGGCTTTATCCGGCAAATAGCGCGAGGTGATGTAACGATCCGACAGCTCTGCTGCCGCCACAAATGCTTCATCGGCGAATGTGACTTGATGGTGAGCCTCAAGCTTGTCGCGCAGCCCACGCAGGATAATGATGGTCTGTTCTACGGTGGGTTCGGATATCAGCACAGGCTGAAAACGTCGTTCAAGCGCTGCGTCTTTTTCGATGTGCTTTTGATACTCATTGAGTGTCGTCGCACCGATCAAGCTAAGCTCTCCGCGTGCCAATGCGGGTTTGAGTACGTTGGCAATATCGAGGCCGCCCTCCTCACCACCCTGCCCCGCGCCAACGATCGTATGTAACTCGTCGATGAACAGTATAAGCTCCGAGCTTTTTGCGGCGACTTCATCAAGCAGTTGCTTGGCTCGCTCCTCAAATTCACCACGATATTTAGAGCCCGCAACCATTGAGTTCAGATTGACTTCAACAAGCCGCCTGCCACGCAGAATCTCAGGGACATCGCCCTTTACTATTCGTTGTGCAAGCCCTTCAACGATGGCTGTTTTACCGACGCCAGGTTCGCCGATAAGAACCGGATTGTTCTTTCTGCGCCGCGCCAGCACCTCGATGGTATTTTCGATTTCCTGCGCGCGCCCCAGTACGGGATCGAGTTTGCCCTCACGAGCCAGTGACGTCAGGTCGCGACCGAACTTGTCGAGTGTCGGTGTTCCCGTCGGGGTGTCGACTCGCCCATCCTCAGCCCCCTTACCCACCACCTTGACCACCTTCTGCCGCAAGGCTTCAGGCGTTACGCCGTATTTTTTAAGCAATGTCCCGGCGATACTTTCTGGTACAGAGGCAAGCCCGATCAACAAATGCTCTGGGCCAACGTACGAATGTCCTAAATCACGAGATGCCTGGAACGCAAAATTGAAAGCTTTCTTTAACCGTGGCGAAATGCTCATCTGGTCCACCGGGGCCTGGGCCTCCGCTGTGCCCCTCTGAGCATGTTGATCGATGTAGCCTTTGATCTCGTCCGGAGAAAGCTTCAGCTCCTTAAGCAACGCCGTACCCACATCGGTATCCGCAAGCACATACAACAAATGCTCAGTATCGAGCTCGCTACGGTTGAGCTCATGGGCTTTCTCACCCGCGCGTTGCAGGATTTCCAGCGTCTGGGAACTGAATGCATCGGTTGCATCGACAGATTCTCGAGGCACTTGCGCAGAGAGCCTGAAGTCATCACCCGCTTGATCCTTTGCTCCGCCCATGCTGTCGAAAAAGCGGGACACACCCCCGCCCAGTAGAGAGTCGAATGGATTCAACATGCTTTGATGGCGTAAGAGTTGACGGTAATCGTGGTCGCAAATGGACATTGTCCTGGCTTGGCCATTTTGCGATACGGTCACTCGCGCTACAGCGGGTCTCGCATTACATATTTCACAGAGAGTAGCCATGATGAGTTGTCTCCAAAGATGGATAACACGGACTCATTCGGATGGATCTACGTCCCCGTAAACGATGCTCAAGACATAGGGGCATGAGATCCGCAATACGCTGAGATTGCTCAGGAAGACGATTACGTTGGAGGGAATGGCAGTCTCGGCAGACTACGCCATCCAATAACGATAGTCGGATCTCATCCAAACACGCTATGGGCGACCCAGGATACCGACGAACGACGTCTGATAAATTCGTGCTCAAAAATACCGCCAGTCGTAAACCACCAACTCATCAGCAAATGAGGCTATGGAATCACCAGCGTGATCGAGCAACGATTCGATGTCGGAATTCGCAGGGGCGAATCGATCAGCAAGGACATGATTGCGGTTCGCACCAAAACCATCGGATAAAAAAACCGCCGAAAATGACAGCAAAAGAACGAGCGCGCGAGATCTTGCCTGCACTGGAGGAAACGGAGAACGCGTTCAGCGATTACGGCAAGCGCCAACAACGACTATAGTCAATGGTGCGTCAGAGCGAATCCAGCCTTTCCGCTACCAACCTGGCCTCAATCCAATACCGCGAAGGCACGGATGATCTCCTCGTGCTTCTTGATGCGGATCGTGAACGTCTCGCAACCGAAGACACTTAGGCTCAGGCCTCGAACGAGGTGTATCGAGGCATCGTCGCCATTTATAAATCACTTGGCGGTGGATGGAGTTATCCCCCCGGGCAAGTCGTATCCCGCTGAGCAGACCCCAACCGCCCATCTATAAGGGCTCAAGCCATGCACACTTCAGAATTGGATGATGCGAAAGAAACGAATGGCGACCTGGTTCAGGGGCCGCTGCCGGCCGGCACTGTCGCGCCCGACTTCACTCTGTACGCAACCCCTGATCAGCAGTTGTCCCTGCGCGAGCTAAAGGGAAATCCCGTGATACTGGCGTTTTATCCCGCAGACTGGACTTCGGTTTGTGGCGACCAACTGACCTTGTACAACCAGTTGCTACCCACATTCAGAGAATACGGTGCGACGCTACTGGGTATCTCGGTTGACAGCGCTTGGTGTCATCAGGCCTTTTCCAAAGATCGGAATTTTCACTTCAGCCTGCTCGCCGATTTCGAGCCCAAAGGGGCTGTGGCGCGACAGTATGGAGCGTACGACTCCCACCTGGGAGTTTGTAAGCGGGCGTTGTTCGTGATTGACAAGGAGGGAGTGATCGCCTGGAGCTACGTCTCACCAATGGCAATCAATCCGGGGGCGGACGGCATTCTGGATGCGCTGGATGCTCTGGCGAATTCATCACAAAGCACGCCAACCTAAAATTAACAGGTGATCCCATGGCCACTCTCAAAGTCCCGGTAAGTGCCAGCGACCATCGCCAGGGAAGTGCGCATGCCAAGGTCACACTGGTGGAATTTGGCGACTATCAATGTCCCTATTGCGCTGAAGCGTATTGGATAGTCAAGAATCTGCAACAGCATTTTCGCGATGATTTGCTGTTCGTGTTCCGTAATTTTCCACTGACCACTGCTCACCCGCATGCGATGGCTGCAGCTGTCACCGCTGAGTTTGCCGGGAGTCGAGGATTCTTCTGGGAGGCGCACGACGAATTGTATGAAAATCAGGATCGATTGGGCCTGCCGCTGTTTCGGGCCATCGCTCTAAAACATGGCCTCTCCGACGAAGAACTCTATCTTGCCATGCAAGACGGTACCTACGTACCCAAAATAAAATCCGATTTTAATGGCGGCGTACGGAGCGGCGTGAATGGCACCCCAGCGTTTTACATTGACGGGCTTCGCTATGACGGGGCTCCAGAGTTCACCGAGATGAGTCAGATGATTGAGCTTTCGTTAGTGAGTTGACGAAATCGCTAGATAGTGAAATCGCTTGGCATCACCCACACCGTAGCCGAGGGCGAACGTGCCCCATTGCGCACGCGCACCAGGTGTGCATTCGATAATATTTCAATACGGGAGATTGAGGAATCCACGGTGCTGCCAACGATAAGCATCGCTCGTAAAGCAGCGGCACGAAAATATCAGCCCAGCGAACCGAGGACATAAAAAATGGCGATGTTAATTTTTGACAGCTCGGAAGATTCCATAGTCGAGGCGCGTGTCCTGGTCGAGGCGCTGAATGAATGGTTGGCGGAACAGCAGCCCAGTTGCCCGCTAAGGTCCGCCCGTGCGCAATGTTGCTATCGGCCCGATGGCACGCTGGATTCTGTATTGACCGTACTAACAGACGTGGTGGTGGACTAGGTCAGGTGTTGCACTCAGTTTTTGCGACCGTCCCCAAGGTTGACGCCTATACCCGTCCACCCGTTCGCTTATCCGTTAGTTTCCTTCTACATTAAAGAGGTGCACACGGAGCCAGCAGCGAATGAAATCTTTGAAGTATTATGAAAAAAATCGACACGCCACATGGTTAGAGTTGTTTTTTGACCTGATTTTTGTTGTTGCAATTGGCAAGGTTACGCATACTCTTGGACATCTTCATCACGGCCACTTTGAACAGGAGCAATTATGGACATTTTTACTGCTTTTTGTTCCATTATGGTGGATCTGGTCCAGCCACACGATTTACTCAAATAGGTTTGATACAGACAGTAACCTTCACCGCTTGGCAACATTATTTTTAATGTTGCTGCTCATTGTGCTGTCTGCACGGATTGGGGAAGAATTGGAAGTAAACTATGCGCTTGTCATTGCCTGCTATTTTGGTATACGTGCCATCATCAGTATTATGTACATTTCGTCCATAAATAAATTCGATCACCGTAGCGAATTCTCCTCCAGGCTTGGCTTCGCCCTGTTAGTTAGCGCAGTTGTTAGTCTTTCATCCATTCTTTTTGACCCACCTATGCGTTACTTTGTCGCTTACATTGGGATTTTACTTGACATTCTGCTCCCTCTATTTTCTTGGGGTAAGCTAAAGCCATTGCCCGCACATACAGAACACTTGGTTGAACGACTAGGTTTACTCACCCTCATCTTATTGGGCGAGTCGGTAATTAGCCTTTCTGGAGGGTTATCTGACATTCAATGGGATCGTTATAATGTGATGGCGGCAATCACCGGATTTATCATGATTTGCAGTATCTGGTGGATCTATTTTGATAGCTTTTACCTACTGAGCAAAAATGAAAGTAGTATGAGTGGACACTCCTTAATCTACTCGCACCTTTTTCTATTTATGGGGCTAGCACTTCTCGCAAATTTGATCAGGCATGCGATCTTGAATGACATTGCGATGCGCGATTTCCAGATTACGTCAATCATCGGCATGGCTTTATTTTTCTTAGGCAAGCAATATGGCTACTTCATAGCGGTACCTAAAATAAGGAAATACATACTACAAAACACCTTGATCGTGTTTTCTCTAGGTGGGTTGGTTATATTCCTACCCCGCGTCGAGTACATATTGGTCGGCCTGACAGCAACCATGATCTGCTATGTTTTCCTAAATTTCAGGTATCGTTGAATCTTTATAATTAAGCCATATCACGGGTGGATCAGCTATCCGCGCGCACCAAAGACTCAGCAGCTGATTGTCGAGGACTGGCGCACTGCGGATCGTGCCGAATGTGGTTAGCTGTTCAAGCCCTTCACCCAGTCGCTATACATCCCTACCAACGAGAAGCGGGTGGTCGCCTGGTAAAGCACGGGGGGGGGGAACACCGCGCGGCGGGAGGCCCGCGCCAAGCGGCAAAAACCTAATCAAAGAAGGCCAGGGTGCGAACTTCGATACTCTCGCGCGGCGGGGCTCCCGGCGGCGTATTGGGGTCTTTGAAGGCGGTATGGGGCGTGAAGCGGGCACGGCCGTCGTGACGTGAGTCATACCCCTTGATCAGCAAGACTTCGTCACGGGGCATGTCCGGAAAATAGTACCAGCGCTGTTGCGGATTGTAGGCCAGGTGGTAGATCTCACCGATACGATCCGGATAGACCAAGTCGGTGGCCAGCAGGTCATTGGAGTCAAGCGTCGAGGCGTCCAGCACGGCCAGCGGCGAGCGCTTGACGGGCCCGCTCATCGGGCGCCAGAGGTTAATCTGGGCCACCGACACCAGTGCGGCGGCCTGATCCAGGCCCAGCACGTCGCGAATACGCTCAGGACCCGAGCGCTCGGTGTAGTCATTATGCACACGGCTGGCTGGGCCGCGAATATCCCGCCCCTCGGCGTCGCTGCGCCTGGTGTGGTCGAAGATGACGACCCGGCTCGCGCCCGTCAGCTCCTTGATCAAGGCCTTGACCTCGTCATAGTAGACGCTTTCCACCAAGGCATCGTCGTAGAGGTCGTCGACCACCGTATCCCGCCGATGGAGCTCAAACCCCTGCTTGTCCAGAGACAGGCTGCCTGCCAACGGACGACCGTTGTGTATCGTGACCTCGCGCTCCTCCTGCTCGGCAAAGTAGTGCGGTTCACTGTCACCGGTCAGAGCCTCGGTATGCACATAGGGCTTCGCATCGTGCTTGACCAGGTAGGTAAGTGTCGTGATGACGCTAGCGGGCGTATCAGTTGTGTGCTTCAAGTACCACCTCCCGGTCTGCTGACCGCTTCCGGCGTGGTGTCACCGTGGCGGATCTGTAACTTGTACGTAGTCACCTTCCCGCTCAATCGTATGCCTTCGAATGGACACTATCAAATGCAGCCCGAGGTGCATGGCACCCGACCGGTAGAAAAGGACCACTCTTACCTCGGCATCGACGACCAGCTTGACCATGACTGGCGTGTCGCACTCCGGGTCTGCGCCGATCATGAGCATCCGATATCCCGGCCCGCCCGTTACAATCGTTTGTCTGCCATAACGGGTTCGGACGTTGGTTAAATCAAAGTTCCCGTACCACTATCTAGAGAAGCGGAATGCTATAACTCACAAAAATACGATTCTGATCTACGTTACGAGATGCTTCGCTGTTGGACTTGCCGTTACGCCAGCCGAACCCGACGCCTTTTAGCGCTCCCGACTGAAGGACGTAGTCCAGGCTAATGTCTCTTTCCCATTCCTTTTGGTTGGTGCCTGACGTCGTTTTAATGTTACCGCCAGAGAGGTACATGACCGAGCCTTTTAGGCCAGGGACACCCAGAGCGGCGAAGTCGTAAGCATACTGACCGAAAGCTGTGCGCTCGCCTGCGCGGGTGAAGGTTTGGATCAGGCGGTCTGTATACAGATACAGGCTTGCTCCACCGGCGCCCTTGTCTACCAGGCTACCCTGACTGAGTTGAGTGAAGTTGCTGCCATCCGACACACTTTGGTACCCCGCAGTAATCGCGTGGCCACCCAGTGTGTAAATCAACGCGGCACTCCAGGTACGGTTGTCGATTTCTCCATCACCGTTTTTGGTGTAGCCACTAACTCTGTAGCCTGACGTACCGGAGCTATTTGCACCTGACGAGTCAGTTTTGAAGTAGCGCAGGTCGGTTTTTAGGGACTGATTGTCCGAGATGGCAAGGGTGTGAATCAATCCCAAAAAATGCTGCGTATAGTAGTTATCGAGGCCGGCGTAGTAGTACTGAGCTGTCAGATCCTTGGTGACTTTCCAATCGCCCCCGGCGAAGTCAAACTGATTGCTTTCACGCGTACCACCAGTAACGGCCAGCCCCGTCTGATCGCTCGAACCACGTCCTATTGCATGTTCGATCCGACCTCCAGTCAAGGTCAGGCTATTGAGCTCGCTCGAGGTGATTTGAACGCCCTCGAAGGTTTGCGGAAGCACGCGCCCATCGTTGGCGACCAGAATTGGGAGTTTCGGAATCAAGGTGCCGTAGCGAAGTTCAGTTTTCGACATTTTGACTTTTCCGGTCAGCCCCAGCCTGCTCCACTCGTCGACGGCACGGTTGTCACTGTCAGAAGGCATCATGCTGCTGCCGACATGCCGTCCTTTGCCGCTGTCCAGGGTAACCCCCAGCAACCCCAAGCCATCGACACCAAAGCCAACCATGCCATCGGTATAGCCCGATTTGAAGTCCAACATGAAACCCTGCGCCCATTCTTCGGTTTTGGAAGGTGCGGCGACGCCATCGCGGTTGTCGTTATTGAAGTAGAAGTTTCTCATTCCCAAGGTGGCTTTGCTATCACTCAGGAAGTCCGCATGCACCTGGGCACTCAGGGTAATACTAAGAAACACCGAACTTGCAGTTATTGTTTTTCCACTCATTTATATAGCGCTCCATTTGTTATTTTAAAGTAATAGAAGCAACGCAAGATTTTCAGGTGCGCGTTTTTTTATTATTCTTAACATCCTGCTGAAAACGAGAAATCGACGATGCCTCACCCCTCCTGCATCAAGTTAATATTGTTAATGCAAGTTCCAAAGTCGCTCATCGAACCTGTTTCTGTTATGCAACGCGATAGCGATAGAGCGGATTGTGTGAGAAAGGCGCAGGGAGTGCCTTGCCTAGGGAAATGGAGTTCTGCGTTGCAGTCTGAAAATTTATCTTATCGTCTGAATTTCAGGATTGGGGCCGGACCCAATTGTCGGTCGAGTACCCAAAGGCTCAGCGGGCTGACCTGACGACTGTCCTCTATAGCAACCCGCGGCGCGCCGATCACGACGCCCAAGGCCCAGACTGCGGTGTAATCATCTGCGACAGGTACCGAGACGGACGACGAACATGGCGGTTCCCCCGCAATGCCGCCTACGCTTGTTGGATGGTCCCCATGCTTTTGCTCAGGCGATGTATCGGGTTGGAACGATCTGATTTATTTTGACCGCCCGCTCAATGCCAATCCGGACCTGCCCGCGCGTATCGCCAGCAACTGGCCCCTCACTCCGGTCGACCCGACCAGCATGTACGGCGCAACGGGCAAAGATTGCACCCACTACCCCACCTGTCGTTCCCAAGCGACCGATGCCGCAGCACCTCTGGAAACAGGGGCGCTGTTCACGTTCTCCCCATTGAGGAAGATTAGTATGTATCGGCCGAGCACGATTCCTTATCAGGAGCATCGAGGGTTCAGCCGAACCTTCACTCCGGGTCATTTGAGCCTGGGATTGTTCTTTCCTTTGGAGGCCTTCGATGGGGACACTCCGAGCATGCTCAACCAGGTCGCATTGGCCAAACGAGCCGAGGAGCTGGGCTTTTGCGCGCTCTGGTTTCGCGATGTGCCTCTTCGCGACCCTGGCTTCGGCGATGTCGGCCAAGTCTTCGACCCTTGGGTTTACCTGGGCTATATAGCCGCTCATACGTCAGAGATAACGCTTGGCACCGCATCCATTGCCATCCCTTTACACCATCCACTGCACACGGCCAAGGCGTCAGCCAGCATCGATCAGTTGAGCGCAGGTCGCTTGATTCTGGGGGTAGCTTCCGGCGATCGCCCTGTGGAATTTTCGGCTTTTGGCGTCGATGCCGAAAGGCGCGGAGACATCTTTCGAGAGTACTACGAGGTGATTCGCAGAGCCCACAGCACCAGCTTTGAACCCATCCGCTGGAGCGGTGGTGAGCTGCGGGGCGCAGACCTCATTCCGAAACCCACAACCCAAGTGATTCCAATGCTCGTAACCGGGCATAGCCGCCAGTCACTGGATTGGATAGCGCGCGAAAGCACCGGATGGATCAACTATCCACGCCAACCGAACATGCAGCGACTGATCGTGGAAGATTGGCGGCTGGAGGTCATGAAGCAATGTGGTTCCGTCTATAAGCCCTTCGCTCAGTCGCTATACATCGACCTCGCTGAGAACCCGTCAACGCCGCCCACTCGTATTCATTTGGGGTTCAGGCTTGGACGCGACCACCTCCGGGGTTTGCTGGAGGTGCTTCAGGAAATCGGGGTGGACCACGTTATCCTGAATCTCAAATACAGTAAGCGCCCTGCTGCGCAAGTTATTGAGGAGCTGGGCACTCACATCGTTCCGCAATTCGGAGTACAGCCTCGTTCCGAAGCGAACTGAAACCAATACGTTACTGGACGGATTCATCGTCAACTCTGCGACATAAAAAATGGCAGTGATGCCGCAGGCGGTTCAGAGGCCCGCAAGCGAGCCCGCCCGAGGAGTGAAGTCAGAAACCTTCTAGAACGATCTTGCCCCGGGCCTTGCCGCTCTCGACCAGCGCATGGGCACGACGCATGTTGGCCGCATTAATCGCACCGAAGTGCTCGCCCACAGTGGTCTGCAGAACACCTTGGTCAATCAGAGCGCTGACGTGCTGCCCTCTCGGCTCGGTAATGTCACCGCGTTCCGAGAGAACTTGCATAACCAGGGCCGTGGAGGTGAGTACAAAACCCGCTGCGCAGACAAATGACACCTGCCAAGGGAATCCAAAAGCCATGCCGACAAAAGTGAGCAGAACAGCACAGACCACCACCTGCAGGCTGCCCAGCCCAAAGATCTGCCGACGCAGATCCCATAGGTGCGAGGGTTTCATCTCCAGTCCAATCACAAAAAGAAACATCGCAACACCCAGCTCGGCCACCTCAATGATGGTGTGGGGGTTATTGATCAGTTGCAGTCCGAAGGGGCCAATGATCAGCCCCGCCGCCAGGTAACCGACCACTGAGCCGAGCCCGATGCGTTTGAGCAGCGGCACTGCGACCACGGCGGCGGCAAGCAAAGTGACGACAGCAAATAATTGTCCGACGTTGCCTTCAGCGGCCATAGCATTGACCCTCATCCCACATCAGGACCGGTAATGCGTCCACGGCCAGGCGTGTTGAGCAGAGCTTTCAAGCTGAGCGCTCAGTTCCGCAAACTCTTCAGGACTAAGCACAGCATCTGGAGCGTTCTCCAAGAACTTTCTGCGGTAGGAATGGCACCTGAAGTGTAGTGCAGCACACCGGCATCGTTTGAAAGGGTGACAAAAAATTCAGTTGCTTCTCCCCGTCCGTACCGTAAAGGGCCGGCTAACAATCCTTTCATTTATATCGAGCGCGCAGGCTTGGCTTGAATCTTTGGCCAGGTACTTTGGCCACGATATTAACCTTAAATATAAGTGTTTTAATTGGCCCTCATCAAATCCATCTGATACGGCTTTTTTTTGATCACCTGAGCCTTTTTCGTCAACCAACAGTCTATAAAGTGCATGCCCGATGTTCTTTAAAACAACAAAAAGCAGCCAACTCGTTTTGGCGCTTGGGCACACTGACGCGCTCAAGAATCCAGACCATCCCAGGATCAAAAATAGAACCCTGTTTTATCAGAACAAACGGGACAAATAACAATTCATTTGATTTGGAGATGGTGTCGTGCGAAAGCTTGGCTTGGGCTTCCTGGTAACTGGCGTTTTTGGGCAACTATCAGCACTACTATGGACCTACACGTCCACAGGACAAACTTGTCAAAATAACGTCGACAATTCATACATCCAGCAAAAAGTGACAAAGTTCGAACAACTATTCGATGACACCGCAAATAAAGTTGCGGCAGAGCTCAGTGCAAAAGATTCCGACGGGCTCGCGCACCTTGCGAAAAACGAATCCCGCATACCCGACTCAACGGAGGCTGAGGCCGTACAGTTTTTGATGGAAAAGCCAGATGAAACTACAGTACTTACGCTGCCTTCATTGCCCACACAGGCACACAAATGGACAATTATTCTAAGCGGTCTGATTGCTTTCACCGGCCTGCTCTTGGCACTCTTCGCTCGTAAAAAAACCATTCATACGCAATGGCATGTCTTTCGTACCATTCCAGGCTCGCTAATCACGCTGGAATGCCCGTGCTTGACATGCGGCGGCTATATTATCCACCCTAAAAAAGAAGCTTCAAGCACGCCTTCATCCGGCGTTTGGGTGGTCGAAATTGCATTGAACACACCCAGTCGCCACCGCGCAGTAAAAGCCATTCAGCAGCTGGAGTTGCCGGTAGCGCGTAAAGAAAACAACTTTGTCGTCATCGGCCCGTATAAACAAAAGCAGGACGCGGCTCGCGTCGTGAAAGAGTTGAGTGAACGTCATGGCGTTCGAGGATGGATGATGGCAGGAAATTGACACAGTCCGATTTATCGCTGGGCCGACCTCGAACAACCAGCTACTTATTGCATTCCACAAGAGAGCATTCATGATCGCAAAAGAACTTAGAGCCGAACTCGCCCTGAAAAAGTTTCTGGACGCCAACTTATGCATCCAACTTGAACTCAGCAAGCTGAACTACAGCCTCGCTGAATACTGTGGGCTCTCGCCGGAAGAATATCGCCTTAAATTTCTGAAAGAAGCATTTGAAGCAGAAGCCGACGCGCACGGCTGCGATTGCTGGGACTTCATCCTGCAGTGGGTGGCCGAAACCAAGGAAGAACTTGAGTTGATGCGCGAAGAGCGCATGAAAGAGATTTATGACTTTCTGGACAATTAACAAGTGTTACAACTTACGTAATCTATAAAAGCCGTCAGCTTCAAGATGAAAGACTAACTTCATCGGCGGGAGTATTGCCCAATACCCCCGCCCTCCTCTCGGTTCAAACCGTCGCATAACAATCCACTACACGCCGATACTGGCTGGGAGAAGCTCCGATGTGCTGGCGGAAAAACCGTGTGAAATGACCTTGCTCGGAGAACCCGAGGTTCTCCGACAACAGGCCCAACGTTCCACTGCGCTCACGCTCCAGCCAGGTAAAAGCCCGGCGCATGCGCGCGTCGTTCAGCAGCAAGGTCGGGGTCATGCCGGTATCTTTCTTGAACAGCGCAAAGAAGTGCGCCCGAGACAGTCCACAAGCCCGCGCGGCGTTGTCGATCGGGTTCGGATCATCGAGGTGCTCAAGCAACCAGGCGGTGCCACGGCGCACGCGCGCGTCCCGGAACTCACCTGAGTTCGGCGCACCCAGCATCGACAAATGCCGCCAACTGGAAAAGTCCTCGATCAGTTCGATCAGGAAGTCGAACAGCATGAATTCCATGCGTTCTTTCGGCACGATCCCGCAGCCATGCGCTTCGGCGACCAGGATGTCGGCCAAGGTGCGATTACGACTCGACAGCTCGATGCACGACCGGGCAAAAAAGTCCGGCCGACCGCTGAGCGCCAGCGACTGCTGGGCAGTGGCTAGCCAGGCGGGCTCGATGTAGAGCGCAAGGATCAGGGTGGCACCGGCGCCCGGCTGCGGATCGTAGAAATGCGGCTCCCAGGCGTTGACCAGCACCGCCGTGCGATCGCTGAGCGGAACCCGCCGACCGTTGACGTTGAAGTAAGTATCTTCACCGGACACTTTAACCAGGACATGGCATTCGGAATGGGTGTGGGTGACCAGCGAACGATCCATATTCAGCAAGGCGACCCGTCCAAACCTGCCGTGGAAAACCCGTTGGGCAATCGACATCAGATTCCTCCGCTCGCTAGAAGCGATATTGTTACCGACCACAATGCATATCATCGGGGCGTCTATCTATTTCTCAACCCCGACGGTCACTCAATGGTTCAGCAACACGTGGCTGGCCACTATCGCGCGCGAATGACCGAGCGTCTACCTCGACTTTCGCAGCCCCCACACTCGTCGGAAAAACCGCCTTACAAGGCATGGCGTTCTTTCCCGTGATAAACGCGCAGGATATCGGCCACCACCGCCAGAGCGATTTCCGCCGGGGCCTTGCTGCCCAGATCCAGGCCGATGGGCATGTGCAAACGGGCAATCTGTTCATCCGTCAGACCACCGATGCGTTTGAGCCGCTCGGCGCGCTTGGCCGAGGTTGCCTGAGAACCCATGGCACCGATGTAAAACGCCGGGGTGTGGACCGCTTCCATCAGCGCCAGATCATCGATTCGCGGATCGTGAGTCAGCGCCACCACCGCGGTCGCCGCATGGCAACCTCCGGCGGCAATGAACATTGAGGGCAGCACACGTTGCATCTCCACACCTTCGAGATGTATATGCAGCATCTCTTCCCGGGGATCGCAGGCGATGACTTCGCAGCCGATGGCACGGGCAAAACCGGCGCAGACTTCAGCGACCGGCGAGAGCCCTGCCAGAATCAGTCGTAACGCCGGGCCAACGCTGATACGCACCTTTTCGTCGACGACTTGCACCCGCTCGCTGCCGTGTCCGGTGTCCGGGTCCAGGCGCAAGGCACCGCTGCTCAGCTCGACGTGACGCATCAGACGGCGCTGGCCGAGCAACGCCGCTTGCAGACTCTCCAGGTGGGCGATCCATTCGAGACTGGCAGCGCGGTGCTCGACCAGCACGATCAGCACGCCACCACAGGGCAATCGCAGACGGTGGCGTTGCTCGACGCTGTCGCCATAACTGACGATCTGCGCCGGTTCGCGTAACTCACCGCGCGCCAGACTTTCGAGAAACTCCTCCTCGACGCAGCCACCCGACAGCGAGCCGACGTGTTCGCCTGTGCCATTGGTCACCAGCATCGCACCCGGCGCACGCGGCGCCGAGCCATAGGTGGAGAGCACTGTGCACAGCCACTGGGCCTGCCCGGCGCGAGCCCATTGCAGTGCCTGGTCGATCACCTGAACATCGAGATGACGCATGTTTTCTATACCTCAAGCAAAGCGTGGTACTGCATGCTGGGTTACGTTTACGGTAACCTGCGAGCAACCTTGTTCAATCGTTGATTCAACATGTCGCCACAACAATTTTTGCAACTTGGGCCGCTGCGCCTGGAATATCGCCAACTGCCTGCGGCTGACCCGTCGCGACCAACGTTTGTGCTGTTGCACGAAGGCCTCGGCAGCGCCGAACAATGGAAAGACTTCCCCCTGCGCCTGGCCCAGGTCAGCGGCTGCGGTGTGGTCACTTACAGCCGTCAGGGTTATGGGCAATCGAGCCCGGTAACCCTGCCGCGGCCGCTGAACTACCTGAGCAGCGACGGCCCTCGTGAACTGCGGCAATTGCTCGATGCCTTGCAACTGCCGCAAGTGGTCTTGCTCGGTCACAGTGACGGCGCATCCATCGTCCTTGCCTATGCCGCTACCGACGATCCACGGGTGTTGGGCAGCATTGCACTGGCGCCTCACGTGATTGTCGAGGCTGAGAGCCTCGATGGCATTCGCCATACCACCGAGGTCTGGCATCAGGGCGAATTGCGCGAACGCCTGGCACGCCACCACGGGACCAATGTCGATGGTGCTTTTCACGGTTGGAGCGACAGTTGGTTGCATCCGGACTTTTCCCTGGACGATCTCGAAGCGCAGTTGGCTTGTATCGAAAAGCCGCTGCTGGTCATTCAGGGTCGTGAAGACCACTACGCCACGCCCGAGCAACTGGTGGTCATCCAGCGACAGGTGCCTGGACCGTGCCGCTGTGTGTTGCTGGATAACTGTCGGCACTTTCCCCAGACCGAAGCGCCCGAGCAGACCTTGCAGCTGATCTGCGAATTCCTGGAGCACCTCCCCGCCTTTACTTGAAATTGCCTTGGGTTTCTGGAATCACCAGGCTGCCAATCAGGTAGATCACCGACAGACCGACGGCGAAGAACGCCAGTACCATGGGGATCTGCGCGGGGCTGCTGCTGACCAGAGACACAAAGGTCGGCATGGTTCCGCCGAGGGCGAAACCGATGTTCCAGGACAACCCGGTGCCGCTGGCTCGCAGCTCGGTGGCAAAGCGTTCGTTGAGGAAGATCAGAATCGGCGCGATGATCGCCCCGCCCATGAAGCCTATGCCCATGCAATACAGCGCAGTGCGGGTCAGCGAACCCGGGTCGGCTACCCCAAGGAACATCATCGGCAGGCCCACCAGGTTGATCACACCCAGCAGCATGAAGGTCTTCTTGCGACCGATCAGGTCACTCAGGTAACCGAAGGCCAGTGCTCCGACAATGGTTGCCACCGACCCATACATGAGTAGCTGCGAAGTCTGCGTATGAGGCACTTTGGCGACCACATTGAGCAATGTCGGCAGATACCCGCAGGCCAGGTAATACGTGGCACCGCCGCCGAATGTAATCAGCAGATTGACCAGCATCACGGCGCGGTACTCGCGACCGAACAGACGCTTGAGTGGCGACACGACCACTACCGCCGGCCCCTTGGTTTTGCGGGCTTGTTGCAGTTGCCGCCAGACCGGGCTTTCATCCAGGTAACGGAACATCACCAGTCCGAAAAATGTGCTGAGCAGGCCGCAGAAGAACATGAAGCGCCAGCCCCAGACGTCAAATTCCTCCCCGGGAAAGATCTCAGACAACACCAGATAAGTGAATGACGCCAACAGCGCGCCCATGCCGGCACCAGCGCCACCGATCAACCCGGACATCAAGCCGCGATAGCGCGGCGAGATGGATTCGGTGCCGATGGTGTGAGTGGAGGCAACGATGCCGCCCACGAAAATGCCCTGAATTACACGCAATAACAGGAACAGTATCGGGGCCAATATGCCGACCTGGTGAATGGTCGGCAACGCACCAAACAGTGCCGTGGAAATACCGACGCCGACCATCGATACCATCAGCGCACGCTTGCGACCGTGTTTGTCGGCATACGCGCCGAAGATCGCCGAGCCCAGCGGACGTACCAGCAAGGCCACGGCGAACGAGGCGTACACGGCGGCCAGCGACAGTGTCGGGGTATCCGAGGGGAAGAACAGGCGGCCGATGATCGGCGCCACGTAGAGCAGAATGAACAGGTCAAACAGATCCAGCGCCCAGCCGAACGTCGAGGCAAATGCCGCGAGCAAAGCCTTGCCCGGTGGAATCTGCGGTGTATCGATAGCGGAGCTGGCGGGTGATGCAGTTATTGTTGTTGTCGTAGTCATGGTTGCCTCACACAAACGGTGAATCGAAACGTTCTGCATCCCGGTGCGCGGGTTGCGAGTAATCAGCAGGTCAGCGGTGATACCTTGATGTGCCCTTTTCAGTTGCATTGAAGGGGCGGCAGACCCTGTTCCGTGAGGCGTACGCTGTTACCAACATACTCCCGGGCCCGCTCGCCGGTACGATTTACTCGCCGATAAACACGGCCTCACGCTTGCTGTGAAACGCTTCAACGCCTTCCTTGAAGTCCTTGGAGCTACGCAGGCGGCTGTAGCAGTGACCTTCCATTTCGATCGCGACGGTCAGCGGCGCATCTTCGTTGTCGTTGATCAGTTTTTTCGCCGTGCGCTGAGCCAGCGGCGAGAAGCGACGCAGTTCGTCGACCAACGCATCGACGGTGCTTTCCAGTTCGGTATCCGGCACGACCTCGGTCGCGATACCCCAGGCATAGGCCTGGTCGCCGGTGATGCGTTTGGCGCGCATCACCATGTGCTTGGTGCGGGTGATGCCGATGATTTTCTGCAGGCGCGCGGAGCCACCCGAGCCGGGGATCTGTCCCAGGTTCTGCTCTGGCAAGGCGTAGCGAGTGGTCTGGGAAGCAATGCGGAAATCGCAGGCCAAAGACAGTTCGAAACCGACGCCAAAGGTGTAGCCACGGTTGGCAACGATCACCGGTTTTTCGCAACGAGCCGGTGCCGCGACGTTCCAGGCCAGCTTGGACACGTGCTCCGGCGACGCTTCGAGGAAGCCCTTGATGTCGCCACCGCTGGAGAAGTGTTCACCCACCGAGCGCAGCACGATGACGCGCACACCTTTGTGTGCATCGAGGGCTTCGAAGACCAGGCGCAGTTCATCACGCTGCCCCATGGAAATGACGTTCAGCGGTGCCCGGTTGAGGATGATGTCGGCGCGCTCGCGGGACACATCGACTTCAACCTGGAAGCCATCGAACTGAGTGTCGAGAAATTGCTGGATCGCTTGCTGTTGCATGAGAGTGTCCTCTGGATGATTAGCTGATGGCCTTCAAGGCCTGTTCCTGAAATTGCGCCAGCAGCACGCGCCGCAGCACCTTGCCCACTGGAGATTTGGGAATCTGGTCGATGAACTGGTAACGCCGTGGCCGCTTGAATTTGGCCAGGCCCGAAGCGATGCAATGGGCATCGAGGTCGCCTTCCGAGACCTCGGCGCGCAGCTTGATAAACGCGGCAATGATCTTTCCCCACTGCTCGTCGGGCAGACCGACCACCACTACTTCTTCCACTGCCGGGTGCAGAGAGAGCATGTTTTCGATTTCTGCCGGGCTGACGTTTTCGCCGCCGGTGATGATCAAGTCATCGACACGACCCGTGACGAACAGATCGCCCTCCAGATCGAAGTAGCCGATGTCACCGGTGAAATACCATCCGTCACGCAATGCCTTGGCGGTCGCTTCGGGGCGGTTCAGGTAGCCTTCGAACGCCTCGTCACTCGCCAGGTCGGCGATGATCTGGCCCTCCTCCAATGGGTTGACCTGCACGTCTGCCGTTTCAGCATCGATTGGCACCACGCGCACGCGCTGGTTCATTGCACTGCGCCCTGACGAACCGGGTTTGCGGCTGGCTTGCTGGTCGATGGTGAAGGTGTAGATCTCCGAGCTGCCGTAATGATTGACGAACAATTTCGGCTGGAACGCCTGCTCGACGCGACGCATCAAACCGTCGCTCATCGGTGCACCGGCAAAGCCGATTTTCTCCACACTGGCGACTCGCTCGCGAGCAAAGGCCGGGTGTTCGATGAGCATGTGGTAGAGCGTCGGCACCAGGTACAGGTTGCTGACCTTTTCCCGCTCGATGGCATGCAGCGTGGCTTCCACGTCAAACTTCGGCACACAGACGAAATGTCCGTCGATCAGCGCCATGGACAACAACGAACGTACGCCCATGGTGTGGTAAAGCGGCATGACGCCCAGCGTGCACTCGCCCTGGCGGTAAAGGTTTTGCGCTACGTGGGCAACCGCAGCAGCGCGTTCGCTACGGTGCCGACGGGGCACGCCCTTGGGCTTGCTGGTGGTTCCGGAGGTGTACAGCAGCAGTGAAAAGTCTTCGGCGTCGGCCTGCAAAATCATGCCGGAGGGGGTCTGCGAACACAGTTCCTCGAAACTCAGGTCGGTGTTGGCGGCACGGAGTCCGGTGGCGATCCGTGGCAACCTTGTGGCGGCGCTGCAACTGGCCACAGCGGTCACGGTTGCGTCGTCGTAAGCCACTGCACGGATTTGCGCATCTTCGATGCAGTAGCCCAGTTCCTCGGCCGTCGAACGCCAGTTCAACGGGGTCATGACGATGCCCGCGAACTGACAGGCCCAATGCAGGGTTGCCATCTGCCATCGGTTTTGCATCACTACCAGCAGTCGGTCACCGCGTTGCAGCCCAAGGCATTGCAAGCCCCAGGCGGCACTCTGGATATCGACGAACCATTCTTCATAGGTTTTCTTCAACGCACCGTCACTGACCGCCACGGCGTGCGGCCGGCGTTCAACGGCAGCGAGGAAACTGCGTCCGAGATCGAACATTTTTGTTATACCCCTTTGTTCGTTTGGCGCTGGGCAGCGACTTCGAGCACGGCCTGGACGATGCCGGTGTAGCCGGTGCAGCGACATAGATGCCCCGAAAGCATGTCGCGTACCTGGGTCTCGTCCGGGTCGGGTACCCGTTCGAGGAAGTCCACGCAGGACATGAGAATGCCCGCAGTGCAAAAGCCGCACTGCAAGGCGTGATGTCGGCGAAAGGCTTGTTGCAGGTCGCTCAGTGTGTCGTCGTCAGCCAGGGACTCGACGGTCTCGATACGCCGCTCGTGCCCCTGTACCGCGAGCATCAGGCAGGAACGCATGGCGACGCCGTCCACCAGCACCGTGCAGGCACCGCAGACACCATGTTCGCATCCGACATGGACACCGGTGGCACCGAGGTCGTGGCGCAGGAAGTCGCAGAGTTGGGTCCGCGGCTCAGCCAGGGCTTCGCGGGAGCGGCCATTGAGTTCCAGGCGAATCGGAAAGGTTTGGTCGGCAGTTACACGCATATTCAGACTCCTTCGATCAGCTGATGACCCAGCTCGCGAATCAGTTGGCGGCGATAGGCAGCGCTGGCCTGCACATCGTCTTGTGCGTCGAGCGACCAGGCGGTTTGATTGAGCGCGTCCGGCAGCCCCGCACCGCGAGGCAGACTGCGACGTTGCGGACGGTCAGCGACCCCGCCGATGCCGAGTTCGACCTGGTCCGTGCCGATGGCCGCGGCCAGGGAGACAATTGCAAAGTCGCCGTGGCGCATGGCGATCTCGCGGAAGCGATAGGTAATGCCTTCGCGCTTGAGCGGAAAACGCACCTCGACAACCAGTTCATCCGCACGCTTGTCGGTGGTGAGAATGCCTTGGAAGAAATCGGCAGCCTTGACGATGCGCTTACCTTTTTTCGACTCGAGAACGATCTCACCGCCCAGCGTCACCAGGCACAGCGGTAACTCGGCGCTGGGGTCGGCGTGAGCCACCGAACCGCAGACAGTGCCGCGATTACGGGTCTGGAAGTGACCGATCCAGGGCATCGCCAGTGCCAATAAAGGCACCTCGTCCATCAGGGTCGAACGCGCGAGCAACTGTGCCTGCCGTACCCCGGCACCTACCGCCAGGCAATCCTTGCGCAGTTCGATATAGGCCAGCTCAGCCACATGATTGATATCGATCAGCAACTTGGGTTGAGCCAGGCGCATGTTCAGCACCGCCATCAGCGATTGGCCACCGGCGATGATGCGAGCTTCCTGGCCGTACTCGGCGAGCAACTCAACCACCTGACGACGGGTATCAGCCCGAACGTAATCGAAAGCAGCCGGTTTCATTGCGCACCTCCCTTGCCAAACAGCGCGCCAAGCGAGGCACGCAATCGCGCCCACCAGCCGGTGGAGATGGCTTGGCCGCTGACCCGTTGTGACAGGCGAGTAAATATTTGTCCGATGATCACTTTCGAGGCCCCTTGCAGCATTCGGCCGCCGACCGCGGCGACTTTGCCGCTGACCGCCACCTGGTATTGGTATTCCAGGCGTGTGTGGCCGTTTTCCAGTTCAACGAAACGCACCTTGGCCTGCCCCTGGGCCGACCCCATCGAGCTGCTGCCGGAACCGGACAGACGCAATGAATGCGGCGGGTCCAGATCACTCAGGGCAACCTTGGCCTCGAAGCGCGCACGGATCATGCCGACGCCGACAGTGACGTCTGCGCGGTAACGGTTTTCGCCTTCAAGCACGAGGTCGTGGCAACCGGGAATGATCGCCGCAAGCGTCTGCGGGTCGAGCAAGGTGTCGAAGACCTGTTGCGGCGAAGCAGGAATCACCACAGAGTCGTTGGCCCGCAGTGCCGGTCCACCGGCAGGTACTGCGTCGAGGTTTTCATCGGGCTCCATACCGGCGGGCCGTGGTGGCTCGTCGATGCCGATGAGCGTGCGTACTTTCGAGGGCGTCAGTGGCAGACGGATGTCCGATCGACCGAGGGCGTCGGCCACCGCGTTGGCGATGCACACCGGCGTGCTCATGTTGTTGCCCTCGCCCACACCCTTGGCGCCCAGTGGGGTGAATGGCGATGGCGTTTCCATGTGCAGGATCATCGGTTCGATCACTTCCGGTGCGGTCGGCACCAGATAATCAGCGAAGGTCCCGGAGAGGAAGCTGCCGTCCTCGCCATAGGCGAACTCTTCCATCAGCGCCGCGCCGAGGCCTTGGGTGAAGCCGCCACGAATCTGGCCATCGACCAGTGCCGGGTTGAGCAGGCGGCCGGCGTCATGGCAGGTGACGTAGCGGTCGATGTGGATCTCGCCGGTCATGCGGTCGATTTCCAGACCGCAGATGTCGAAGACAAAGCCGTAGCACAGCGAGCTGTTGACCTGATCCTTGTCGTCCGGTGCCTCCAATTGCGGCGGGCTCCAGAAGGCGGTTTCACGCAGACCGCCGTTTTCCCCTTCCGGCAGCAGGCCCGGCGACCAGTGGGTCGCACCGGCAATCCGATGAAATGGCGCTACCGCCCCGCCATTGACCACGAATATCTTGCCGCCGGCGAAACGAATATCTTCGGGACTGGCCTGCAATTGCTCGGCGGCAATCGCGGCGAGGCGATCGCGGATCTTCAGCGCGGCTTTGTAAACGGCACCGGCCACAGCGCCGGCGAAGCGGCTGGAATAGTTGCCCGAGGCAATCGACCAGGCGTCCTTCTGGGTGTCCAGCTCGACGTTGACCACGATGGATTCCAGCGCAACCCCAAGCACTTCGGCGACGACTTGAGCGACGGTGGTTTGATGGCCCTGCCCTTGCGGTGCCGAGGACACATGCACACTGACGTCACCCAACGGGCCGACGTTGATGGTTGCGGTGGCGACAGCGCCGTTTTTCGGACCGGCCTTGCGCCGCTCTTCGGGTGTCATCGCAGTGGTGATGTATCCCATGTTGGAAATCGACGGTTCAATGACGGCGGCATAACCAATGCCATAGATTCGGCCTTCGGCACGCGCCTGATCACGACGTTTGAGCAACTCGTCGAGACCGCCATCAGCCGCCGCCAAGGCAATGCCAGCCTGGTAGTTGCCGGAATCGAGCAACGCACCGGCGGCCGCGCGATACGGGAAGGCATCGGCCGGCACCAGGTTGCGGCGGATCACGTCCAATGGATCAAGCTTTAACTGCACGGCGATGTGTTGCAGCAGCCGTTCAAGGGCGAAATACACCTGTGGGCCACCGAAACCACGGTTCAGGCCGGAAGGGGTTTTGTTGGTCAGCACCACTCGGTTGCGCACTTGCAAATTGCGGATCGCGTAGGCACCCGTCAGGTTGCCGTGCATGCGGTAGAAAGTCGCCGGTTCAGGCGCTCTCAGGTAGGCACCACAATCGTCGATCTGGTCATAACGCAAAGCGGTGATACGGCCATCCGCTTCTACCGCTGCTTCAATTTCGGTCACCCGATTGGTCGCCGAAGAAGCCCCCTGAAGATGTTCCAGACGGTCCTCGACCCACTTCACCGGTGCACCGACCTTGCGTGACGCCAGCCCCATCATTACCACGTAAGGGAAAACCCCTTGCTTGATGCCAAAGCTGCCGCCGGAATCTTTCGGTGTACGCAAACGGAGGCGGTTGCCGGGTACATTCAGTGCCCGGGCCATGACCGTGTGCAACGCATAGGGACCCTGAAAATTGGCCAGCACGTCATAAATGCCGGTGGCGCGCTCGTACTGAGCCAGCACCACATAGCATTCAATGGGTGTGCAGGAACTGCGCGGAAACTTTACTTTGAGCGAGACCTTGTGCGGCGCCTGCTCGAAGGCCTGCTCCGGTTCGCCATAACGAAAGTGTCGTTCGTTGACCACGTTGCTGCCGACGGCTTCGTGCAGGATCGGCGCCTGTTCAGCGGTGGCCAGTTCCGGGTCGATGATCGGCGGCAGCGCCTCGTATTCAACGCGTACACCTTCGATCGCGTCCTCGGCCAGATAGCGGCTCTCGGCGATCACCACGGCCACCGGCTCTCCGACATAACGTACCTTGTCGACGGCGACGCACCAGTGCTCCATCGGCTGCCGCACACCCACCGGGAACGGCAGCGCCCAGCGTTTGACGTCTTCGCCGACCAGCACGCCGTGCACGCCTTTCATCAGCAGCGCACGGGAAAAGTCCACCGAGGTGATCCGCGCATGAGCGTGGGGTGAACGGATGATCGCCGCGTGTAGCGTACCCGGAGGGATCGCAGCGTCATCGGCATAACAGCCGAGGCCGCGCAACAATGCGGCGTCCTCGACACGGGTCTGACGGGCGCCGATGTGGCTGGTCGGGCTTTCGGTAGCAGGCTGGAAAGTAGTCATTTTTTTCGCGGCTCTTGTTGTTGTGCAGCGCGATAGCGTTAGAGCCGAGTGTGTGAGAAAGGCGCGGGGAGCGCCTTGCCTGAGGAGAGGGAGTTCTGCGCTGGAGTCTGAAAATTTGCCTTAGCGTCTGATTTTCAGGACTGAGACCCGACATAATGGCCGGTCAGGGATGGGACGCGGGATGGCTCAGGAAAGCTTCGATTTCTGCACAAGGCATCGGTTTGGCGAAGTAATACCCCTGAAAAATATCGCAACGACTGCCCTTCAGGAAATCCACCTGGGACGCCGTTTCCACGCCCTCGGCGACCACCGTCAGACTGAGGTGATGGGCCATGGAAATAATGCCTTGGGTGATCGCTGCATCGTGAGGGTCGGTAGCGATTTCCTGAATGAACGAGCGGTCAATCTTGATCTTGTCGATGGGCAAACGCTTGAGATAGCTGAGGCTGGAAAAACCGGTGCCGAAATCATCGAGCGCAATACGCACCCCCAAAGCCTTGAGCCGGTGCAACGTGTCGATTGCCTGTTCCGCGTTATGCAACAGCAGCGACTCGGTGATCTCCAGCTCCAACTGCTCACCACGCAGACCATGTTTCTCCAGGGTGGCCTGGACACACTGGACGAACTGGCCACGCTGAAAATGCATCGGCGAAATATTCACGGCCATTGAGATGCTCGTAATGCCCTGCTCGCCTAGCTGGCGCAGTTGCGCGCAGGCCGTATCGAGTACCCAAAGGCTTAGCGGGATGATCTGACCACTGTCCTCTGCCACCGGCACAAACACCGCGGGGGAGATAAATCCTTTTTCCGGATGCTCCCAGCGCAGCAACGCTTCGATCCCGACCACCCGACCCGTGCGCGCTTCTATCTGCGGTTGATAATGCAGCTTGAGCGACTGGGTCTCGATAGCCTTTTGCAGGTCATTGCGCAGGCTCGCGTGCTCGCAAACGCGCTGATTTAGATCGCTGGTGTACCACTGAAAGTTGTTGCGCCCTTGCTGCTTGGCTTTGTACATGGCCATGTCAGCCTGCTGAATCAGCTGCATCGGCTGCTCGATGTGACCATCGTTCAGGGTGATGCCGACACTTGCGCTCAGGTGCAGGTCAATGCCCTGGATGCAGTAGGGCCTGGCAATGCTGGCCATCAATCGCTCGGCTACCGGTACAACGTCCTCATCACGAAGCAAGTCCGGCAGCAGAACGATAAATTCATCACCGCCCATGCGCACGATGGTATCGCCGGGACGAATCTGCTGGGTCATACGCTGCGCCACCTCAATCAGCACCTGATCGCCGAAGTAGTGTCCGATCGAATCGTTGATGGATTTGAATCCATCCAGATCAATGCACATCACCGCCAGACGACGCTTGCGCCGACGACTGATGTGACAATCCAGAACAAGCCGTTCTTCAAGCGAAACACGGTTGAGCAAGCCGGTCAGCCGGTCATGGCTGGCGTTGAAGCTCAACTGGCGCTCGTAATGCTTCTGCTCGCTGATGTCCCGGGCAATGCCGAATACCCCGACGATTTCTCCGTTGACCATGATCGGCAGGTTAGAGATGTCCATGGTCAGCAGATTGTCACTCTCGTCGAGAACCCGTGCCTCGAAGCGCTGAGGTTCTCCGGCGCGGGCTGCGGAAAAATGCTGACTGACCCGCTCCAGGTCCTCTTCGAGTACCAGATGGGAAAAGTGATGACCAATGAAATCGGTTGCGGTGTACGGTTTCAGCTTCAGGCCTGCTGCGTTCACACTTTGGATATTGCCGAACAGATCGAGGGAGAACACGGGGTGGGGGTTGTAGGTGAACAATGAACGAAAACGTTGTTCGCTTTCCTCCAGTCGTTGGCCATCACGCTCATGACGAATCGCAATGACTGCCAGTTGGGCCGCGCGGTCCAGTCGTTGAATCTGCGCCTCGTCCGGCGCATGGACGCGGTTCTGGTACAGGGCAAATGTACCCAACACGCGTCCCTGATGGGAGAGCAAAGGCACCGACCAGCAGGAACGCAGGTTATGCCCCAGCGCCAGGCTGCGGAAACGCTCCCAGTTGGGGTCCCGGGCGATGTCTTCGGTGACTACAAGCTCGCGCCGGAACGCAGCGGTGCCGCAGGTTCCTTCCTGTGGACCAATGGCCATTCCATGAATCGCGTCACTGTATTCGACCGGAAGGCTGGGCGCCGCGCCGCTCAGCAAGCGTTTGCCCTCGGCATCAGTGAGCAGTATCGAACAGAAGGTTTCGGGGGCCTGTGCGTCGTGCATCTGGCAGATGGCGCAGAGTATGTCGCCCAGATGATGATCGGTCGCGATCATACCGAGAATGTCACGTTGCGATTCGGGGAGTGTCTTGCTGCGAAAACCAGGACGAGTATTCATGGTGGTTCCTGAAGACTCTCGAGGTCGTCCGGTCTTCAGAGAGCCAGAAATAGTAGGCGGCCGATCACTGTCCACTAGTGCGTCGGACGCGCACTCTATAGAGCACCGACGCACTAAAAAAAGACTCAGATCCAACATAAAAAACAGTATCAGATTTATGAAACTGTCATCTCTGTCCATTGCTCCGATGCGGCCCAAAGACGCTCGGCATACTCAAGATCGACTGCCCATCTGGCCACGCCCTTGCGTCCCGTCTCCGATTCGTTGATAGAGGCGATATTGCAATCTTCGCAGTAAACACCGCCCAAGGTTGCAAGCGTGGCGCTGGTCGCACACCACAAGCCGGTTGCAGCGCCCTGTTCCAGTGTCTTGAGTCCGATCTCCGGGTTCAGGCGCTGCCGACCGTGCTCATCCAGCACGTCGAATGCGGCTATTTCGGCGCTGCTCAGATGGCGTCCGAGGCTGGTCAGGACTTGCCCCGGGTGCAGCGAGAATGCCCGCACGCCGCGATGACGTCCGCGTTTGTCGAGCGCCAACGCAAACAGTGCGTTGGCGGTTTTCGACTGACCGTACGCCACCCACTTGTCGTATGGCCGGCGCAAAAAATCGATGTCGTCAAAATCCACCCCGGCGATCTGATGCCCTCGTGACGAGACCGAAACCACGCGCGCCGCGCCCGCGGCAATCAGTGCCGGCCACAGCCCGCAAGTCAGGCGGTAATGACCGAGATGGTTCGTAGCGAACTGACTTTCGTGCCCATCGCCGTCTCGCGTCAGTGGCGAGGCCATGACCCCGGCGCAGTTGATCAGCAGCGAGATCGGACGGCCACTGTTGAGCATGCGTCGGCTGAAGGCTTCAACCGATGCGGGTTGCATCAAGTCCATCTCCAGTACTTCGACCCGCTTGACCTCTGCCAGGGCGGCCAGGGCCCGGACCGGATCTCGGGCGGGAACGATAACGTGTGCGCCCGCCGCGGTTAGGCATTTCGTGGTGACCAGTCCGATTCCCGAATAACCGCCGGTGACGATCGCAATTTTGCCGGTCAGGTCAACACCTGCCATGACCTCGGCGGCGGTACTGGCGGCATTGAAGTCGGAGTGAATAGGGTTTTGAAGCGTCGGCATGAGAAATCTCCCTCGCAGGTATCGAAGTGCTCGATTCTTCACTAAGCTCGCTGGACGAAACAGCTCAAGAAACCCGGTTTTCTATCGTGATCATCCAAAATTCAGTTTCTGATCCCTTGTCCGAAGTCCTGGCGCTGTCAGGACTGCGTGCCGCCTGCTCCGTGCGATTGCAGGCAGGCGGCACTTGGGCATTACAGTTCCGGCCCATCGAATTGAAATTCAATGTCGTGCGACGAGGCGAGTGCTGGTTGCGCATGGACGGCATGGCGCCTTGTCATCTGAGGGCTGGCGACTGTTTTGTCGTTGCTCGTACGCCGTTCGTTCTGGCCAGCGGGCCGGATGTGGAGGCGATAAATGCCTCCGATGTGTTTTCCCATGCGGGGGCGTCGGCAATGTTCGGCGTGGGTGACGATGTCGAGTTGCTGGGCGGCAGCGTTTCACTTGTCGGTCCTGCGGCGATGGAGTTGCTCGATGCATTGCCGCCTGCACTCATCATCCGCGCCGGGTCCGGAGGCGCATCGTCGTTTGGCTGGCTGCTGGATGAACTGGATCGTGAGTGGCAATCGAATCAAGCTGGCGCGCATGCAATGTGCAACGATCTACTGCGGCTGATCTTCATTCACGTGCTTCGCCATCGCATCACCGCCGCCGACGCTACTGATTTGAATTGGCTGGGAGGACTTCGAGATCCGGTCATCGCCAAGGTGTTGCGTGCCATTCATGGCGCACCCGAAAAATCTTTGAGGCTGGCTGAAATGGCGGATATGGCTTGCATGTCCCGCTCTGGCTTTACTGCATTATTCAAGACGCGCGTGGGGCAGTCGCCCGGCGAATATGTCACGCGATGGCGCATGCAAGTGGCGGCGTCGAGGTTGCGCGATGGCACGGACAACGTCGCTACCGTTGCCGCTTCGCTGGGTTATCTGTCGGATGCTGCCTTTGGAGTCGCGTTCCGCCGTGTTCACGGAAAATCGCCCGGACAATATCGACGCGAAGCACTGCGATAACCGGGTATTGAGGTGGGCCAGGCTTGCTCGCAATTTGGCCTGAGGAAGCTAGGGCGTAACGCCCTAGCAGATCGCAGAGGTCACTTTTTCTTTTTCGCCGGCTTTTCTGCCTTGTCTGATTTCTTAGCCTTGTCTGGCTTGCTATCAGCTTTTTTTGCAGATTTCTTCGGTTCGGCATCTTTTTTCTTGTCTTTCTTTTCGGAAGATTTCGAAAGAGCCGAGGCCGCAGCTGATTTCTTTGCCTTCGATGACTTTTTGTCTTTCAAATCCTTGCTGGCGTTCGAAGCATCACCTTTGCTTTTCTTCTCGTCTTTAGCCACGTTGACCACCTCTCGGAAAATGCCGGTATTGGCACATTGCCTGTGCGATTCGTTCACAAGCTAATCATTAGGCGAGCGCGTCCAAAGGCGGTTCAAAATTTTTGATGCGTTGAGACAGGCTTTGGATGAAGCACCGAGATGTGAGCCCAGATGAATCTACCCCCTCGAAAACCACTCCCCACAAAAAAGCCCACTGACCGTCTCCGATCAGTGGGCTTTCTCTGATTACGCTTCTACTTACAAAGCCATATCACTGGCAGCATTAGCCTTCGGCGCTTTCGCCTTATCAGCATCAGCCGGAGCAGCAGCCGGAGCCGCTACCTGACCAATCGCTGGCGGCGGAGTCAGTTGCAGCACCTTGGCGGTGTAAGCCCACTCCTGCGCAACCTTCTCAGGGCTGCCGTTCAGCTGAGTGCCATAGCTCGGCACGATCTGATGCAGCTTTTCCTGCCAGGCAGGCGAAGCCACCTTGTCCTTGAACACTTTCTGTAGGTGCCAGTCTTCGGCTTTGGCGTTCGGGAAGTATTGGTCGTGAATGGGCTAAAAAGGGTGGCCATGGTTGTCAGCGGATTCTTTGTGTAACAATCCTCCACTTCACATTTTACAAGGACGTTCAAAATGGCTGGAAAACCTGCTGCCCGAGTCACGGATCCCACAAGCTGTCCGCTACCCGGCCACGGAGTAAACCCCATCGCCGCTGGCTCTCCCGACGTATTCTTTGACGGGTTGGCTGCTGCTCGCCAAGACGACAAAAGTACGTGCGGCAGCCGCATTGTAGGAGAGGTCGCTTCTACCGTTCTTATAAACGGTAAACCCGCCGCAACGGTCGGCAGTGTTGGTGCCCACGGCAACAACGTGGTGAGTGGCTCCGGAACGGTGATCATTGGCAACGTCCACTCGCCTGCGGACTTCGTCCCGCCCTTACCTATGCCGTTGTGGTTGCAGCCATTCAATGAGCAGTTTCGTATTCTCGGGAGCGACGGCCAGCCTCTTGCCTATGTGCCGTATCACATCAAAGATGAAGCAGGCCGGGTTTACACCGGCTTTTCTGACGAGTCAGGACATACGCCACGAATCACAACCAAAAAACAGGAAACGCTGGAAATCACCACAGGTGTTGCCGCGCTCGAAAAGTGGGGCGATGCATGACTGAGTTTTCTTGTAAAGTCCCTACAAATCAACAGGCCGGGTCGGTTAGCAATGTGCCTGGCTATTCAATGCCTGCCAACATTCACTTGTTCGTTGTCGTCGATGAAATAGGTAAAGATGGCTTTCTAGTTCGCAAAATCTACTCCTCACCAGATAATCCTCACCTTGTCGCAAAGAACCTCCCCGCGTTTCAAATCAAGCACGAGGTATGGCCGGAAAAATTTGGCATGATACCTATAGACCCGAAATCCAACGCCACGGTAGCGGAGCACGTATTTAGCAGCAGAAAATATCCGTCCAGCTATCTATCTACCAGCTCTGAATTTCCAAACGGGTCGCCGCGATTCGAGGGCAAGACCGTTTACATTGATATAGAAAAAGCAAAAGCAGCAGGTGCAAAGCTTGTATCCACCGAAGAGATATTAAAGTCACTCGACGAATACAAAAAAGTCGCCCCAAAGAAAGTCGTCCAGATAGACCAAATCGCAGATTGGGTTAAGAATATAGACAAAGAAGTACTGGTCCAGGCTGAAAAAGTACCGGCCAAAGCAGTCTTTACCCCAAGTTCCTACAAAGCAACAAACATGTTGATTAAGGGAGCGAGAGTTGTAAGGGTTTTTGCCATCGGTTTTACCGCCTATGACTTGAAGTTGGCTACAGATGAGTCAATCAAGCAAAATAGCGTCAAACCGATCTCGGTCGAAGTAGTCAAGCAAGCTGGAGGTTGGGGGGCCGCAATCGCGGGAGGACGGATTGGCCTGGCGGTAGGTGCTGCTGTTGGTATAGAAACGGGCCCAGGAGCAATTGTCAGTGCTGCTGTTGGTGGAATTATCTTCGGTACGGCGGGTTATTTGGGTGCAACCTGGCTTACTGATTACGTACAAGACTGAGGTCTGGTGATGAGTTTTTTTAGTCGTTTCAAATCCTTCATGAAGCAAGAACCAGAAGAGCAAATTGCTGGATATTCCATTTCAGAGCTAAAAACCATTTTCGCTGATCCTTCAACAAGCGAAATTAGTCGGCTGCCCTACTACCCCAAAACATCATCTTTAGAAGGACTGGGTATTCCAGCCTTTTATTCTTCATTTTTAATTGAGCAC
The DNA here is from genome assembly GCF_058797635.1 of Pseudomonas sp. GW823-FHT02C02. NCBI lineage: Bacteria > Pseudomonadati > Pseudomonadota > Gammaproteobacteria > Pseudomonadales > Pseudomonadaceae > Pseudomonas > Pseudomonas sp. GW823-FHT02C02. Next base: position 61,660 of record NZ_JBXAJV010000016.1, on the reverse strand, counting down.
GCAGACACTCATAAATTTCTGGCGTTCGTCGAAGCAAATTTTAAATACACATCTGAAAAAACATTTAATGAGCTACCTGCAAAGCACTATGTTAACGATGAAAAAAACGAGCAATTAGTATTTTTTACTTCCACAAGGGAGTTCAACTCAACAACTGTTCGAATGGTTACGAACAGCATCGATTTCATGAATGTTATTTTGCGCGAGAATTTTGCCCCTCCTCCCCCATGGATAGCGTTTGAAGGGTACAACCCTTCCTGGTGGGGTGGAGAGATGCAAGGTGCTCAAGGGTACTACAACGACAATTACTTCATTCCCTTCCTCACTCAATTGAGTGACCTGGAAAGAATGAAGTATTACGCAAGATTTGGCGCTACAAACGAGTGGATAGAACGCTTGGAATTGATGTACCGCTCTGAATGAGCATGGCCTGAACGGGTCTGCTCCGCAGCCCACCGGGAGCAAGCTCCCTCGCCACAGAGGCGGTGTCAGTCTTGGATATTACGGGCCAGCAAGTGCTGAGTTTGAAGCACAAAAAAGCCCACTGACCGTCTCCGGTCAGTGGGCTTTCTCTGATTACGCTTCTACTTACAAAGCCATATCACTGGCAGCATTAGCCTTCGGCGCTTTCGCCTTATCAGCATCAGCCGGAGCAGCAGCCGGAGCCGCTACCTGACCAATCGCTGGCGGCGGCGTCAGTTGCAGCACCTTGGCGGTGTAAGCCCACTCCTGCGCAACCTTCTCAGGGCTGCCGTTCAGCTGAGTGCCATAGCTCGGCACGATCTGATGCAGCTTTTCCTGCCAGGCAGGCGAAGCCACCTTGTCCTTGAACACTTTCTGCAGCACGGTCAGCATGATCGGAGCAGCCGTCGAGGCGCCCGGCGATGCGCCCAGCAGGCCGGCAATGGTGCCGTCTTGCGATGCAACGATCTCGGTGCCCAGCTTCAGCACGCCACCCGCTGCTTCATCACGCTTGATGATTTGCACGCGTTGGCCGGCTTGCCACAGGCGCCAGTCTTCGGCTTTGGCGTTCGGGAAGTATTCTTTCAAGGCGTTGAGGCGGTCTTCGTCAGACAGCATCAGTTGGCCGGCGAGGTACTCGACCAGCGGGTATTCCTTGATGCCGACTTTGGTCATTGGCCACACGTTATGCGTGGTGGTGGTGGTCAGCAGGTCCAGGTACGAGCCTTCCTTCAGGAACTTGGTGCTGAAGGTCGCGAATGGGCCAAACAGAATGACGCGCTTGCCGTCCAGGACACGGGTGTCCAGGTGCGGAACCGACATTGGCGGTGCGCCAACGGAGGCTTTGCCGTAGGCCTTGGCCAGGTGTTGCTCGGCCAGGGTCGGGTTTTCGGTGACGAGGAACGAGCCGCCTACCGGGAAGCCTGCGTATTCCTTGGCTTCAGGAATACCGGACTTCTGCAGCAGGTGCAGTGCACCGCCGCCCGCGCCGATGAACACGAACTTGGCGTCGGTTTCGGACTGGGTGCCGTCTTTCAGGTTTTTGTAGCTGACGCGCCAGGTGCCGTCGTCGTTCTTGGTGATGTCTTGCACTTCGCTAGACAGTTTCAAGTCGAACTTCGGTGTGGTTTGCAGGTGCGCGACGAACTGGCGGGTGATTTCGCCAAAGTTGACGTCGGTGCCGATCGGGCTCCAGGTGGCCGCGATTTTCTGGTTCGGGTCGCGCCCTTCCATCATCAGCGGAACCCACTTCTTGATCACAGCCGGGTCTTCGGAGTACTGCATGCCGGCGAACAGCGGGCTCGCTTGCAGGGCTTCGTAGCGCTTCTTCAGGAACTTGATGTTGTCATCGCCCCACACAAAGCTCATGTGCGGCGTGGAGTTGATGAACGAACGCGGGTTTTTCAGCACGCCTTGCTGAACCTGCCAGGCCCAGAACTGACGGGAGATCTGGAACGCTTCGTTGATTTCAACGGCTTTCGGGATCTGTACGTTGCCCTTGTCGTCTTCCGGGGTGTAGTTCAACTCGGCCAGGGCGGAGTGACCGGTACCGGCGTTGTTCCAGCCGTTGGAGCTCTCCAGGGCGACGCCGTCGAGGCGCTCGATCATTTCCATCGAAGTGCCAGGTTCCAGCTCGTTGAGCCAGACACCCAGGGTCGCGCTCATGATGCCGCCGCCGATCAGCAGTACATCGACTTTCTTTGCCTCTGCCGCGTGAACGGACGTGATCCCCATCGACAAAGCCAGCCCCAGCAGGGCCGTGTTCATTTTCTTAAACATCTGTAGCACCTATGATAAAACGCCATCCGCCCTTCCATTCCCGCTCACGGCCCCTTGGTTCACGACATTCAGGCAGGACGTCGTGGGTGCTCGTACACAAGAATCGAAGGGTGGGCACACAAGGCCGACTGTCTGCATCGACCTCAATTTATATGTCCCTACTGAACTGACTTTTTATCATTATTGGCTTCAGCTACTTGAGCGACATTGATCCTGTCGGCACGTCTCAAGGACGGGCCAACTGAATAGGTCAAACCAAGTTGGCGCGCAGAATATCATGGCAGGACGACCACGCGCTCCCAAAAGGACTTATGAGTCTAGTCCAGACGGGGCTCGTTCGCCGCGTCCCGGCCCAAACGATTCAGCACAAACACCTTGGCGTTGTGGGTCATTTGGTCCAGATGCCGGTCGCGTTGCTTTTCGGCATCGACCATCGCGCGCTTTCCGTGTTTTTGCAGCAAGTAGTTATGTATCTGCCGAACCTCTAGAGAACTGTAGATAAATGTGACATCCAACAGTCCCATCAAGCCTTCGCTGCTGTGGTCGCGGGTGTTCATCAGCACCTGCGTGCCGCGCACGCCCAGCACCTGAAAACCCATCGACTCGAACCACGGCACCTTGGCCACGGTGCAGGTCAGTTCGGCGTGGGGGTAGCGGCTGATCATGTCTTGCAACATGGTCCGCGCGACGCCTCGGCGGCGATGACCCGAGTCAACGGCCATGTAGGCTACGCCGCAGGCTTCGGGATCGTCCTTGACCGGCAGGTACAGCAGAAAGCCGATGACCTTTTCAGGGTTTTCATCGTCGGTGGCGACGATCAACTCGACCGCAATGCCCTTGGACCCGCCGAGGGCTTCCAGGTACAGATGCACTTCGTAACCGACCGCGTACTGATACACGTTGTACAGCGGGTTGCTCGGCACGATGCCGACCATGCTGATGTCGGTCAGGTTGTCGACGACCATCTGCAGGATCTGGCTGTTGATGTGCTCCGGGCACGGGGCGTCGAAGTGGGTGAGTTCGGGCATTGAAATTCTGACTCCGGGATCGCTTTACTGGGTTTCGGCGGGGCTATTGTCACAGATTGATCGCCACGCCGCTTCTGCCAGCAATGCCCGGTAGGCCTTCGGACTGGCGACCACCCTCCCCGACAACCAGGCCCGGCAGTAACTGTCCGCCTGGCCGATGATCAGCGACGGCAGCAATTCGGCCGGAAACGCGCGCAATTCATCGCGTCGGCCGGGCTCTGCCAGCCATTGGCCGAGTTTTTGATTACGGATTTTGTTGCGGGTGGCCAGTTCTTCCTTGAACGGCCCTTTGGTGACGGCAAATCGCGCGTGGTACTGGAAACGTGCCCAGTCGGGTTGGCTGTCGACCCAATCGACGTAGCTGTGGACCAGCGCGTGCACGCCCTCTTCGGTCGTCTGTGCCTCGGCGAGGTAGCTGTCGCGAAGCAGTGCCTGGTCATCCAGCGCGGTGAAAAACAGCGCGGCCACCAGGCCTTCCTTGTTGCCGAAATGATGGTAGATCGCGCCAACGCTGGTATCGCATTCGGCGCGGATCATTTCGATGGTCGTGGCTTCGAGCCCTTGTTCGTTGAACAGGGCCAAGGCTTTTCTGAAGATGTCGCGCTTGAGTTCGGCTCTTCTGCCGGGGTAGCTGCGCTCGAGTAGATCTGCGGTTTCCATGCGGGATACAGGCCAGAAAATTCATGACAAGGCAGGCGGCTGCCGGTGAGAAAGCTGCGCTAGGTTGACAGATTTAATCGCAACAGAATACTGTTCCGTCACAGAACATTATTCTGTTACGGAACATCATTCTGTAAAACCATCCCTCAGCGAGGCTTCAAAATGAGTCAGTTTCTCAGCATGTTCAACAGCGCCGGCCCGGAAGCATTCAGCAAAATGGCCTGCCAGGTGGCGCCCTACTTCAGCACCATCAAGCCGCTGATCTCGGCGTTGCGCCCGAGTCATGCCACGGTGCAGGTGCCGTTCAGCAAGGAGATCACCAACCACTTGGGCTCGGTTCATGCGATTGCGATGTGCAACGCCGCCGAACTGGCGGCAGGGACGATGACCGACGTGTCCATTCCCGCCGGTGCGCGCTGGATTCCGAAAGGGATGACGGTCGAGTATCTGGCCAAGGCCAAGAGCGATGTGACGGCGGTGGCCGATGGCGAGGCGGTGGATTGGCGGACGGAGGGCGACAAGATTGTGCCGGTGGATATTCATGATGCCGAAGGCAAGAAGGTGTTCACGGCGCGCATCACCATGAATGTGAAGCTCGCTTAAACGCCCGCCTGCCTGTAGCAGCCTGCGTCCGGCTGCTACAACAATTGCGCAACCCGCCAATCGCGTGAATGCTTTCAAGCAGGGCCGAAAAACCTTTCTACCTCCCTACTCCGAAACAGCCACTTGATTACGCCCACGCGCCTTGGCTCGATACAGCGCTTTATCCGCGTTATTCAGCAAACTTTGAAAATCGTTGTCGCCGATGTCCATCGCTGCCACACCGAGGCTGGCCGATATACGGTGAACCGGTCCGGTCATCAATCCACCGATCGACTGGATAAGTTGCTCGGCGATGTTAAGGGCGACTTCAATGGAAGTATCCGGGAGCAGGATCGCGAACTCTTCACCGCCGAGCCTGCCGAAGACATCCGTGTCGCGGAAGGACCGGTTGATGATCACGCCCATTTGCCGCAACACCTGATCCCCGACCTGATGACCGTAGGTGTCATTGATGTGCTTGAAGTGATCCATATCCAGCATCACCGCGCACAACGGTAACCGGTTGTGTTGGCAGTCATGGAACAGTTGCTGGGCATGCTCGAAAAAAGCGCGGCGATTTTTCAGGCCGGTGAGTTCATCGGTCTGTGCGGCGTAAGTGGCAATGCGATGGGCGCGTTCCATTTCGCGGGTTAGCAGGAAGGCGGTTTCCAGGGCTTCGGCCAGTTTGCGTGTCGCGCTGGCCACGAATGAGGCGAACACAATCACGGCCAGCGCCATGCCGACCTGAATCGCTGACGATTGAAACAGCAGCCAGAGCGTACACGGCAACAACACAAGGCCAATGGACGCCAGCGTCATGTATCGATACGCCGAATAACACGACACCGCGCTGACCGACATGCCGACGGCAAAAAGCATGACCAGTGCCTGGGCCAACAGGTCGTTTGCCGGCATGACCGCAAATGCACCCGCCCCCCAGATACCGGCGGACAACACCAGCGTGAACCCGTATTTCCTCTCCCAGCGTTGCGGGGTGCGCTCACTGTCCGGGCAGCGAAACCAGGCCACGAACATCAGGAGGCGCAGCAACGACGACGCTGTCAGCAGCCCTATCCAGGTGAAAATGACGGAGTGATCAAAACGCTCCCAGCACAGCCCGCACAGCATGATCGCGGCCAGAAAACTGCCGAAAATCGCAGGGAATGACTGGTGGAAAAGCTGATGCAATCGATCACTGCGCACCTGCGCTGCGATGAAAGCATCCTGGTCGTGCCGAAATCCTGGGCCACCCATTTGATCCGCCTGATCATGATGCTGCGACAAAAAAAGCGATTGTGGCATCCTGCCACCTAGGCAAACAAACAATTACGACTCGTGGGTACCCGCACATTCACGGCAATGCGCCCTTAAAGCCTCTGTGACAATCGTCAGAAAAGTAATAGCACAAAGTGAGCTATCCCTAGGCATCGAGCCAAATGACATTGCCCCGGCAACGTACAACGCGTTCGTCCTGCTACGCTTTTGAAGCCTCCCATGGAATCGGGCGATAGTGACTCATACGGATCCACTTGACTGTTGAGGTTGCGCAATGTGAGAGCCCAACTTATCAGCGCCGTCATTACCCTGACCATGATCGGAGTGACGACGTATGGGTTTATAGAATGGAACACTGGCGAACGCGCGCGCCGGGATGCAGTGTGCAAGGCAGCTCGACAGCACAAGGAAGAGGTGGAAATTCGAGCACGAGCGATGGCTGCCGGGCTGTCTGTCGATGCTTACGCCGAAGCCGAGAAAGCCGAAGTCGGCAAATTGGTCAGCTCCCTGGATACCGCGAAGAATGATGCCGAGGTTGAAGCCGTCATAGACGCACACGCTGCCGAGTTGCAGGCGCAAGACGCCGCCACCGACGCAGAGCTGAAAAACCAGGGGAGCCAGCAATTTCTCGAACAGAAGTTCAAGGAACAGCGGATCACCACGGACATCAAGCAGGAAATTGAACGGGCCGAGAAGGCCGTGGCGGATGCTTGCCGTTAGGCCCCACTGACCGCTACCGCTGCGGCGCAACCATCCGAAACCGGATAATGATGTCGTCGGAAACAACCGTGTCGCCCCATTCACCCTCGCCGACCTTGAAGTCGCTACGCTTGAGCGTTAGCTGGCCATCGAAGATCCCGATGGCCTCCTCCTCTTTCAGGAGGACCGGAACAGTCACCTCACGGGTGACGCCTCTGAGCGTCAGTTTGCCGGTGATCGAATAGCGGTGGTCACCCAGCGCGTTCACGGCGGTCGATTCAAACGTCGCCTCGGGATACTTCTGCGTGTCGAACCAGGCGGGCCTTTGCAGTTCGGTGTTGGCGTCTTCGCTACCGGCATCGATGCTGTCGAGCTGGATGGTCAGCGCGGCACGGCCCTCCTCGGGGTTGTCCGTGTCGAAGTCGAGCGTGGCCTTGAACGTGTCAAACGAGCCGTACACCCGCGAGCTGAACTGGTTGTACGTAAAGGAGATCGTGCTGGCGGTTTCATTCACTTGCGTGTATTCGGCCGCTTCGGCACCTGGAGAAAAGCCGAAGGCAAGCGCAGCAGCCAGTACGGAAAACGACGGGAATCGAGTGTTCATGGGGCGCTCCAGTCGTGGCACACGCTGGCCAGACAGGTGGACTAAAGCAAAGAACCACCGTTTATTCCACCAGGCATTGAGACTTCCGACCTCCTGTCGGCAACGTGCACCACCGCCCGATACGGCCACCTGCACAGGTGTTTAATGACTCAAGCACTAACCGCTTCGGGAGACAGGACATGAAAATCGTCGTCATCGGTGGCACCGGGCTGATCGGCAGCAAGCTCTGCCAGAACCTGCAGGATCTGGGGCACGAAGCCTTGGCGGCGTCGCCAAGCACCGGCGTCAATGTCATCAGCGGCGAGGGGCTGACGCAGGCGTTGAAAGGTGCGGACGTGGTGGTCGACGTGTCGAACTCGCCCTCGTTCGAGGACCACGCGGCGTTGCACTTCTTCGAAACCGCCGGACACAACCTGATCGCGGCGGAGAAAATTGACGGCGTCAAACACCATGTTGCGCTGTCGGTGGTCGGCACCGAGCGGATGCTCGACAGCGGTTACTTCCGGGCGAAAATGGCCCAGGAAAAACTCATCAAGAAGTCGGGCATTCCCTACACCATTGTGCGGGCCACGCAGTTCTTCGAATTTATCCATGCCATTGCTCACTCCGGGCGCGAGGAAGGCGACACCATTCACTTGACGTCCGCCGCGCTGCAACCGGTAGCCTCGGCCGATGTGGCGGCGGCACTGACGGACATCGCGTTGAAAGCACCGATCAATCAGACCGTCGAAGTGGCCGGCCCTGAAAACCGCCCTCTCATCGAGTTCGCGAGCGACTATTTGAAGCACACCCGGGACCCGCGCCAGACCGTCGCGGACGACACGGTCCCTTACTTTGGAGCGCCGATCAATGACCAGTCGCTGACACCAGGTGCCAATCCCATTGTCGGCGCGACCCGGTTTCAGGAGTGGCTTGAGACCCACTAGGCGACAAAGCCAGGTCAAATATGAGGCGTGGCCGTTGCGCTAGGCCACCGCCTCGATCAACTGCATCGGCGTCATCTTCGTGACCATCATCATCACGATCACAAACATCCCCGCAAAACCCATCACGCCCATCCAGAACCACTTTTGGTAGACCGACCGGTATTGCGCGTCGAGCCCCTCGCCCGTCTCCACCGCGCTCAACGCCATCCCGTGCAGCCGCTTCTGCAGCACCAACACCGGCAGCCACAATGACCCCACGCACAGGAAAATGATCAACGAGGTCAGAATCCATTCAGTGCTCATGGGCAGCCCGGACACTTTCATCAGCAGGTAACCGGAGACGATCTGAATGAAGCCTGCCGGGGTGGTAATCCAGGTGTCGAAGCGCACCACCATTCTGGCGACGTGTGCGATCACTTGCGGGTTGGCTGTGCGACTGGCCGCGATCAGATAGAGATAGGAGCCCATGCCGAACCCGAACAGGAAAATCGCGGCAATGACGTGCAGGTACTTCAGGCACAGATAGAGCATGCTCAGCCCTGCTCGTCAGAAAAGCGCACGGACAGCTGCAGATTGGCGGGGTCGTTGATCGCGGCCATGTACTCGTCGACGCTGATCTCGCCCACGCAGGGACGGGCGCCGGGTGCCGGCACGTAACCCGCGCCCCGTTTTGCTACCAGGGCGACAGCCGCGCAGCTCGGGATTTCAGGGCCCTTGTCATTGTGCGCCGTCAATTGCACGGTCATGGACAGCGGTTGCCCGTCAACGCCCTGCCCTTCGACGTCGATGTACATCGCACTCAAGCCATCACCGAATCGCTCAAACCACGTCCCCCAACGATGCAGCCTTGCCGCCCACGCCGCGGAGTCTCGCACCAGCCCGATTCTCAAAGCCTCGGCGAGCACGTAGTTGACCACGCCACCGAGTTTCAGGCCCGAACCTGCCTTGAAACTCAAGGTATGGGCGCCGTAACGGGCCGCGAAGATATCCATGTCCGGCACATCGACATTGGACAGGACACGAGTCCCCAATTGCGGCATCTTGCGCAGGGTCAAATCCTGCCAGCCCGACACTTCGTGCACCTGGCCGTTCTTGAGCTGCTTGATTGGTTTGCCCGCATAGGCCAGCACCCCTTCGACGGTCGAGAGGCCGGGCATCTTGGCCGAGGAAGAAATGCCATGCGCAATCGAGTCGATGCGTTTGAAGCGATATCGATAGTGGTCGATGAGCGCCGACGACAGCGTCGGCACCGAACTGCACCCACTGAGAACGGCCACGCCGGCCTGTTTTGCGCTCGCGTCGAGCACATCAATGCCATTGACGAAGGTGCGGCAGTCAGCCAGATCGCAGTAGTTCACGCCCGCGTCGATGCAGCTTTGCGCGACGGCATAGGATTGCCCCTGAAACGGGCCCCCGGTGTGCACGACCCACTGGATGCCCATCGCGCTCAGCGCGGAGCCGAACGCACTGCCCATGGCATCACCGCACCAACTTTCACAGACACGGCCGGACTGGGTTTTCAGTTCATTGACCTGGCGCTGCAACTTGTGTGAGTTACGACCGGAGACCACCAGCTCTACGTCTGGCATCGCAACTAAATGCCTGCAAACGATGCTGCCGAAATTTCCGTAGCCACCGACCACCATCACCCTGAGTGTCATTCAACGCTTTCCTTAACCATTGGATCATGTAGCTAACCCGCCCGGGACCGGGCGCGGCAAAGCTTTACTGATATCGAACGGACAGGCAAGCCGCGAAGCACCGCTAGCCATAAGCGAGCATCCATTCACCGTGCCCGCTTACAGTTACGCGCCAAGATGGCGGCAAAAAAAAGCGACCTTCTCAGTGCAGGCCTATATTGCCTTGCACTAAGAAAGTCGCCACTGCCAGGCTTTAAAATAAGCCCGCCAGACTTACGCGCTGAACGGGCCTAGCACTGGCTCGCAACGGTCCGCGCAGAGAAAACGGCGTAGTCCTGTTGTTTGACTCGCTGAGTCAACACCAGCATGGTCAGGAAACCCAATGCGATCAGCACCGGATACGCGATCAACAGTTCGGAAAGCGAGTATTTCCAGGCCAACGGGCGACCGACGCCCAGCATGGCCGCGTACATCCACGACACCGCCGACAGCGAGCCGCAAAACAGCGCCAGCATCCGTGCGCTGAATCCGAGATCGAGTAAGGAGCCGGCCTTTTGCAAAGCGGGCAATACCAGGCGATGCAACAACATGCCGTTGTAGGTCAGCAACATGACAATAATAACTTTGGCTTGAAGTTTTGGGTTCATGAAGTAGTTCATACCTTTATCCAGGTAATCAATTCCCATGACAGCGATACCGGTTACCCATAACGCGATTAACGCAACCACCACCGACTTCTGCAGACTTTCCATGTGAGCATGATCATGCCCAGTGGACGTTTTCCGTTTCAATAAATCTTTAACCATTGCAATATCACTGGTCAACACCAGACCAATAGCCACGCAACACGACAATAAATGAACGTAAATAACGCCCAGCCGCAAAAATTCCATACATTCTTTGTTTTCCAACAGGCTCATAATTGTATTTATCGCCACGGTAAGTTCCCCACCTTATTCGATAGTACAGATCGGTTCTTCAACAGGGCATTTCGCTCTTCAAACCCTGTGCGATCTTACTTTTTATAAGATATGCCAAATCGTCGACCTGACACTGCTTAGCCCATTGAATTACCTGGCAATTCAATGACCGGCTTAGTTATTACCTCCTGAATTTCAGATAAAAAAATCCCCATTTGCATTCACTGCACATGAGGTTTTTTTCCACTTCTTTTTTACGACAGCAATAACACGTCATGGTGACATGCTGAAGTATCAGAGGGCGCAGAGGCTAGAATGTTCATTTTTTGAGCAGACTACCGACAAACGGTTACTTCAGTCAAAGCAACTCATCCCGACGGTAAGTCGGCAACTTCCCGGAAAGCCGCATGATAACTGGCCCGCGTAAATTAGATGAGCGCCAGATACTTTAATTGGATCCATTAGTTGTTGCATTACTTACGATAAGTGCCTGAGAGACCCGCGCTCATTTACTGTCCTCACCGCTGAAACAGTCGGACTTTTTAACGCAAGCGGACTTACGACAATGACCCGGCCGTTGTCAGTCTCCGATCACCGTCGCGAGCGGTAACCAGACGCACACTTCAAAACCCTCTTGTCGACCGGTTGCAGGAGAGACCAATTTCATACTCGCGTTGACCCCTTGGACAATAGTTTTGGCGATCGCCAGCCCTAATCCAGAACCGCTTATTTCACTGTGACCTCGCACAAAACGCTCGGTCAGGTGCTGTAACACCGATGCCGGCACCGCCGGGCCGCCATTGACTACCCGCAGTTGGGCCTGTTCGGTGAGGCTGACTTCGATCGGCTGGTCGGTGGCGCCGTACTTCAGCGCGTTCTCGATCAGGTTGCGCAACAAGATGCCAAAGGCATCCGGGTCGATGTTCGAGTACACGCTGGCCTGCCCTGGCAAATGCAATTCAATGCGCTGGCCGCTGCGCTGGTTCCACTCATCAACGCCATGGGCCAGCAACGGAATCAGGTCCTGAGGCGTTTCGGACAACAGCCCCCCGCCCTCGGCCTTGGCCAATTGCATGAGCTTTTCCGAAAGCCGCGCCAGCTCACGCAAGGCGTTTTCGATCTTCGCCGCCCGCACCCGCAACGGCCCTTCGGGCGCCTCGTGGTGTAAACGCTGGATCTGCGCCAGGGTCGCGGCCAGTGGCGTGCGCAGTTCATGGGCGCTGTTGGCGGTAAAACTGCGCTCGGCCTCCAGGGCCTTGCGCAAGCGCTCCAGCAGGTGGTTGACTGCCTCGGCCAACGGATCGATTTCTGCGGGCAGGCGGGCCACCTTGATCGGCGACAGATCCCCCACCCCACGCGCCTCGACCGCCCGACGATACGCCAACACACTGCGCAGGCTGATCCGCACGAACAACCAGGTGCCCAACAGGCTGACGGGAATCAGCGCCAACAGCGGCAACAACAAGGCAAACAAAGCCTCCCGCGCGGCTTCACGGCGATGACCCAGCGGCTCGGCGATCTCAATGAACAGCGTCTCGCGTAACGCACTGGCGCCATACAAACGGTACTTTTCAGAGGTGGAAAATCCTTCGGTCGGCCGCTTACTGAAGATCTTCGGGTTGGCGTCGTGGGACTGCATCAGGATTTTGCCGCTGGCATCGCGCACCAGGTACGTCAGGTATTCGTTGTGCATTTTCAACGTCGCAACGTGCTGCGCTTCACGGGGTTCCTCCCGGTTGCTGATTTCCAGCACGGCCAGCGGCAAGATCCGTTGCGCGGTCTCTTCCAGCGCACTGTCGAACGCCTCGTTCAACTCATGTTGCACCACCAGCCAGGCGCCGACAGTCGCGCCCAGCCACAGTAAAGTCATGCCCAGGGTCAGCCCCAGACCGAGGCGTTTTTGCAGGCTCGAAGAAGACTTCATGCGGCCGCCAACCGGTAGCCCATGCCGCGCACGGTTTCAATCAGATCGCGCCCCAGTTTTTTACGCAGACGGCTGATGTACACCTCGATGGTATTGCTCTCGATTTCGGCACCGAAGGCATACAGCCGCTCTTCGAGCTGCGACTTGGACAACAACGCGCTGGGGCGCTGCACGAACGCTTCGAACAGCGCCCATTCGCGGGCCGTCAGGTCCACGGTGGTGCCGGCACGCTGCACGGTGCGGGCGCTCATGTCGACCTGCACATCACCAAGTCTGATCTGCGGATTGGGGTTGCCGCTGTAACGTCGGGCCACCGCCGCCACACGGGCCGAGAGTTCAAACAGGTCGAACGGTTTGACCAGGTAATCGTCGGCCCCGGCATTGAGGCCGGCGATGCGATCGGAAATCTGGTCCTGGGCCGTCAGGATAATCACCGGGGTCACGTCCCCCGCCGAGCGCTGCTGACGCAAGAAATCCAGCCCGCGACCGTCCGGCAGCATCAAGTCCAGCAGGATCAGGTCGTAAGGCGTGGTGCGCACGCTGTTGCGCGCATGGTCCAGGCGCTGCACCCAATCGACGGCGTGACCGTCATCGGCGATCTGTTCGCGCACCGCTTCCCCCAGCCCTGGGGCGTCTTCGACCAATAAAACCCGCATCTGGCACCTCCTGTGGTGGTTGTCGTGCCGCACCTTAATTGCCTTACCTGACGTGAATCTGAAGATTCAGCTGGTTGTCAGGAATGCACCTTAGGGTATGCCACAGACGCCGACCTCGGCAGGAGACAGATCATGAAATCAGGTTTTATTGCCCATGCCGCGCTGTTGAGCCTGCTGCTTAGCGGTTTCGCCATGGCCGACGACGACTGCAGCGACCCGGTGAGCGACTGGCAACCGCGCGAGACTTTGCGACAGCAGGTCGAGCGGCAATACGGCTGGAGCGTGCAACGCATCAAGGTCGACGACGGTTGTTACGAACTCAAGGGGTTGGACCGCAAGGGCAACGCCATCGAAGCCAGCTACTCACCGGCCTCGCTGCGCCTGCGCACGCTCGAGATCCATTTCCGCGACGACGGCGATGCCAGGGATTATCTCGGCAGCCCGCTCACCGAATGACGCCTCACCCGTCGATGAGTTTTTCCTGCGATTCAGGTTGCTGTCAGCAAGCAGGTCCAGGCTCTCGACCTAACGATCAAAAGGACACCCTCATGAAAAAGATCATCGCAGCCACCTGTCTCGCCGGCGCCATTGCCCTGCCGGGGTTGGCCCAGGCCCGGGAAGTAACCCTGACCACCCAGCTCAAGGACTACAGCGGCAATGATGCCTACCTGGCGATCTACGTGACCGACGCCAACGGCCAATACCAGAAAACCCTGTGGGTGGCCGGCAAGAAGGCCAAGTACTACAAACACCTGGGCGACTGGGCCCGTGGCAGCGGGATGAACCCGAGCGAGTTTGACGGCGTCAGCGGCGCCAGTGTCGGCAGTGGGCGCACGCTCAAAGTCAGCGTCGAACTGGCAGACACCCTGATCGATGCCGGGTATCAGATCCGCATCGACAGTGCCGTCGAGGACAAACGTGACGCCCGCGCCGATGTCAGCGTGCCCCTGACGTCCAAGGGCGCAGGCCAGCCGGCGACCGGCAGCACCTATGTCGAGTCCTTTACTTACGATTTGTAGCACCTGCCCTTTCTGGAGGCTGAACATGCTTCGCCAGTCCCATTCCCTGTCCGGCCTGATCGCCGCCCTGTTGGTCATGCTGTTGGCCATCAGCGGCGCGATCCTGTCGGTCGACCCGGCGCTGGAACGCTTGCACAGCACCCCCACCGCGGCCGGGCAACTCAACGTCGGTCAATTGGCCGGGCGTGTGGCCAATCACTTTCCGGGCGTGGAGCAGATCCAGCGAACAGCGTCCGGGACGGTCATCGTCTACTACAACCAGAACGGTCAGGCCGGGGCTGAAACGGTCGACCCACTGACTGGCGAAGGCCTCGCGCCTTATGCGCCCTCCGCGTTCACGCGTTGGGTGAAAGAGCTGCACCGCTCGATGTTCCTTGGCACACCGGGCCATGGGGTGTCGGGTGTCGGCGCGTTGTTCATGCTGATGCTGTCAGTGTCCGGCGCGCTGTTGCTGGCCCGACGCCTGGGTGGCTGGCGCAACCTGCTGCGGCCACTGCGCGGCACGTTCAACCAGCGCTGGCATGCTGAAGTCGGGCGAATGGCTTTGCTCGGGCTGCTGCTGTCGGCCTTGAGCGGGCTGTATATGTCCGCCACCACTTTCGGCTTTATCGCCGACGGCAGTCAGAATGAACCCGCCTTCCCCGCTCACGTCAGTGCCGGGCCGGCCTTGCCAGTGGCGAGCCTGCAAGCCTTGCAGGCCACCGACCTGAATGACCTGCGCGAGCTGGTCTACCCCAGTCCCGGCAACCCGAAGGACGTGTTTTCCCTGCGCACGGCCCAGGGCGACGGCTACGTGGATCAGGCCAGCGGCGCCTTGTTGTCCTACCAGGCCCATGACTCGATGCACAACCTCTACGAATTGATCTATCAGCTGCACACCGGTGAAGGCCTGTGGTGGTTGGGCCTGTCGCTTGGGCTCTGTGCCCTCTGTGTGCCGTTGATGAGCGTCACCGGCCTCCTGTTGTGGTGGCGCCGGCGCAAGGCGAGCCCGAACATCCGCCACAACAGCCCTGCCCACTCTGCCGACAGCGTGATTCTGGTGGGCAGTGAAAACAACAGCACCTGGGGCTTTGCCAAGACCTTGCATGACGCCTTGCACCTGGCCGGACACCGAGTGCATAGCGCGGCGATGAATCAATACGCCAACGACTACCGCAGCGCCCAACGCGTGATCATCCTCACCGCGACCCACGGTGACGGCGACGCGCCAGCCTCGGCTTCGCAGTTCATGGCGCGGCTGGCCAAAACCGGCCTCAAGCCCGGCCTGCCCTTTGCCGTGCTGGGCTTTGGTGACCGCCAGTTTGCGCAGTTCTGTCAGTTCGCCCATCAGGTGCAGGACGCGATGTTGCAAGCCGGTGGCTCGCCGTTACTGGGGCTGGAAACCGTCAACCGCCAATCCTCTCAGGAATTTGCACGTTGGGGCCACGCGCTGGGCGACGTGCTCAAACATGACCTGACACTGGTCCATGCCCCGCAGCGGCCACAGACCCATCCATTGCTGCTGACAGAGCGCATCGTCTATGGCGAACAGGTGAACGCACCGACCCACGTCTTGCGCTTCAAGGCACCCGGTGCGCTGCCGGACTTCCTGGCCGGTGACCTGGTCGGGATTGTGCCTCCGGGCAGTCCGATCCCCCGTTTCTACTCGCTGGCCAGCGGTTCGCAGGACGGCGTGCTGGAAATCTGCGTGCGCAAACACAACGGCGGCGTGTGCTCGGAATTCCTTCATGGCCTGGACATCGGAGCATCGATCGAAGCGTTTATCCAGCCCAACCCGCAATTTCGCCCGGCGTCGGGCACGCACCCGGTGATCCTGATCGGTGCCGGTACCGGCATCGGTCCATTGGCCGGTTTTATCCGCAACAACACGGCCCACCACCCGATGCACTTGTATTGGGGCGGGCGCAACCCGGCCTCGGACTTCCTCTACGAGCCGCAACTCAAGCAGTACCTGGCCGACCGGCGCCTGACGGCATTGCGCGCCGCCTTTTCTCAGGTTCAGGACCGCTGTTACGTGCAAGACCGGCTGATCGGCGATGCCCAGGCCCTGCGTCGACTGATTGAAAAAGGCGCCCAGGTGCTGGTGTGTGGCAGTCGCGAAATGGCCAAAGGCGTGATGCACGCCCTCGATGAGGTGTTGGCACCTCTCAACCTGACGGTGCTGACCCTCAAGGCACAAGGACGCTACCGTGAAGACGTTTACTGAGTTGCAGCGCTACAGCCTGAACGGCGAAACCATGGGCAGCCGCTACACCGCCCTGTTCTATGCCGGGGCCGGAATCGATACCGACGAAGTGGGTCGTCACTTGGCGTGCGCGGTGGCCCGGGTGGACCAGCAAATGTCCACCTGGAAACCCGACTCGGACCTCAACCGCCTCAATGCCGCCCCCGAGCAGCAATGGATTTCGGTGCCCCAGGAACTGGCAACGGTGCTGTCAGCGGCACTGCGTGTCAGTCAGCAATCCGGCGGCGCCTTCGACATTGCCGTCGGTGATCTGGTGAATGCCTGGGGGTTCGGCCCCGCAGAACCGACCGTTACAGAACAGGCGCTCGCGACGATGCCGCCGCGCACCCGGCTGTCAGCCAGCGCCGCGTTGGTGGTCGACCCGTTACGCAATCAGGTGCGCAAACGCGCGCCGCTGCACCTTGATTTGAATGGCATCGCCAAGGGGTTTGGCGTCGATGAGTTGGCCCGTTGCCTGGAAGGTTTTGGCATCACCCGCTACCTGGTCGGCATCGATGGCGAGATGCGCGCCCGGGGCGTCAAACCCGACGGCCAGTGCTGGACCGTGGCGGTGGAAAAGCCTGACCGGGGCGTGCGTGCAGTCATGGGTGTGATGGAACTTGGCGACGCCGCGATCGCGACCTCCGGGGACTACCGACAGTGGGTCGACGTGGCCGGTCAAGCCTATGCTCATACCATGAACCCGGCCACCGGCGCGCCGCTGTGCAACCCGCTCGCCGCCGTCACCGTGGTGGCTGCTTCGTGCATGCTCGCCGATGCCTGGGCCACGGCGCTGATGGTGCTGGGTGAAACCGAAGGGCCACGCCTGGCACAGGAACGCGGGATGGACGCGCTGTTCGTGCTGCGCGACGGCCAACAATTCAAGGAAATATCCATTGTCGGCGGCCAGTTGCAGGCGCAGATTGAAACCCGCCCGATGTGAACCGCCCAATGACAGTGAGTCGCGCTCAACCATGAAATTCATGCACAGACACACCGAATCCCACCGCAGTGATCGTATCGGCTGGCTGCGCGCCGCCGTCCTGGGGGCCAACGACGGGATTGTCTCCACCGCCAGCCTGCTGATCGGCGTCGCCGCCGCCAACGCCAGCCACGCCACGTTGCTGGTCACGGGCATGGCGGGACTGATGGCCGGCGCCATGTCCATGGCGGCAGGCGAGTACATCTCCGTACACTCCCAGGCGGATACCGAGCGTGCCGATTTGTCCCGCGAACGGGCCGAGCTGGCCAGTGACCCGAAAGCCGAACACATCGAGCTCGCCAACATCTACATGCACCGTGGCGTATCACCCGAACTGGCGCATCAGGTGGCCGATCAATTGATGGCCCATGATGCGTTGGGTTCGCACGCCCGGGACGAACTGGGTATCAGCGCCACCCTTACCGCCAAACCCTTGCAGGCCGCCCTCGCCTCCGCCGCCAGCTTTGTGGTGGGTGCCGCCCTGCCCCTGGCGGTGACGTTTGTCGCGCCGGAGCTCAGCGTGGTGCCCTGGATATCGGGCATGTCATTGGTGTTTCTCGGGACGCTGGGCGCCATTGCCGCCAGGGCCGGCGGCGCCAAGGTCATCACCGGGGCATGGCGGGTGACCTTCTGGGGGGCGCTGGCCATGGCGGTTACGGCACTGGTGGGGCACTTGTTTGGCGCTGTGGTCTAGCACACGTCCCTCCCGCAAAAACAAAGGGCGCCCCTTAGTGAAAAGGGGCGCCCTTTTTACGCTGCCAACCTAAACCACGCCGACAAAATCACTCGCCGTGAGGGCCACATGCCCGACCAGATCAATCTGGAAGTCGGCGCCATTGCCGCTGTTCACATTGCCCTCCACATAGGTGTGATCGACCCCGCCGACATTAACGAAGTGGTACTTCAATTGCGCCTGGTTGTTGAACTCATTGCCGGCGCCGTTCCACTCGCCGAGGAAGGTGAAGTCCTGATTACCGGCGGAACCTGCGCCGGAGGTCCGGGCATCGATCAGGGACAAATCGATGCGGTCTTGCCCTTGGGTAAAGTCGGTAATTGCATCTCGGGTAAGGGTTGACGGACCTGAATCTCCAATGGCCGAGAAGACAAACAGATCATCGCCCGCTCCACCAGTCAGGGAGTCCCGGTTCGCGCCACCGACCAGAGTATCGTTGCCACCACCACCGCCGAGCGTGTCATTGCCTCCCAGGCCTGTCAGCACGTTAGCGCCACCGTCACCGGTCAGGGTGTTGGCGCCACTGCCGCCGATCACATTCTCGATACCGGTCAAGGTGTCATTGCCGGTTTGCGAACTGCTGGCAAGGCCGGTGAGCAGGTTGACCGATGCGTTGGCGGAGGTCCCCGACAGGTCGTAGGTATCGGTGTCGCCACCGCCGTCGTAACTGTCGTTGCCGTCATTGACCGACGCTTGGAAGGTGTCATTGCCAAGCCCACCGAACAGGCTGTCCGCGCCTTGCCCGCCAATCAACGTATCGGCGCCGCTGCCACCGTCCATCCAGTCATTGCCGCCCTGGCCTTGCAACAGGTTGCTGACCCCGTCGCCCTGAATGTGATCGTTGCCCGAACTGCCGGTGACGTTCTCGATGCCGGTCAGACTGTCGCTGCCAGTCTGGGCACTGGTTGAGGTGCCGGCCAGCAAGTCCACCGTGGCCGCCGCCGACGTGGCCGACAAATCATAGGTGTCGACATCCGCACCGCCGTCATAGTGGTCGTTGCCATCGTTCAAGGAGGCCAGAAGCGCATCGTTGCCCGCGCCCCCGAACACCGTGTCATTACCCGTCAAGCCAGTGAGCTGGTTGTTGCCGCTGTTGCCATTGATAACGTTGTCCAGTGCGTTACCGGTGCCGTTGATGTTGTTCGCCCCCAGCAAGGTCAGGTTTTCAACGTTGGCGCCCAGGGTGTAGCTGACCGACGACATGACAGTATCGGTGCCCTCGTTCAGATTCTCCTGAACCACATCGCCATTGGCATCGAGCATATAGACATCATTGCCGGTATTGCCACGCATTGTGTCGTTGCCCGTGCCGCCGTCCAGCACGTCGGAGCCCAAGCCACCGTTGAGGATGTCATTGCCCGAGTAGCCCATCAGGATGTCCTGAAAGTTGGTGCCATTGAGCGTGTTGTTGAAGAAGTTGGTGCCCTCGATCAAGCGCCCGACTGCCTCCGACGGGGCCGACGTCAGCTGTTCCACCGAGCCGCTGTCATCGGTGTACGTGGTGATCACCCGCAGTTGCTGGCCGAACTGCGCCGAGGTGGGCGCAAAGGTTGACGCATTCGCCCCGGTGATACTCAACCAGGTCGCACCCACCAGCGCTTGCCACTGATAGGAGAACCCGCTTGGCCCAGGCAAGCCGTCAGCGTCCTGGATGGCCGAGGTGTTCGCGGTCAGCCGGTATTGGGCCGGCACCGGACGACTTGGCGTGGTCGGCGAAGTGGCATAGCCCGACAGCACCACATTACCGGTCGGCAGATGATTGGTGATGCTCAGGTTGACCGTGCGGTCGGCGAAGCCCAGTTTCTCCACGCCAACCACAATGTCGCTGCCATCGCGGCCCGCCACGCTGTCGGTGATCTTGAAGGCGGTGATGAGCCCCTGATGCTGGGTCAGAAAGTTGATCCTCTGAATCGTGTATTCCGACCGGTTGCCCGTAAACATTGCCATGTCCGACACGCCTGCCGTGCCACCGTCACCGACCGTGACGCTATCGGCGAGATCGGCAGGATTGGTACTCGCAACCCCATTGCGCCACAAACGGGTGACCTGGCTACCGCCTAATTCCAGATTCTCGAAAGTGGCCGACTTCAGCATCTCGGTGAAGTGCTTGTCGTAGCCAGGCCCCACCGCGTCCAGCAGGCCGTTGGTGCCGATAAATCCGGCAGCACGGTAATTGGCGCCATCCTGATAATTGTCGTAACCACCGGCGTAGGTGCCGATCAGGCTGTCCAGACGGATGCCGTCACCGACGATCACGTCGTTGCCAATGCCGCCGACCAGCTTGTCATTGCCGCTGCCGCCGATCAGCCAGTTGCCGCTCGCATCGCCCAGGATGGTGTCGTTGTTCTGGCTGGCAATGACCCCTTCAATACCGACCCACGCAGGGAACGGAGTGGTCAAGTCGATGGCCACCGCCGGGTTTTGTTGGGTCGAGAAATCGATCGTGAGACCTTGGGGGGCCTTGGCATGGTCGCTGAAGTCGATCAAGTCGAATCCAATGCCCTTGCCATCGTTGCCCAGGTCGGTCTTGCCGTCGCCACCCAGTACTTCGTCCGGCCCACCGCCCATGGCTTGGGAGAAGGCCCCCGGGCGCAAGATATCGTCGCCATCGAGGCCGCCCGAAATATCCTGGTCGTCGCCGGCGATGATCAGGTCGTCACCGCCGTCCCCCCACAGCAGATCACCACCGGCACCGCCGTCAAGGATGTCGTTGCCATCACCACCGTGGGTGAAGGCATCGGTATCGCCTTCGCCGAACAGGAAGTCGTCACCCGATTCGCCCGACAGCTTGTCGATGCCGACACCGCTGTGCAGGATGTCATTGCCTTCGCCACCAATGATCTGGTCGATGCCCGCCGCTGCCGTGGCGGATTGTTCGCCGCTCACGTAGTCGTCACCGGCGCCACCGTCCAGCAGATCGCCGCCATCGCCGCCGTAGATGCGGTCGTTGCCATCACCGCCGTACAGGCGGTCGATACCGTTGCCGCCGTAGATTATGTCGTTGCCGCCTTCGCCATAGACCGTATCGTCACCGCCCCAGGCGTAAATCAGGTCGTTACTGTCGCTGGCCACTATCACCTCGTGGGACTCGGCACCGCTGTTCAGCGTGCCGTCGAGATTTCCCCCTCCGTTGATCGCCGTGGTGCCAGAGGTCGCGGCGCTGTCTTCGACACGGAAGTCACGGATGTACTGCACACCATTGACGGTCACGATGTCGCCGTTGTTGGTGGTGGCATTGCCCCGGGTTGAATAAACGCCCAGCGACTGGTGACCAATCACCGTAATGCCATCGGCGGCGTAGAGAGGATGAGCATCCTCGTAAGCCTTGATCGCATCGGCGTATTTGTGCTCGGTCTTGGCATTGGCGACCTCGTTCTGCGCCAGGTCGTAGTACTTGTCGGCATAGGCGAAAACGCTGCCATTGAGGTGCTCGGCGCCAGTGTTGCGCTCGACGATGTCCTTGAACTGTTCATTGACGATGCCCTCGCCCATCTGCAACTGGTCCAGGCGATAGAGGTAGTAAAAGCGGTCGCCGTTCATCAGTCGGCTGATCTGGTCGACAAACACCGTGTCGAAGGTTTCACCCAGAATGCCCCCGGTGACGTGCACCTCCGCCAGGCCGCCCAACCAAGTGTCGATGTGTTGAAAGCCGTCGACGCCATAGCTACCCGCGTCGGCGGGGCTGTTGAAGGTGTTGTTGAGGAAATCCAGTGCTTGGTTGTACGTATACCCTTGGGCTTCGGTGCTGCCTTCGGAGATCGTGCCGTTCTCCAGACCGATCAGCGCGGCGGCGCGTGCGACGTTGCCGTCGAACGAATAAGCCGCAATGAAATTCACCAGGTTGTCCGGGTGGATCATGTTGGCGCCAAAGTCGGCCCAACTGCTGTATTCGCTCAGGCCGATGGCCGCGCGGAACTCATTGAGTGTAGGGATGCCGACGTCGCGGCCACGGGCGATGTTGATCGCAGCCAGGTCCAGCGGCTGGCCGAGCAGACCCTGGTTCAGCGCTGGCGTGACATATTCGTCAACCTCGTTCGCCTGTTGGTGGGTCATGCCCAGGGCGATAGCGGCCGCGCCCTTTTGCGCAAACAGCTCAGGGGTGAGGAAAGCTCGCTCGAGTGCAACGCGCATCACACCGCTGGTGATGCCTCCCGACGGATCAATCAGGTCGATTGATTCGCGCAGGGTGCTGTGGCCGAAGCGGTAGGCCACTTGCGAGAAGTCCAGGCTCACATCGGCTTGTTCGCCGCTGTTGTAGCCCACGAACTCGGCGATGTTGGGTGTGATGGTTCGGGCAAACTGGTCCACCGCCGTATGCTGATACTCCATCTCGACCGTGATTTTGGCTGCATTGAACAGTTTGTTATCGTCCCAGGCGATGGCACCACCGGCGTAAACGTAATTGCCTTGTGCATCTTCGTAGTGATTGCCGACCACGCTCACCCCGGCCGCCACGACATCTGTCGCCTGGGTGACCACCGATACCTGCCACTCATGCAGCAGGTCATGGTTGTAAGTACCCGCCTGATCGAGCCGCTCCTGACGCAAGTCCTCGACCGCAACGGCTTCCTGAATGTTGCGCACCTGGAAGTTGTGCTCTTCGTGCCACACATGGTGTACCGCAGTAAGACCGATGTTCTCGTTCACTCGGCCGTCACCGGCAATGTAGTGATCGCCCACCGCCGCCATCAACAGCTCGCCGACGGCGGCGTGCACTTCTGGAGTGAGTGCGATCACGGTGGGTCCCGCCTGCATCGATGTCTTGATGCTGAAGTCGCTGAAATTCACCCACAGCGCCAATGCGCTGGCTCCCGTCAGCGTCACCGCCGGTGATCCCGGGCCCATGGCGCCGGCCGGCAGTTTCAGTTCCAGGTAACCATCATTGGGGCCAGCACCGTCGACATAGGCGAACTCATAACCGGCGCCCAACGCCAGCGCCGCAGCCTGGAGGGTCGCAATATTGGCCTGGAAATCAGTCGCAGCCTCAGGGTTCAACGGGTTCTTGAAGTGCGCCTCGTCGAAGCGCGGGTTCATATCAAGAATCAGCGCCTGGCCAGAGTTACCGGCCTCGGCCCCGGTTTCCACGTTGCCAGCCGCGTCGCGATTGCGCAGATCGAGCACGTCTTCCCAGGTCAAGTCAGCACGTTGGGTGAGCATCAGGTGCGCACGCAGTTCGTTCAGCGTAGGCAGCGTGGCGTGCGTCGTTTCGCCAAACGCATTCTTCCAGGCGACCGACGTGTTGCCGTCCAGCATTTGGGCGCCGGCATGGAAGGTGATACCGCCATCGGTGGACACCCACGCTCGCAGCAGATCGGTGACTTCCTGGTCGGAGCCATAGGTCTGGCTCTGATCAATATAGGGCGATGTGTGGTTGTTCCATTGCGGTGTACCGTCGGCGGTGAAGCCGCTCACATCAGCGCGGGAAATCACGATCTTGGTGGCAGGCTGGCCGGTGGTGGGGTTGATCACGCCATAGAGCGGATCGTCCGGGGACAGGTTGATCGTGATTTTGGTGCCGTCTGCGCCCTTGCCGATGAAATCGAGGCCGTGATCGAAAAACTGGCCGAACAGGACAAACCAGCCATTGACCGGTGACACACCAGGGTTCTGTGCGCCGATGAAGAACTCATCATTTGGCACAGACGAATACGCTTGTAAGTTGGCGCCGGTCAGCGGGTCAGTGACCGGATTGCCATTGCCATCCAGCTGCCAGACCGGATTGCCGTTGGCATCGAACTGCAAGTCATAGCCGCGTTGGGCGTCTTGCTGGCCGAGCGCTTCCAGCATGCCGTAGTCAGTCACCTGGGTGAAACCGTTGACGTCCTTGACGAGGTGAGTGCTACCGGGCTCCGTCTGGAAGGTAACGTCTGCGGTGGTGACTAACCGGCTAATCATGCGCGGCGTGTAATCCACAACGTCGTGAGCAGGAGACGCCTCATTGATCGGCGTCGCGAGGTTGTCGCCTCGCTTGGTGTAGTCCGCCGCCGCAGGGTCGGGGCTGGTTGTAAACGTATTGGCGTAGAACGCGTTGGGGTCGCTGCCAAGTCCCGCCATGGGCTTGACGTAATGATCGAACGACACCGCCATGCGTTGCAGGAAGGGTTGATCGGCTGATCCCCAAGTGGCATTGACCAGGTACAGGTTGTTGTTCAGCCCCGACGGATCGCGCAGGCCTTGAGAGGCCGTCACCGACGCGTAGGAGTGACCATACATCGCAAGGTTACTGTCAATCTGTGCCTGGCTCAGGGGTGTGCTGCCTGGATCGTAGATTAACCGGTGTTGCGCATCGTATATCGCACTCGACCCGCTCCAATCGACAATCGCGTTGCCATCCGCATCGTAGAGCGGACGAAAGTCAATCTGATCCCGCATGAAGTCCAGATCGGAAAGATTGAATCGAAAAGGTTTCAAAATATAGCGCGTGGCCATGATATTTCACCTGTCAAATTGGGTTTCAAACTTCAGATCCGTCATGACTGACCTGGCCTTGATCCCAACCTTTCGGGCAGCCTGTCAGCTGGATTCCAAATCGTTAATTCGTCATCTAAAGCATCCGGGAGGTGAACGAACAGCGATAGATGCGAAGGTCCAATCAAGAATCGGGACCTAAGTCGCAGGTGCAAACCTGACCTTGGTCGGCCACTGAAGTACGAATCCCCCTGGTTTGGCAGGCCGTTCCAGGCCACACAACAAGCCGTCGCGTGCTGTACTGATTGTCCATCTATAGTGAGCCTGTTCGTACAGGCAGCTTGAACATGACACGCTGCGGATATCCGGTGACGCGCAGGCTGTTCAATCAACGTCGAGCTATGACCAGGGAATTGAAGCGATGGCAAATGACTCAAAAGCCCACCCGGAAACCGAGACGTTTGTCGCTGAACCGAGTGAGATCCCGGACGGGACGATACCTGGACCTGATCGTCGTCGGAATCCGATGCGCAGCCGACTGATAGTTCAGGCACGCAAGCTAAGCCGCTCTACGCAGTTCGTGATTGCCGCCGCACTGATTCTGGGGCTGACGATGTTTTTCGTCGGCGAACTGGTCAGTGAGCGAATAGAGAGAGCCGCCGTACAAAGCGCCGCAGAGGCCGGCGCACACTACATGGAAGCGTTTCTGGAGCCCTATGTGCAGGAGCTGAGTCGCGAAAATGTCCTCTCGACCGAAAGCGTCAAATCCTTGGACCGCTTGATGGAGACCCACTCACTGAAACGGCACATCGTCTCGATCAAGATCTGGCGACCCGACGGCACGGTGGTTTACAGCACAGATAAATCCATTACTAATCGCAAGTTCCCGATGGAAGAGATTGCCGATGCGCTCAAAGGCAACGTGGTGACCGACCTCGAGGACCTTAAACAGGAAGAGAACCAGTTCGAGCGCAATATGAATGTGCCGCTCTATGAAATTTATGCACCGCTGCGCGAGTTCAATACCGGAAAAATCATTGCCGTGGGCGAGTTCTATGAAAAGGCCGACAGCCTGGAACAGGAGATCAGGCGCATCCGCCAGCAGGTGTGGATGGTCGTGGGCGCCGCGACACTGGCGATGCTGACGCTACTGTTCTTCCTCGTGAGGCGCGGTGACACGATCATCCAGCGCCAGCAAGTGGCTTTGAGGCTGCGGCTACTGGAGCAAACACGGTTGCGCATCAGTAATGCCGCGCTCCAGCGCAAGATGACCACGGCGACTGAGGAGTTCTCGCGGATCAACGAACTGACCCTGCGCCGCATCGGTGCAGACCTGCATGATGGGCCGGCACAGCTGTTGACCTTGATACTGATCCGGCTCGATGACCTGGCCGAGAACTGCACGGCAGTCGATCAGGAATCCCTGGAAACCATCCGAGGTGCAGCCACCGATGCATTGCGTGAGGTGCGGGAATTATCACGGGGTCTGGCGCTTCCGGAAATCAACGACCTTAGCTTGCAGGAGCAGCTTCAACTGGTGGCTCAACGACACGAGCAACGCACCGGCACCAAGGTCAAATTAACCCTGGGGGTGCTGCCCGAGGAGGCTTCACTGCCACTCAAATTGTGTCTTTACCGGTTCGTGCAGGAAACCCTCAACAATGCCTACCGTCATGCCCATGGCCACGGCCAGGCCATCAGCGCGGATTACATGGACGGGTTGCTACACATCAGCGTCAAGGACAATGGACCGGGCATGGCGGCTGACGCCATGGTGGTCGACACAGCGGGAAGAATCCGACTGGGGCTGGCCGGTTTGCGTTATCGCGTTGAATCCCTGGGAGGACTGTTCAGCATCGATTCATCCGCTGCCGGCACTTCGGTAAATGCACAGTTCAAGCTTTAGTCAGGGGCCACCCTATACATCCAAGTGAGAATTTACTGTCCCGATGCGCAGGCGATCCATAGCCTCGCGCTCCCAATAGCGGCGCAGGGCGGTGACAGCCTCGACACGGTTGCGGGCATGCAGCTTTTGCATCACACAAGTCATGTAGTACTTGACGGTTTTTTCGCTGATCAAGAGTTTTGAAGCGACTTCCTTATTGGTCAAGCCCATTGAGACTTCACGAATGATCTGCTCCTCCCGATGGGTGAGGTCGATCTTGCGGACTTCGGCTTCATGCTTTCTGAAGTTGCTCAGCAGCTTCTTGGCAAATTCAGGGGTGATGTACGTTTCACCCCTGGAGATCGAGCGAATTGCCAGCACCAGATCCGGTCCGCTGATCCCTTTCAACACATAACCACGAGCACCCGCTTCGAGCGCTGAATAAGCGTCATCTTCGGATTCGGAAACTGTCAGCATCAGCACCTTCACGTCCGGCAGTTGGGTCGAAATGTACCGCACGGCAGCAAACACATCGCCCGGCATATTGACGTCCATCAGCATCACGTCCGGTCTCAATCGCAGAGCGATGTCCCGGGCTTCGTCCGCGCTGCCCCCCTGCTCCACGACTTGTAAGTCCGTCCTCTTCCTCAGCGTATTGGCCACGCCTTCACGCAACATAGGGTGGTCATCGACAATGCCAATCCGTATGAAAGGGTTCATGACGCGCTCCTGACAGGGTCAATTATTCGAACACTATTGATTAATAGCAGCTAACCCCGGCGGATGCAGGGCACTGGTCGCAAGCGCCGCAGGCTTCGAGGACGATAACTAGACTTAAGTCGCACGAAATTTGATCGCCAACAAGCCAACTTCATTACAAGCGCTTCACAGTACAGCGCCCAACCCGTTGTTTTTAAACACTGTCAAAAGCGTCAATAAAATATTGACGCGTAAAAACTGGATCGGGACGTCATCCGACCAACAGTCGTTCTCCTACGCTGAGGTACATAAAACCACGGCATTGGACCCTTCCGATGAACAAGAAAAACCAGCAGCGATCCGAGTTTGCCGAGTTGCTTTTTCGGTTGCGCCATACGTTCTATTCGCTGGCGGGATTCAGTGGTGTCATCAACGTGCTGATGCTGGCGCCGGCCATTTATATGCTGCAGGTGTATGACCGGGCGCTGGTCAGCAGCAATGTCACCACGCTGCTGATGCTGACCCTTCTGATGATCGGTTTGTACACCCTGATGGCCATACTGGAAGTGGTGCGCACGCGGGTGCTGATCCGAGTCGGCAATCGACTGGACATGGCCCTGAACCGTCGCGTGTTCACCGCCGCTTTCGAGCGCAATCTGCAACGCACCGGCGGTAATCCCGCGCAAGCCCTGCAAGACCTCGCGCAAGTACGCCAGTTTCTTACCGGCAACGGGCTGTTTGCGTTCTTCGATGCGCCGTGGACGCCCATTTACCTGTTCGTCGCCTACCTGATCCACCCCTTGCTCGGGATCGTCACCCTGTGCGGTTCGCTGATTCTGGTGTCCCTGACCTGGCTCACCGAAATCGCCACCAAAAAGCCGTTGAACGAGGCGAACCTGGCGTCACAAATCTCAGGTACTTTCGCCAACAACAATTTGCGCAACGCCGAAGTCATTGAAGCCATGGGCATGTTGCCTGCCATCACCCAGCGCTGGTTTGGCAGCCACCTGCGGATTCTCGAAATGCAAACCCTGGCTTCCGATCGGGCTGCCTACATCAGCGGCCTCGCGCGTTTCGTGCGGATCACTCTGCAATCGCTGATCCTCGGCACCGGTGCCCTGCTGGCGATCGAAGGCTCGATCACCCCAGGCATGATGATCGCCAGCTCGATCCTCAGCGGCCGCGCCCTGGCCCCCGTGGAGCAACTGATCGGCGCCTGGAAGCAATTGCTGACCAGCCGCCGCGCCTGGTCGCGGCTCAAGCAATTGCTGCAGGAGTTTCCGCCCCGGGCCGATGCGATGAAGCTGCAACGGCCCTTGGGCATGCTCTCGGTTGAACACCTGCACGCCGGGGCGCCGGGCATGAGCCAATCGATCCTTCGCGGACCGCACTTCAACCTGTCGCCGGGTGAATCCCTAGGCATCATCGGCCCGTCCGCCTCGGGCAAATCAACCCTGGCACGGCTGCTGGTGGGCATCTGGCCGGCGCAAAGCGGCAAAGTGCGGCTCGACGGCGTGGACGTCTACCTGTGGAACAAGGAAGAGCTCGGTCCCTGGGTCGGTTACCTGCCCCAGGACGTGGAGTTGTTCGAAGGCACGATTGCCGACAACATCGCCCGTTTCGGCGCAGTCGACAGTGATGCCGTGATCGTGGCAGCCAAGCGGGCCGGTGTGCACGACATGATTTTGCGCTTTGCCCACGGTTATGACACGACCCTGGATGTAGACGGTAACCCGCTGTCCGGTGGACAGCGCCAGCGTATCGGCCTGGCCCGTGCACTTTATGGTGAACCGTCGATCATCGTGCTCGATGAGCCGAACGCCAACCTTGACGACGCCGGGGAAAAAGCCCTGATCGAGGTGCTGGAAGACCTCAAGTCCCGGGGGTGCACCACGGTGCTGATCAGCCACCGTCCGAGCATCCTCGGCACCGTCGACAAAATCCTGATGCTGCGCGAAGGCAGCACGCAATTGTTCGGCCCCAGGGACGAAGTGTTTGCTGCACTGCGTCAAACCAGCGTGCTGCCCGTCGGCGCACCCACCCTGTCAGCCGTTCGCGGGAGAGAATAAATGGGCGCCTTGAGTCTTGATCCTCGTAGCCAGGAATTGGTCCGCGCGGCGGCCAATATCGATATCAACGACCACCGCCTGGCTCGTTGGGGCGTGCTGCTAGTGATCCTCGGCTTTGGCGGATTTCTGCTTTGGTCATGGCTGGCCCCGCTGGACGCCGGCATCGTCGCCACCGCCACGGTCAAGGTCACCAGCAACCGCAAAGCCATCCAGCACCTTACCGGTGGTAGTGTCGAAGCGATTCTGGTGCGCGAAGGCGACAGCGTCAGCAAGGATCAGGAGCTGGTGCGGCTCGACGCCACCCAGGCGCTCTCGGAACAAGGGGTGGTCAACGCTCAGTTCATCGCCACCAAAACCATGGAAAACCGTTTGCAAGCCGAGCGTGACGGCGTACCCGAGGTCATCTTCGACCCCGCCATGTTGCAGCGCTACGCCGGCAGCGAGCACCTGAACAATGCGATCCTCCTGCAACGGCATTTGTTCACCACGCGCCGCGCCGCCCTTGAGGGCGAGATTGGTATCCTGCGCGAATCGCAAAACTCCGCCGAAGCACAGATCAAAGGGTTGCAACACGTCTACAGTGCCCGCTCGACACAGCTCGGGTTTCTCAATCAGGAACTGGTCGGGATACGGCAACTGGCCGCCGAAGGCTATGTGCCGCGCAACCGTATGCTCGAACTGGAACGCACCGGTTCTGATCTCAATGCCTCCCAGGCCGACAACCTCAACAACATTGCCAGGGCGCGGGGCCAGGTCGCCGAAATCAAGTTGCGCATCCTTCAGCGGGGGTTCGACTACCGCAAGGAAGTGCAGTCGCTGCTGGCCGATGTGCAGAAGGAAAACAGCGCCCTGACCGACCGGTTGCAGGCCCTGGATTATCAGGTCCGGCACACGGTGATCCGTTCGCCCATCGACGGTGTGGTCCAGGGCCTGAACGTCTCGACCATCGGCGGCGTGATCGCGCCCGGTTTCAAGATCATGGAAATCGTGCCGGCCCACGAACCGTTGCAAATCGACGCGATGGTGCCGGTGCAAGCCATCGACCGGATGACGCCAGGCCTGCCGGTGACCATCTCGTTCCCCGCGTTCAATCACGTGCAGACACCGAACATTCCGGGCCAGGTGCTGACCATTTCCGCCGATCGCCTGGTCAGCGACGACAACAAACAACCCTACTACCTGGCGCAGATCGAAGTGACGCCCGCCGGCATGGCCATGCTCGGCAGCAATCACATCCGCGCGGGCATGCCCGCATCAGTCACCATCAAGACCGGTGAACGCAACATGCTCAGCTATCTGTTGAAGCCGCTGCTGGACCGGGTCAACAGTGCGTTCAAGGAGCAATGACTTGAGCAGCCGCGCTCGGTTCATCGGCTTCTTCGCCCTGTTGCGCCTGCTGGCCAACCTGCGGCTGGCGGCGGATATGGACGCGCTGGACGATGACGACATCGCCAGCGCCAATGCCTGCCCGGGACCGAAGTTGGCGTTTTGAACACCGCGGGCCTGTCGGCCGCATTATTGATATACCTCAAGGATTTTTCGTCGTTCAGGCGTAGAAAAGACTTATCGGGCGCTCACGGTCCGTCCTGTCTCACGCCCTTCACAGAGGACTTCATCATGAACGACTTGAGTCTGCGTAATGCCATCCTGGATGAACTGGAATTCCAGCCTGAAATCAATGCTGCGAACATTGGTGTGGCCGTGGACGATGGTGTGGTGACCCTCACCGGTCACGTTTCCACCTACGCCCAGAAAATCGATGCAGAGCGCGCCGTCAAAAGCCTCAAAGGCGTACGCGCCGTCGCCGAAGAAATTCAGATCCGCCCCGAGAAAGGCGCCGGCACGGCAGATGACACCATCGCCAGTCGCGCGTTGAAAATTATTAATTGGAGTTCCGACGTGCCCGAAGGCGACATCAAAGTCGTCGTGCAACATGGGTGGGTCACCCTGGAAGGCCAAGTGGACTGGCAATACCAAAAAGAAACCGCGGAACGGGCCGTGCGCAAATTGTCCGGCGTGCTGGGCATCGACAATCAGCTTGCCCTTCGTCCCCGGGTCGACGCCGGTAATATCCAGCGCAGCATCGAAGCAGCACTCAAGCGCAATGCCGAAGTAGAAGCCGAGGGGATACACGTCAAGGTCCAGGGCGATGTGGTGATTCTCGAAGGCCGGGTCCATTTATGGCGCCAGCGTCAGGTTGCAGAACGGGCGGCCTGGTCAGTACCCGGTGTAAAAGAGGTGATCGATCACATACTGCTCGCCTGAGTCACGGCACCGGGGAGTGTGCAATCTCCCCGGGCTACAGCCGTGAGGTTCATCACTGAGACTCAAAGATCATTATGGTTTGGCGCCGAGTGTCGCCATGTAACGAGCGACAGATTCGGTGTCCGCCTCAGACAGTGAATGATTCGACGACTTCATCGAGTCGTCACGGGGGCGCTGCTCCGTCTGCTGCAGCACCTTGATCTGGCGAATCGCATACTCCGCATGTTGACCTGCCACCCGGGGAATCCGGCCATTGCCCTCCCCGCCAGCACCGTGACACGAACCGCACCGAGCGACGCCGGACTCGGGAATGCCGTTGCCAAAGATGGATTCACCCCGGGCATCGGCGCTGTCGGCATCCGCCTTCATTGGACTTTGACGTGAAAAATAATCGGCCAGTTCGGTGATCTGGGTCTCGGTCAAATGATCAAACCCGCGCATGTACTGAGCCCCGGATGTATCGCTGCGCAGATGCCGCTTGAAGTCGCCCAGTTGCAGCTTCAGGTACTCTTTTTGCTGCCCGGCCAGCTTGGGAAACATCGGTGAGACAGACTCCCCCGTCAAGCCATGACACAAGGAGCAGATCTGATCCACCATGGCGACACCGGACATGGCTGACGCGTCTTGCGAGGTCTGCTCGTTGCTACTCGTGCAGCCCATCAACGTCACGATGCACATGGCAAGTAAACGATGTGATTGGCGGGGAGTACGCTTCATGTCACAGGCTTCCATGGTCTCACCCTCGATTCGACGATCAATACACGCCCGTCACACCTTGAGGCTGTCGGAGTGACCCTCTGAATTGAGCTTAGCCAGAGGCCGCCCGTTACAGGTCAATGACAACGAACCGTTCAGCCTGATTCGAACTAAAGGCCATCGCTTCGCCTTATATCCCGTGTGCCGGGAACGCTGTCTCAAACACCATCGCTCAAGGCATTGCCCCCTTTGTTGATCAAACTCAATCATTTGTCTGAATCGAGGTGTTGGAATACCCACCAGACGATAAAGCATCTGATGGAAGACGCACGCCAGGCCTGTGGCAGTGACCTGACTCAAGGGGATAACCGTCATGAACACCCCCTCCCACGACTCGCCGGACAGGGATGGCTCTCCTCGACACATCGACGTGGCCACCATCGCACCGCTCCTGCGTCAATACGCAGAACCCCTGCCGACGCGGAACTCATCGACCTTTGGTGAAATGTTCGATCGCTACGCCGATGCCCGTGTCGTCATGATCGGTGAGGCCAGCCATGGCACCCGCGACTTCTATGAAACCCGGGCAGCGATCACCCAAAGGCTGATTGAACACCACGGGTTCAACATTGTGGCGGTGGAAGCCGACTGGCCGGACGCCGGCCATGTCGACCATTACGTCCGGGGCCTGGCCCGTTCGGCGTGGAAACGCCACATTTTCAGCCGTTTTCCGACCTGGATGTGGCGCAATGCCGAGGTGAGGTCATTCGTCCACTGGCTGCATCAATTCAATCACTCACTCGCCCCTGAACGTCGTGTCGAATTCCGGGGCCTCGACATTTACAGCTTGCGCAACTCCATTCATGAAGTGCTGCGCTACCTGGACCAGATCGACCCGCAGTTGGCCCACGAAGCACGGCGGCGTTATGGCTGCCTGACGCCGTGGCAGGATGATCCGGCGCTGTACGGTCACTTCGTCGAACGCGGCGGCCTGATGCCCTGCGAACAGCCGGTGGTCGAGCAACTCAACGCCATGCTGGCCAAACAACTGGCCGGGCTCGTCCGGGATGATGAAGGGTTCTTCAATGCGGCGCAAAACGCCCGGGTGGTGCAGGCAGCGGAGCAATACTACCGCGCGATTTATCGAGGCTCGACGGCCTCGTGGAATCTGCGCGACCGGCATATGTTCGACACCCTGCAGCGGCTGCTTGAGCATCGGGGGGCCCACGCCAAAGCCGTGGTCTGGGCGCACAACTCCCATATCGGCAATGCGGCCGCCACCGAAATGGGCTGGAAGGGCCAGTTCAATATCGGTCATCTATGCCGCAGTGCCTTTGGTCGCGAGGTCGTGCTGATTGGCATGAGCACCGACCGGGGCCAGGTGGCGGCGGCCGATGACTGGGACGGCGACCTGCTCATCAAGGACATCAGGCCCTCGCACCCGGACAGCTGGGAGCATCAGTTTTTCAAAGCCGGCATTCCAGCGTCGTTGACCGACTGGCGAGACCCGCGCCGCAAAGAACTGCGTCGCGTCCTGAGCAAGCCATTGCTGGAGCGGGCCATCGGCGTGATTTATCGTCCTGAAACCGAGCGTCGCAGCCATTACTTCGAGGCGGCGCTGGCCGACCAGTTTGACGCGATGATCTGGATCGAACAGACCCGCCCCGTGACCGCACTGGCGCTGCCGAAAGGCCAGGCGATCGAACCGGAGGACGAGACCTTTCCGTTTGGTTTGTGAGGCGCAGCAAGATCGATGAAAGCGGCTCCCCTGCGAGGTGCCCCTTCTTCAAAGGCTCAGGCGCTTGGCCAATTCAACACTGGGCACCCACAGCGCGTTGATGCAACTGTCCTCATCCTTTTCCGTCACCGGCTCAAGGGCCAACGGATCAAGCAGGCGCCAGTTGACCATCGCCATCCGCGCAATGCCGTTTTTGTCGAGGAGCGAATTCGCCAGACATTCACACAAGGACCGAGGCAGGGCTCTTGTGAGGGAATCGATGTCGGCATTCTCAAGCTCGATCTCAAAACGCGCTGTGCACCTGTCTGCCAAGTCTTGCGCCGCCTGGGAGGCGAAGTGAGACACCGTAAAGTATCCCGCCGTCAGCCCCATCAGGATCGCCACCAGGAAGGTTGCCTCACGTTTCCAGGAACGGGGACCCGGCCAGCGCAACTGCCCGAGTGCCGTCCCTCTGCCTTGGGTCACGTGAACCCCGCTGCTGACGAGTTTGTTGTCTGTCATGACCGTAGCTCTCGCCCATGTTTATTAAAACAATGACGCCGATCAGCAAATGCCGTTTGATCTTGATCAACTTGAGTGCAGTTGTGTCCTGTCTTCTCGTCTTGCACGGTGCCAATGCCTGCACAGCTTGCGCAGCTCGCTGAACCAGAAGACCAGGCTCGCCATTGCCAGACAAAGACCCCACTGGCTGAGCGTCAATGCACTCGTGCCGAACGCCTTGTTGAGTGGCGCCCAGTGCACCACTGCAATCTGCAAGACCATGGCCAGGACGATGGCGCCCCAGAGCCATCGATTGGCGAACAGGCCGATAAACGCACTGGTTGATTCAGAGCGCGCGTTCAACGCGTTAAACAGCTGCGCCAAAACAAGGACGGTAAAAGCGCCCGTGCGTGCTTCCTCCAGCGACGCATCCCCCGGTATCAACCCTCCCGGCAGCATCCAGTCGACCGTTAACAAACTCGCCAATGCCATGACCAGCCCCACCTCGAACACCCCCACCCACATGCGTGTGTCGATGATGCGGTCCGAAGGCTTGCGCGGGCTGCGTGTCATGACATCCTCGCTATGCGGATCAAGGCCCATGGCGATGGCCGGTGCCGCATCCGTGACCAGGTTGATCCACAGAATCTGCGTGGCCAGCAGCGGCAGGATGATCCCGCCGTTCTCATCCACCAGGCCGATGACGCCGGCCCCCACAACGGCGAGAAACACCGTCAGCACCTCGCCCATATTGGAAGACAGCAAGTAACGAAGAAACTTGCGGATATTGTCCAGAATCCCGCGGCCTTCACGCACGGCCAATACGATGGTCGCGAAGTTATCATCGGCCAGGATCATTTTTCCCGCCTGCTTGGTCACCTCCGTTCCGGTAATGCCCATGGCAATGCCGATGTCGGCTGACTTCAGTGCCGGAGCGTCATTCACACCATCGCCGGTCATCGCCACCACATGCCCCTGCGCTTGCAGCGCATCGACAATCCGCAACTTATGCGAGGGCGCCACACGGGCATAGACCGAGGTCGACCGGACCGCCTCGGCCAGGGCCGCATCGTCCAGCTTATCCAGATCGGCCCCGGTCAACGCCCCGGCACCGGCCTGGATGATGCCCAGATCCTCGGCGATGCGCGCAG
Organism: Pseudomonas sp. GW823-FHT02C02; assembly: GCF_058797635.1. Taxonomy (NCBI): domain Bacteria; kingdom Pseudomonadati; phylum Pseudomonadota; class Gammaproteobacteria; order Pseudomonadales; family Pseudomonadaceae; genus Pseudomonas; species Pseudomonas sp. GW823-FHT02C02. The sequence goes on along the minus strand of NZ_JBXAJV010000016.1, from coordinate 26,156 downwards.
CCGTTCGCGGATGGTCACCGGTGATCATAATGATGCGGATGCCTGCCCGATGGGCTTCGGCAATGGCCGGCGCGACTTCTTCACGCGGCGGGTCACTGATGCCGACCGTACCGATGAAAACAAGGCCGGCCTCAAGGGGTTCACCGCTCGTGACCTCCTCGCCAGCGGCCAAGGGACGGTACGCCACGGAAAGCGTGCGCAATCCCACGCCCGACAACTCATTCACATCAACCACGGCTTTTGCACGCAGGTCGTCGGTGAGTGGCACGACATCCATGCCGACCTGGACTTGTGTGCAATGCTGGAGGAGCACATCGGGCGCGCCCTTGCTGATCAGCAGCCGCTCGTCGTTGTGCTCATGATCGATGACCAGGGCCGACATCATTTTTCGATCAGAGGTAAAGGGTATTTCAGCCACACGCTCGAAGCGGTTCACGCTGCGCGCTGGCGCATCGAGCTTGCGCTCCGCCACCAGAAAGGCACCCTCGGTCGGATCGCCTTGAACCACCCAGGTGCCGTCTTCCTGCTGCGCCAGCACGGCATTGCCAGCCAGGCTGCCGCCGCGCAATAACAGCACGTTTTCGCTGTGCACCGGCCCCCCACTCAAGGGCAGGTCCTGGTGATGAATCTGCCCTTGCGGGGCGTAGCCGACACCGCTGACCACTCCTTTACCCGACGCAGTCATGGTTTGCTGGATGGTCATTTCGGAACGGGTCAGCGTGCCGGTCTTGTCGGTACAGATGACCGATGCAGACCCCAGGGTCTCCACTGAAGACAGTCGCTTGATGATGGCTTTGCTGCGCGCCATGCGCAGCATGCCGAAGGCGAGCACCAGTGACAGAACGGCAGGCAGCCCCTCTGGCACCGCCGCCACCGCCAGGGACACACCCAGCAGCAAAACCCGCAGCACATCGTCGACCGTCTGAATGTCAGTGAGCATCAGCACGGCCACGACGACCACCGTAGCGATCACCAGAACCGCAATGCCGAGCATCCGCCCTATGGCGCGCACTTCCTTTTGCAGAGGTGTGACCTCTTCGGGCGTGACATCCAGCAGATGAGCGATGGCCCCGACTTCAGTCGCCATACCGACCGCCGTGACCATGCCGACTCCCGTCCCCTGGGCGATGGCTGTGCCCTTGAAAATCATATTGGCGCGCTCTGCCAAAGGCACCTCGGTGCTTGAACACGCGGTATTTTTCGACACCGCTTCACTCTCTCCGGTCAGTGACGCTTCCAGTACGCGCAATTCATTGGCCTGGATGAGGCGAGCATCGGCGCCCACCGAATCGCCCTCGGATAACACCAGCAGGTCACCGACCACCAGTTGCTGACTGGGGATTCGCGTCAGGGCCCCGTCGCGGATGACGGAAGAAGAGGTCTGGGTCAGGTTGGCCAACGCCGCAACAGCTCGCTGTGAGCGGGTTTCCTGGAAAAACCCCAGCAACGCATTAGCCAGCACGATCAGCGTGATCACCAACGCATCGACCGGCCATTCCTGACGGTCCATCAGCAACCAGGTGGCCAGGGTGATGCCCACCGCGACAAGCAGCAGGTACACCAGCGGATCTTGAAACTGCCGCAGAAGATAATGCCAGGCAGGCTTGACCGGTTGGGTCCGTAACTCATTGGGTCCGTCACGACTCAGACGGGCCTGGGCTTGCGCGCTGGACAAGCCCACGCGCAGATCAGCGTCCAGCTCGCGGACAAGCGTTTCGACGTCTTCGAGGTGGGGAGAAACGATACGGCGTTTACCACTCTCAACTGCGCGATTCATCTGATCCCCTTTTACAACGGAGCGTGAGCCGTTGATCCATTGATAGCGTAACGAACGCGAATGCACCGAAATGATAGGTGACGATAACCGGTTGAGTGCGTAGTGCAGCATTCCCTGAATGAGCCGCTGCATTAATCGCTTGAGCAACATCAACAAATAGCCGATCCGCATCGGGTATCTTGGCGTGACTTTGCGCCCTGAGGATTCGCCATGCCTTCTACCCCCACCGAAGTGGACGTCGCAATTATCGGCGGTGGCCAGTCCGCACTCGCCGTGGCTTACTTTCTGCGCCGAACAGGGCGTTCGTTTGTGATTATTGATGCCGAAGCCGGGCCGGGCGGCGCCTGGCGGCACGGTTGGCATTCCCTGCGCCTGTTTTCACCCTCGACCTGGAGCTCCATCGCCGGCTGGATGATGCCGCCGGTCACGGACGGCTACCCAAGCCGCGACAACGTCCTCGATTACCTGCGCGAGTATGAGCAACGCTACCAATTCCCTACCGCGCGGCCCTATTGGGTGAACGCTATTGAACGCAGGGATAATCGGCTGCTCGTCAAGACCGATAGCCTTAGCTGGCTGGCCCGCACGGTGGTTAGCGCGACGGGCACCTGGCGCCATCCCTTCCTGCCTCACTACCCCGGCAGTGAAACCTTTACCGGCCAACAAGTGCATTCGGCCCACTACGTCGACGCCAAGCCGTTTGCCGGCAAAAAAGTCCTGGTGGTGGGCGGCGGCAACTCCGGTGCCCAGATCCTCGCTGAAGTCTCGCAAGTGGCGGACGCCACCTGGGTCACGCCGCAGCCGCCACAGTTTCTCGCCGATGACGTCGATGGCCGAGTGCTGTTCGAACGCGCCACCGAACGCTGGAAAGCCCAACTCGCCGGCACCGTCATTGAACAACCGGTCGGTGGCTTGGGCGATATCGTAATGGTGCCACCCGTCGTCGAAGCCCGGGAGCGCGGTGTATTGCACGCGGTTCGGCCGTTCCTGCGCTTTACCGACACTGGCGTGGAGTGGGCCGATGGCTCGCAAACGCCGGTCGACGCGGTGATCTGGTGCACCGGTTTCCGCCCTGCCCTCGGCTATCTGGGATCACTGGGCGTGTGCACCGCCGATGGGCGCGTGGCCGTCGAAGGCACGCATTCCATTCAAGAGCCGCGCTTGTGGCTGGTGGGCTATGGCGACTGGACCGGCGCCGCTTCCGCGACACTGATTGGCGTCACGCGCACAGCACGCAGCACCGTGGAAGAAATCGACAGATTTTTAACCGAACATTGAATCCAGGGGTGATCGCCGCGATGGGGCGATTCATCCCCCCAGGGTCCTTCGTCAATAACTCGCCGACGCCGGCAAAACTGTTTCCCCTGTCTCTGACTTAAATCAAAGACGGGCAGCCCGTTCACGCCGACATTTAGAGCCAGTATTCGCACCAGCGCATTCGCGGTGAGTGCAGAGAACTCTCGTCTCGTCTCGTGGAGGCTGACATGGCTACCCAACTGCAAGGCACTCAACCGATCATCCCACCGACGGTCCCCCATCCGTTGGCGGGCAGCTTGCGAAAGGTCGAGCCCAAACGACTTTCCCTGAGTTTGCTGATCGCGCTGGTGGTCGGTTCGATGATCGGCAGCGGTATTTTCAGTCTGCCGCAGAACATGGCGGCCAGTGCCGGAGCCGGGGCGATTCTGATTGGCTGGCTGATTACTGGCGTGGGCATGCTGTCCCTGGCCCTGGTCTACCAGACCTTGTCCAACCGCCAGCCGGCCTTGGACAACGGCGTGTTTGCCTATGCCCGCGCCCTGGGCGGCGAATTCCTCGGCTTCAATTCCGCCTGGGGCTACTGGATCAGCGCCTGGATCGGCAACGTCAGTTACCTGGTGATTCTGTTCGCGGCGCTGAGCTACTTCTTCCCGCTGTTTGGTGAAGGCAATAACAAAGCGGCCATTGCCGGAGCGTCCGTGGTGCTGTGGTCGTTGCACTGGATGATCCTCAGGGGCATGCGCACCGCGGCGCGGGCCAACGCGTTGACGACGATCGCCAAAATTGTGCCGTTGCTGCTGTTTATCGGTTTGGTGATCGCGGCCTTTCAGAAAGAAACCTTCTCGGTCGACTTCTGGGGTTCGTCGGCACTGGGCAGCACGCTTGATCAAGTCAAAAGCACCATGCTGGTCACCGTGTGGGTGTTCATCGGGATCGAGGGCGCCAACGTGTTTTCCGCCCGAGCCGCAGAACGGGCCAACGTCGGTCGTGCCACGGTCATCGGTTTTGTCATCACCCTGTTGCTGCTGATCGCGGTGTCCCTGTTGTCGCTGGGCATTCTCAGACAGCCAGAACTGGCGGCGCTGAAAAACCCGTCGATGGCTGGCGTGCTTGAGGCGGCGGCCGGGCCATGGGGCGCGGTGCTGATCAGCATCGGCTTGATCATTTCGGTGGGCGGTGCCCTGCTCGCCTGGACGCTGCTGGCAGCCGAATCGGTGTTCACACCGGCCAAGGAAAACGTCATGCCGGGGACACTCGCCGTGGAGAACACCCAAGGCGTGCCGGCCCATGCGCTGTGGATCACCAACGGCTGCATTCAACTGTTCCTGTTGCTGACGCTGTATTCGAGCGCCACTTACCTCGCGCTGATTTCTCTGGCCACGTCGATGATTCTGCTGCCGTACCTGTTCAGCGGTCTGTACGCGCTGAAATTGACCTGGCAGGGCCAGACCTACGCCGGTCACAGGGGCCTGCAACTGCGCGACATGGCCATCGCCCTGGTCGCCACGCTGTATTGCACATGGCTGCTGTATGCCGCCGGGCCTAAATACATGCTGCTCAGCGCGTTGCTTTACGCCCCCGGCTCGTTGATTTACCTGGTCACGATGAAGTCTCGCCAGGGCCAACCGCTCAGCGGCCCTGAAACCGGGCTGTTAATCATCATCTGGACGGCGGCCGCCTTTGCCGGGTGGATGCTGTGGTCCGGGACGCTGGCCTTGTAACGCAAGGGACTGCTGAGTGTTTTCCGGGTGGAATGCAGCGAGGGATGTTCAGTCCACCCTTCAATCCCAAGAGGAGTATTGAAAATGAGCAATTCCGTGAAAAAAATGCCGATAAAGACTGAGGAAAAAGGGAATCAGCCCTCCGTCACGACAGACCTTTGGAGACCTCTGGAAAAACTCCGGCAGCAGGTCGATCAACTGTTCTCGGACTTTGGTCACGGCCGGGGGCTATCCCCCTTCAGTCGTGGGCTGTTCGATGTCGAGCCTTTATGGTCGCAGGAGTTGACGGTCCCCAGCCTGCCGGCCGTGGACATCACCGAGAAAGACAAAAGCTACGAAATCACCGCCGAACTGCCCGGCATGGATCAGAAAAACATTGAGATCAAACTGTCCAACGGCAGCCTGATCATCAAAGGGGAAAAGAAAGAAGACAAGGAGGAAAAACGCAAAGGCTATCACCTCAGTGAGCGCCATTACGGCTCCTTCGAACGGGTGTTCAGCTTGCCCAAAGGCGTCGATGCCGAGAAGATCGACGCGAGTTTCAGCAAAGGCGTGCTGAGCATCTCGCTGCCGAAAAAGCCTGACGCGATGAAAGCGGACAAAGTCGTGCCGATCAAGGGCGAGTAAGTCCCGAGCAGCCCTCGCCCCCTGGCCGGAAAACCGGCCAGGGGGCTTTTTTATCAGGACGATGAACTTGAAGACGGATCGATGGGCGTGAGCTCGACGCTGTCACGGTATTCCGGCACCGAAACCGACCAGCCCAGCTCCAGGCTGATGCGCCGGCGCAAGACATCCGAGGCATTGGGCTCGCCGTGCACCACATAGGTGTGTTTCGGCGGCCGCTTGAACCCGCGCAACCACTCGATGATCTCGTCGGCGTCAGCGTGCGCCGACAGGGTTTCCATCGGCACCACCTCGGCCCGGATTGGCACCTCCTTGCCGTGGATACGCACCGAAGGCGCACCCGCGATGATCTGCGCACCGCGGGTGCCGCCGGCCTGAAAGCCCGGAATCAGCAGGGTATTGAGCGGATTGGGCGCCAGTGCCTTGAGGTGGTGCAGCACCCGTCCTCCGGTCGCCATGCCGCTGGCGGCGATGATCACCGCCGGGGTGCGTTGCTGATCCAGCTCGATCGAGTCACGGGTCGCCCGCACAAAATGCGTGCCCTGGCACATGCCTTCGCAGTCCTCCAGCGACAACCGGTGCTCACTGCGAAAACGCTGATACAAGCGCGTGACATCCGTCGCCATGGGGCTGTTGAGGTAGATCGGCAGGTCCGGGATCGCGTGCTGCTGTTTGAGTCGGTACAAGTGATACATCAACAATTGCGCTCGCCCGACCGCAAACGAGGGCACCAGGGTGATGCCATGGCGCAGCGCGGTGTGGGTGATGACCTCGGCCAGTTGTTTCTCTGGCGACTCTTCAGGATGACGACGGTCACCGTAGGTCGACTCTATGAGCAGGTAATCGGTCTGTTCGATGGTTTCCGGGGCGAACATCAACGGATCGTTCGGCCGCCCCAGGTCCCCGGAACACACCAGCGTGATGCCATCGGCGACGATTTCAACGGTCGCGGCGCCCAGGATATGCCCGGCCCCGCGCAACAGAATACTGAGCCCCGGAACAATCGTGACCCGGTGATGCAACTCAACCGGATGCAACAGCTTCAGTGCGCGTTCGGCGTCCTGCTCGGTATAAAGCGGCAACGCCGGGGCGTGTTTTGAAAAGCCGTGTCGATTGGCGAATTCGGCCTCTTCTTCCTGCAAGCGACCACTGTCTCGCAGCAGGATTTTGACCAATTCACAGGTGGCGGGCGTGGCATACACCGGGCCGCGATAACCATTGCGCGCCAGCACCGGCAAGTAGCCGCTGTGATCCAGATGGGCATGGGTCAGCACGATGGCCTGGAGGTCGCGAACCGGCAGCTGGAAAGGATCCCAGTTGTGCAAGCGCAGTTGCTTGTAGCCCTGGAACAATCCGCAATCGATCAGCACGTGTTGATCGCGATGCTCCAGCAAGTACTTGCTGCCCGTGACGGTGCCCGCAGCACCAAGAAATGTCATTCGCATGGCCGTCTCCTTGAACATTCATGGAAGCGCTATTGATCGCTCCTTTCGGCTCAAGGGCTGTTGATTTTTATCAACTGTGGCGCAACGGGTAGCCGTTCAGTCGAGCCAGGGGCGTGGCTTGACGAACATCAAACTGCACGGTGCGCGGTTCAATACGCTCTCGGCGGTACTGCCGATGAACCGGTCGAGCCCATGGCTATAGGCCGTCCCCAGCACCACCATGTCGAATGCGTGCCGTTTGGCGAACAACCCGATGACTTTGTGCGGAATGCCGGTCAGCAGGTGTCGGCGTTGCCTGTCGATGCCATAGCGTTCGGCAAGCGCCTCGAAGGCCTCCTCCTGGGCATCGTTGACCGCATCTCTGAGGCTGTCATTCAGACTCAGCGTCGGCACACTCATCGTTGCGTCGCCCACCACCGACCAGCTGCTGACGTTGAGCAGTTGCAAGGTTGAGCCACAGGAGGCCGCCAGCGTCGAGGCCAGGTCGAGAATCCGGTCGTTGAGACCCTGCGTCAGTTCCTCCAGATGGGACAGATCGATGACCGCAAGAATGTTCAACGGCTTGGGATTCCTGGCCTCGGTGACCAAATGCAAATGGGACGGGCAGTCGCGCAGCAACAGCCAGTCCAGTGGCCGATGGAACGCGCGGTCGAGTGCGGGTACATGGTGGGTGTCCTTGATCACCAGGTCCGGATGGAAATCGTTGACGTACTCAAGCACGTTCGCCCGGCTGGATTTGGCCCAGACCACTTCAGTGGTCACTTGCAACCCGATGCACCGCTGGAACCGGGCCTGCTGCTCCAGCCAGTGACGGTGCACTTGCAAATAGCCTTCCCGCGCCTGAGCCATCGCATCGTGGTCAAACAGTCCGGCAACGGCCAGCACCTGCACATAGTCGAAGGCAACGATGTGCAGCAAGGCACCGGTGGCACAGGCCAGTGCATGTGCGCGGTCGAATGCCGGGGTGCGGACCATCTCGGAAGGGGCAATCAATAAGATACGTTTGATATTCAGCATCACCTACCTCGTCCTGGGATCGACCTATTGCCTTACCGCAAACCCGATTCCTGTCGGCGTTTGTGCAGCTCTACAGACTGATGGCGGCTGGAAAGCTGTTGTTTGAGTATCAGGGGTTATCCCGTGGTGGCTCTGATCTTTGTCAACTAATGGAAGGCTTTCGGCGGGCGTCCCCATCGACTTCGGGCGCACAGAAGCATTGTTGATTTAACTCAATGATTTTTTGTCGCTCAGGCGTAGAAAACACTGACCAGACTCACGGTTGCGCCATCCCCGCCGCGGCCCCTTCTCTGAGCCACGTCCATGAAAAAAACCCACCAATGGAACCTGTCTTACTTCGCCATTGCGTTTGTCGTGCTGACCCTCGTTCAGTTTTTGTTTATCGAACGGCGTGTGGTGCAGAGCATTCCGTACAGTCAGTTCCTGCAACTGCTGAGCGAACAGAAAGTCAGCGATTTGCGGATCGAGAAAGACCAGATCAGCGGCAAGCTTCAAGAGCCCATCGACGGACGCCTGCAGTTCTCGACGGTGCGGGTCGATCCAGCACTGGCGAGCGACCTCGCGCATTCAGGTGTCGGCTTTACCGGCATCAATGAAAATACTTTCCTGAGTGGCCTGCTGGGCTGGCTGTTGCCCTTTGTGCTGATCATGGTGGTCTGGCATTTCCTGTTTCGCGGGCTGGCGGAAAAACAAGGCATGGGCGGGCTGATGAGCATTGGCAAGTCCCGCGCCAAAGTGTTCGTCCAGCGCGATACCGGGGTGACCTTCGCCGATGTCGCCGGCATCGATGAGGCCAAGGCCGAACTGGTGGAAATCGTTTCATTCCTCAAGGACAAGGCGAAATACTCACGCCTGGGTGCGCACATTCCCAAGGGTACGTTGCTGGTCGGCCCGCCCGGCACTGGCAAGACGCTGGTGGCTAAAGCGATCGCGGGTGAAGCCGGTGTGCCGTTCTTCTCGATCTCGGGGTCTGAGTTCGTCGAAATGTTCGTCGGCGTCGGCGCCGCCCGCGTGCACGACTTGTTCGAACAGGCTCGGGAAGCGGCGCCCTGTATCATTTTCATCGACGAACTGGATGCCTTGGGCAAAATGCGTGGCGTCGGTGCATTTGGCGGCAATGATGAAAAAGAACAAACCCTCAATCAGTTACTTGCCGAACTGGACGGATTCGATCCGCGTGAAGGCGTCGTTCTACTTGCCGCAACCAATCGCCCGGAAATTCTCGACCCCGCCCTGCTGCGAGCGGGTCGGATCGATCGCCAGCTGCTGATCGATCGCCCAGACCGCAAAGGCCGTCAGGCCATCCTCAAGGTTCATCTTCAAAAAATCGTCGTGGAGCCCACGCTGGACAGCGAGCAGATTGCCGACATCACCACGGGCTTCACGGGCGCTGACCTGGCCAACCTGGTCAACGAAGCGGCCATCGTCGCTACGCGTCGCGGCGCTGACGCGGTCAATCTTGCAGACTTCACCGCAGCGGTGGAACGCATTGTCGCCGGGGTCGAGCGCAAGAGCAGCGTGTTGCGTGCCGACGAGCGTCAGGTGGTGGCCTATCACGAGATGGGGCATGCCCTGGCCGCCAGCAGTCTGCCGGCCATGGACCCCGTGCATAAAGTCTCGATTGTGCCCCGGGCCATTGGCTCGCTGGGCTATACATTGCAGCGCCCCACTGAAGATCACTTCCTCATCAGCTGCCAGATGCTCAAGGACCGGATTGCCGTGCTGATGGCCGGTCGAGCCGCCGAATTCCTGGCGTATGGCCAGATCTCCACCGGCGCGGCCGACGACCTGGCCCGCGCCACCGATATTGCTCGTCAATTGCTCACCCGGTTTGGCATGAGCGCCGAACTGGGTCTGGCGGTGCTGGAGCGAAAAACGGCCACCTACCTTGGCGACAGCATGCAGGGCGTCAGTGAGAAAGACTATTCGGAACAAACCGCCAGGGAGATCGACCTGGGCATCCGTGCCCTGCTCGACGAAGCCTACACCCGGGCCAAGGCGTTGCTGCAGAGCCGCCGCACCGATCTGGACGCCGGGGCCCGTCTCTTGCTGGAGAAAGAAACCTTGACCCCTGAAGAGTTCCCCCCGCTTCAGCCCATGAAGCCGGTCCTGACACTCCCCCTCGCCGTGACACTGCGCGATCGCTAGAGGTTCGCCATGCTGGCAGTCACGCTGATCAATACACTGGTGGTGATCATCGTCGTGGTCATCCACTACGAATGCCTGTTACGCCTGAACGACTGGCTGCCCCGCCTGAGACTCTGGAGCCGCTTCAGGATCGTCGTCGGGGTATTCGGGGCCCTGTTTGCCCACGCAACAGAAGTCTGGTGCTTCGCACTGGTCTATTACCTGATGGTGCGTTCCGGCGAATGGGGCACCTTGACGGGTAACTTCGATGGCTCGTTCATGGACTGCGTGTACTTTTCCTTCACCACCTACACGACCATCGGCTTCGGCGATATTTCACCGGTGGGCAACCTCAAATACCTGACCGGCCTGCAAGCCTTGACCGGTCTGGTACTCATCACCTGGACGGCGTCCTTCCTGTTTCTTGAAATGCAGAAGTACTGGAAGCGCAAATAGCCGGCCCGAAGGCACGCAGCCCTCCCGGGGCCACTAGACCGCCAGCACGTTGCACGGCACCTGATACAAAATGTGCTCGGTGGTGCTGCCCAGGAGCTTGTCGACGCCGGAGGACTGGACCTTGCCCATCACGATCACATCCACCTCGTGTTCGTGGGCAAATTCGCTCAACGCCTTGACCGGATGGCCGGACACCAGGTGACGACGATCCGCAGGCACACCGTATTGGCCGGCGAGTTTCACGAAGGCTTGCTGCAGGTCCTTGCGCAGTGCTTTGGTCAGGTCCGCCAGGGTCAATCCATCCATGTCCGCCAGAAAGGCCGCCGAAATGTCACAGGCGTACAGCAAATGCAATTCGGCATCGCACTGGATGGCCAGGCTGTTGGCCTGCCTGATGATGCGGTCGTTCAGCGTATTGTCGGGGGACTCGGTGTCGGACACTTCCACCGCGGCCACGATCTTGCGCGGCCAGCCGTCGCCGCGCCCGCCCACCAGATACACCGGCATCGGACAGTGGCGCAGCAAGTACCAATCCAGCGGGGTGAAAAAGGCGCGCTTGAGCGCTGACTCGTGCTGCACCTGCTTGATCAACAGGTCGGGCTGCATTTCCGTGACATGATCGAGGATGTCTTGCTCCATATCCTCGGCCCAGGCCACCTCCGTGGTCGCATCGATGCCCTCGCAACGCAGCGTCTCGGCCTGCACCTGGAGCCAATCACGATGGTCTTGCAGGTAGCGCTGACGGGCCTGTTCCCGATCACCTTCCTCCAGCAGCGACAACAATTTGAACGAAGGAATGAAAGCGGCGATATGCAGGCTCGCGCCACTGGCCCTGGCCAATGCCGCCGCGTGTTTGATCGCCGGGGAATGGCGCAGGGCCGGGTTGATGATGAGTAACAAGCGTTGATACTGGCTCATGATGTGACTCCCGTCAGGTGAACATTCGACACGCACCGCGGCGCGGCAAGACTCAGGGATTTGCCAGCGCCCATTGCCAGTTCAGCACCTCGGGCATGTCTTGTCCGTGTTCGATGAGGTAGAGCTTGTGCCGCTCCATCGTCGACCAGTAGCGCGACCGCTCGGTTTGCAGCTGATCGCGCAGCCGCGGCACCCGCTCGACAACGTCCAGCGCCAGTTGATACCGATCCAGATTGTTGATTACCGCCATGTCGAACGGGGTGGTGGTCGCGCCCTCCTCCTTGAAGCCCCGGACGTGGAAATTGTCATGATTGGTGCGTTTGTAGAGCAGGCGGTGGATCAGCGCGGGATAACCGTGGAAGGCGAAAATCACCGGTTTGTCGACGGTGAACAGCTCATCAAACGCCGAGTCCGACATCCCGTGGGGATGCTGATAGGACGGCTGCAACACCATCAAGTCGACCACATTGACCACCCTCACCCGCAAGTCCGGCACGTACTCGCGCAACAGCGTCACGGCGGCCAGGGTTTCGAGGGTCGGCACATCGCCGGCGCAGGCCATGACCACGTCGGGGTCGTCATCGTTCTGGCTGGCCCACCCCCAGCGACCAATGCCGGCCTGGCAATGGCAAATGGCGGCATCGATGTCCAGCCACTGCCATTCCGGTTGTTTGCCGGCGACGATGACGTTGATGTAATTGCAGCTCTTGAGGCAATGGTCAGCCACCGACAACAGGCAATTGGCGTCGGGCGGCAGGTAGATGCGCACCACGTCCGATTTTTTGTTCGCCACCAGATCGATGAACCCGGGGTCCTGATGGGAGAAGCCGTTATGGTCCTGACGCCAGACATGGGAGGTCAGCAAATAATTGAGCGAAGCAATCGGTTTGCGCCACGGCACTTCGCTGGCGGTTTTCAGCCATTTGGCGTGCTGATTGACCATCGAATCGACGATATGGATGAACGCCTCGTAACAGGACAGCAGGCCATGTCGCCCGGTCAGCAGATAGCCTTCTAGCCAGCCCTCGCACACCTGTTCGCTGAGGATTTCCATGACCCGGCCATCGGCGGCCAAATGGTTGTCGTCCGCCTCCAGTGGCGCCATCCATGTCTTGGCGCTGACCTCGTAGACCGCGTCCAGCCGGTTCGAGGCGGTTTCATCCGGGCCGAACAGGCGAAAGTTGTTCGAGGCCAGGCTGTTTTTCATCACGTCGCGCAAAAACGTGCCCAAGACGCGCGTGGCCTCGGCGCGCAGGCTGCCGGGAGCCTCGAGTTTCACCGCGTAGTCGGCAAATCGCGGCAGGTCCAGCGGTCGCAACAACGCGCCTCCGTTGCCATGGGGATTGGCACTCATGCGCCGATGCCCGGTCGGTGCCAGCGCCGCGATGTCGGGCAACAACGCGCCATTGGCATCAAATAGCTCATCGGGTCGGTAACTGTGGAGCCATTCCTCCAGTTGCCGCAGATGAATCGGTTGCTGGAAATCGGCCAAGGGCACCTGATGCGCACGGCAGGTGCCTTCGACACGATGGCCATCGACGAATTTCGGTCCGGTCCAGCCTTTGGGGGTGCGCAACACCAACATCGGCCAAAGCGGCCGCTCTGGCGCCCCGGATGACCGAGGCTGGCGCGCTTCGCGCTGGATCTCGCGGATTTTCAGCACCATCGTGTCCAGCGTCCGGGCCAGGGCCTGATGCACCTGCGCCGGCTCATCACCTTCAACGAAATACGGGTCGTAGCCATAGCCATACATCAGGGCCGACAGCTCATCCTCGCTGATTCGGGCCAGCACCGTGGGGTTCGCGATTTTGTAACCATTGAGGTGCAGGATCGGCAATACCGCCCCGTCACGCGCCGGATTGAGAAACTTGTTGGAGTGCCAGCTCGCCGCCAGCGTGCCGGTTTCGGCTTCACCGTCGCCAATCACGCAGGCGACGATCAAATCGGGATTATCGAACGCCGCGCCATAGGCGTGGACCAGGCTGTAACCGAGTTCGCCGCCTTCATGGATCGAACCCGGAATCTGCGCCGACACATGGCTGGAGATTCCGTAAGGCCAGGAAAACTGCCGGAAAAGACAAACCAGGCCGTTGGTGTCGCGCTCCACCGAGGGGTAACACTCGGTATAGGTGCCTTCCAGGTAAGTCTGCGCCACCACGGCGGGGCCGCCGTGACCAGGCCCTGCGACGAACAGCATGTTCAAGTCGTACTGTTTGATCAGCCGGTTGAGGTGCGTATAGATCAGGTTCAGCCCCGGCGTTGTGCCCCAGTGACCGAGCAAACGCGGCTTGATGTGCGCCAGGGTCAAAGGCTGGTGCAGCAGCGGGTTGTCCTTGAGGTAGATCTGCCCGACGGCCAGGTAATTGGATGCCCGCCAATAGGCGTCCAGCCCCTCCAGTTGCTCATCACTCAGGAAATCGCTCATGAAGTTCTCCGTAAAAGGTCCGACCGGCCGGCAATCCTTGACCAATTCTGGGAGTCTGGAACGCTCGGGACTTGATTTACATCAAGTATCGCCGTCGGCGCTCAAGTTGAAGGGCGTTGAAATGCCATGAAAATCAAACCGTAAGGGACGGTTTTCCCGTTCGTCTATTACCCCGTCAAACGCCCGAATGAAGCTCCTCCCCGATGGCTCACCAACTATGCTTAAACCACTCCCAGATGGCGTCCGCCCCCATGCCTGAAATTCGTCCCCTGCAAGTTCATCACCTCAAGTCTGCGTGTTCCAGCTGCAGTGTGTTGGAGTTGTGTCTTCCCATTGGCATGACCGGAGAGGAGGTCGAACGGCTCGATACGCTGATCGTGCAACGCTTCAAGGTCAAAAAGGGCGCCGCGCTGTACCGCACCGGTGACCCTCTGCGTTCGCTTTACGCAGTGCGTATCGGCTCATTCAAGACCTGCGTGGTGTCCGTCGATGGCCGTGAACAAGTCACCGGGTTTCACATACCCGGCGAAATGCTCGGTCTGGATGCCATCAGTGCCGATGCGCACGCTTGCACGGCGTTTGCCCTGGAGGACAGCGAAGTCTGCCCCATTCACTTTGCGCAGCTGGAAAAACTGGCGCAAACCCTGCCGTCGTTGCAGCACAACCTCAACCGGCTGCTGAGCCGCGAAATCGTGCGCGATCACAGCATGCTGATGTTGATGGGCAACATGAACTCTGATGAGCGCCTGGCGGCTTTTTTGCTGAACCTGTCCCAACGGTTCAGCATCCGTGGCTATTCATCCAAGGAGTTCGTGCTGAAAATGCGTCGCGAAGAAATCGGCTCCTATCTTGGGCTACGCCTGGAAACCATTTGCCGGGGCATTGCGCACCTGCGGGACCAAGGGCTGGTGGAGATCGCCGGCCGCGACGTCAAGATCCAGGACATGGAAGGTCTCAAGCAGATGGTCGCCGGCTGTCATCGCCAACCTCGCTGATTTCGCCCGCCTGGAGCTTTGTCATGCGCGCCATGGTTCTGACTGTCCCCGGCCAACCGTTGCAATTGCAAGAACGTCCCATCCCGATACCTGGCCCACATCAATTGCTGCTTAAAGTGCTCGCCTGCGGCGTGTGCCGCACCGACCTGCACCTGGTGGACGGTGAATTGCCGCAAGCCGTGCTGCCACGGGTACCCGGCCATGAAATCGTCGGCGAAGTCACGGCGGTGGGCAGCGAGGTCGCGCCCGACTGGATCGGCCGGCGGGTCGGCGTTCCGTGGCTGGGCTGGACCTGCGGTGAATGCGCGTTCTGTACTTCGGGCCGGGAAAACCTTTGCGACCACGCGCAGTTCACCGGTTGTCACCTGGACGGCGGTTATGCCGAGTACACCGTGGCCGACCAGCGTTTCTGTTTCCCTATTCCCGAGGTGCTCTCGGACCTCCAGGCCGCGCCATTGCTGTGTGCCGGGCTGATCGGCTTTCGCGCGTTGCAAATGGCCAAGGGCGCTCGGCACCTGGGCCTTTATGGCTTCGGGGCCGCCGCGCATCTGGCGATTCAGGTGGCGCGGGGCCGGGGTCAACGGGTATCGGCCTTCACTCGACCTGAGGACAGCGAAGGCCAGGCCTATGCCCGGTCACTGGGCGCCGAGTGGGCCGGTCCATCGGACCAGCCTCCGCCGCACCTGCTCGATGCCAGCCTGATTTTCGCCCCCGTCGGTGCGCTGGTGCCGCTGGCACTGGCCGTCACTGCCAAGGGCGGCTGCGTGATTTGCGCCGGTATTCACATGAGCGACATTCCCGCGTTCCCTTATCGGCTGCTGTGGGGCGAACGCAGCGTGCGCTCGGTGGCCAACCTGACCCGTGAAGACGGCACCGCGTTTTTCGAAGAACTGCAACACACGCCTGTGCATTGCGACGTCACCCGTTTTGCCCTGGAAGACGCCAACCAGGCGCTCGCCTGTTTACGGGCCGGGCAGTTCAAGGGTGCCATCGTGCTCACCCCCTGACGTTCGACCTGACGGCCAGAATGCTGCCCGGCACCGAGTACAGCGCCCGCTCGGTGTTACTGCCGATCAACCGGTCGATCCCCACTCTGTGCTCCGTGCCCATCACCACCACATCCGCCAGGTAGTGCTCGACGAATTCACTGATCACCGGCACGGGCAGGCCCATCACGAAATGCCGCCGCTCTGGCGGTACACCGTAGCGATCCGCAAGGGCGACAAAGGCCTGGTGCAAGGATTGGCGCAGTTCCTCGATTAAATCCACGTCCCAGCCACCGCTGGCCAACGGCGCATCGCCGTTGAACGCCGGTGACAAGTCGTAGGCGTAAAGCAGGTGCAGCGGAGCGTCGCATTGCAGGGCCAGGGCGTTCGCGGTCTGGATGATCGTGTCATTCAAGCCATTGATTTGCGTCGACGGGTCGAACGGGTCCACCGCCGCCACGACCCGGTGCGGCAAGCCGTAACGCGCCTGGTTGACCAAGTGCACGGGCACCGAGCACTCGCGCAGCAAGTGACAATCGAGCGGTGTGATGAACACCCGTTTGAGCAACGGTTCGAAGGTGACATCCTTGATCAGCAGATCCGGCTTGAAGTCTTCGACCGTTCGCAGAATATCCAGCAGCGGATGGGTGGTGAACACCACCTCGACCGTTGCGTCCAGCCCCATCTCGTTGAGCCGTTCGACTTCATCGGCGGCCCAGCGACGGTAGCGGCGCAAATAGCCCTGATAGCGTGCGTCGTCGATTTTGTCTTCCCACACATGCACCACCGGCGCCGGCTCGACAAAGGCCCGCACCGCCAGTTCAGCCCCGCTCGCCCTGGCCAGCGCGACGGCCCGCAACATGGCGGGGGACTGATGCAGGGTTTGGTCGGCGATCAGCAACAAACGTTGGTATTGGCCCATCACACACCTCGGCTCGACACCGGTCATCAAACGCCGGCAAGTGTCCAAGACTGCGCTCCTCGCCCCCTCCTCCCGCTTGATTTACATCAAACATGAGCCAATCAACGCCTGCCGTCGCGACTCTCTGATCCAGATCAGATTCAGGCGTCGCCAACGGCGTAGAAAGGAAGTCACCGAACGGCTCGTCATCGTGCCGCCCACCTTTCAAACCGGATGGAGGAACACCCCATGCTGACTGTCAAAGACCACAATGACCGAGCCGCTGCGGCCTATGCCGCCGTCACCGGCAAATACTGGATCGAAGCGCTCAAGGACGGGCGTCATGTGCTGATCCGGCCACTGGCGGAAAAAGACCGCGAACGTGAACGCGCGTTTATCAAGCGCCTGTCGCCCGAGTCCCGGCATATGCGCTTTCTCGCACAGATCAACGAACCCGGCACGGCGATGCTCGACCAGCTGATGGACACCGATAACAAACAGCGCACGGCTTTCATTGCGCTGGTCCACGAAAATGGCCAACTGATCGAGATCGGTGTCAGCCGCTATGCCGCTACGGGGGAACATGAATGTGAATGCGCCGTGACCGTCGCCGATGAATGGATGCACCTGGGCCTGGGCACCTTGTTGATGGAGCATTTGATCAAAGCCGCGCGCAAGAACGGTTTCCGCCAGATGTATTCGGTGGACTCCGCCAGCAACACGCCGATGCGTGACCTGGCCAAAGCGCTGGGTTTCGAAACACACAACGATCCTGATGACACGCGTCAGGTCATTCACCGTCTAGCCCTGTAAAAAATCGTCCCGCGATGTTCAGGCCAACGGTTCATCGCGGGACGATCCAGCCTTCAGGATTGTAAAACCCGGCCCGGCTTGATGGCCAATACGCTGCAAGGCGCCCGATGCAACAGTTGCTCGGCCGTGGTCCCCAACAGCTTGTTCAGCCCCTTGTGCTGCACCGTCCCCATGACGATGACATCGGTGCGGTGCTCAGCAGCAAAATCACAAATGCTCGTCAGCGGCGCGCCCTCGATGAAATGGCGATTTTGCGGCGCTACCCCGTGGCGTTCGGCAATCGCCGCAAACGCTTCGTGCTGGGCGCTGCCCAGGGTTTCATAAATCCCGACGGCCAATGGCAGCGCGCCAAAGCCAATGTCCTGGGCATACACGGCCGTCCAGTCATACACATGCACCAGCTCAAGGGTTGCACCACACACGGAGGCCAGCTTCGCTGCGGCGTCGATGATCTGGTCGTTGAACACGTGGTCATGGTCCTCGCTGCGCAACACATCGATGATGGCCAGCACGTTGTGCGGCTTAGGGTTGACGGCGTTGGTCACCAGGTGCACCGGCACCGGGCAATCGCGCAACAACTGCCAGTCCAGCGGCGTGAAAAACACGCGCTTCAAGGCTGACTCTTCCTGCGCATCCTTGATGATCAACGCCAAGGACATCTCGTTGACGAAATGCAGGATCTCCTCATACGGATGCTGCACCCAGACCACCTCGCTGGTGACCTCGACGCCATGCTTTCTCATCAGCGCGGCTTGCTCGGCGAGCCATTCCCGATGGGTTTGCAAATACCCGTCACGGGCCAGGCTGATCTGTTCGGGGGCGAACAACCCCGCCACCGCCAGGGCCTGCAAATAATCGAAGGCGACGATGTGCAAGGGCATCTGCATGGCCAGCGACAACGCGGCGGCACGGTCGAAGGCCGGCGTGTGGGTCATGTTTTGGGGAGCGATTAACAGTAAACGCTGAGTCTGCGACATGGGGCACCTCGGCACGTGGTCGTTTCAATGGAATGAACAGTTATTCAGAGTGAGCGTTCCTGCTTCGGGCAACTTGATCTTTATCAGCTATAACGCGCGTTTTTGATGCCCGTTGCGTCCGTAAAAGTTGATTTTGATCAACAGATTCCCGGCCCCTTCCTCTTAGCCTGAATCAAGGCCTGATGCGTCCAGGGCTACATGGGAGGGGGCAATGATCGAATATGACCAGCAGGTGTTGGCAAGAGCATGGGACGCTGCGACTAACCCGGTGTTGATCACCGAGCGCACGGGATGCATCGTCTGGATCAATAATGCGTTCTGCCGCTTGAGCGGCTATTCCAAGCCGGAACTGGTGGGGAAAACCCCGCACCTGCTGTCTTCGGGTCGACAAAGTTCCACCTTCTACCGTGACCTGTGGCTGACGATTCTGGCGGGCCTGCCCTGGCAGGGCGAAATGGTCGAGCGACGCAAGGACGGCGCCAGCTGCACGGTCAATCAGATCATCACCCCCGTGCTCGACCCTCATGGCGTGGTGACGCATTTCATCGCCATCCTGCACAATTTCAAGGTCACGGATGAAGAACGCGCCAACATGCAGCAACTGGCGTTCCATGACGCCCTGACTGGATTGCCCAACCGCAGTCTGTTTCTGAACCTGCTCAATCAGGCGATCAACCACGCCACCAAACACCAGCAGCCACTGGCGTTGATGTTTATCGACCTGGACCACTTCAAATCGGTCAACGACACGTTGGGACACGCCTGTGGCGACAAGCTGCTGGTGGCCGTCGCCGAGCGCCTGGGCCAGTCCGTGCGCAGGTCTGACGTGGTCGCTCGCTTGAGTGGCGACGAGTTCGCAATCCTGATCACGTGCATGGAACAAGCCGACCAGCTTGAAGCCCTGGCCAACAAGCTGATCGCCGCGATCGGTGAGCCGTTCATGATCGATGCGCACCGCATCAACACGGCCATCAGCGTCGGGATCAGCCTGTTTCCTGCCAATGGCGCGAGTGTCGAAGACCTGCTCGAACAGGCTGACGGGGCCATGTACCTGGCCAAGCGAGCCGGTGGCAACGCCTGCCGCTTCAAACGACTGTCGCCCGATGACTAGATCGCAAACAGGGCCTCAGAGCAACCAGAGGCCCGCCCACATCGCCAGTGTCAGCAACACCTGGCCGGGCACCACATACACGGCGAACCGGCGCCCGCCGCTGACCCAGGCCACGACGCATTTGCTCAGGGAATTGCTGCTGACCGCGAGCAGCACAGGCGCGGCAATGACATCAAACGGCAACAACCCGGACTTGGCCAGGGCCGCAATCGAGGCCGTCGAGGCATGCGCATCGGCGAACCCGGTGAAGGCTGCCGTCAGCATCACCCCCACCTCGCCGAAGTAGTTGAGCATCATCGACGACAGAAAAGTAATACCGGTCATGGCCAGCGCGACCACCACGGCCAGCTTGAGGTTGAAGGCCCCACCGACCTTGATCGGCTGGCTGGGGCCGGCCACCGGCTTGTGAAACATCAGACCCAGGCCATAGAGCGCGGTGGCGATGGTCCCGCACAACAGCGGTCCCCACACGTGACGCAGCAGATCGGGTTCAACCGCCCCCAGGATCAGGCCGACCTGCGTGAAGGTGGCCAGGTTGGAGAAAATCGCCGCAGCGCCGAGGATCTTGATGTTGCCGGGCTCCGCGCTGACCCGATGCCCCATCGTGGCGATGGTCACAGTGCTGGAGGCAAACCCGGAGGCGATGGCACTGAGCGCATAGCCGTAACGGCTGCCGAGTGTTCGCACGGCAATATGGCCCACTGCGCCTATCGCCATCAGCAGCACGGTCAAGGCGCAAATGGTTCGCAGGTTGATTGCCGAATAGGGGCCGATGAAGCGGTCCGGCGCCAACGGCAATACCACCAGCACCGCCACCAGCAGCACCAGCGCGTCGCGCATTTCCGCCTCGGTCAATTGACTGCGCGCAAAGTGATGCAATTTCTGCCGATACGCCAGCAACCCCGCCATCGCCACACCGATGGCCGTGGCCAGCGCCGGCGCGGTAACGCACAACCCGCCCAGCACCAACACCGTGAACAAGGCCACTTCGCTGGTCACGCCCGGGTCATCGCTCAGGCTGCGCCAGTACGCCACCGTGACCAGCAACGCCACACAGGTGGCCATGATCCCCAACAGCAAGCCGCCGCCCACTTGCATCGCGCCATACCCCAGCAACGCGGTAATCGCGAACGTGCGCAAACCGGCACAGGCACGGCTGTCCCCTCGCCCCTTGTGCCGTTCGCGTTCAAGGCCGATGAGCATGCCGATCCCCAGCGCAGCCGCCGCGCCGGTCATGCCACCGAGGGTTTCATTCATTGGACTCTCAATCCGGCCAGGCCGGGGGGATCTGCATTCAGTTGACGCCAGCGTGCGCCAAACCGTTCATGCCCAGGTTGATCATGATCAACCTCTTCCAGTATGGCCCAGGCAACCAAACGTCGGCCGCCCTCGCGCCGACACGCGCAGGTTTGACAAAGATCAAGCGGCCCATCCTCACCATTGCCACTATGGACTTCAGGTAAACGCTCCAGCCAACCCTCGCGGCCACTTCAGGCCTGCGTCTGTGTGAAGACCCAAGGGAGAATTGTCATGACCGAACAAGCACGCTTTATGCTCATTGCCTCGCCCCTGATGGAAAACAGCCCCGCGTTCGACCGGGCCGCCGCGCTGGCCAAGGCGCAAGACGCGGCGCTGCACATCGTCGCGTTCGATTTCCTGGAAGGCCTGGCCACCGCCAGCCTGGTCAACCGGGACGCCCTGGAGCAGATGCGCCTGGGGTACGTCGAGCGCCACCGCCAGTGGCTGGAAGATCAGGCCCGGCCCTTGCGCAAGATCGGCGTGACCGTCACCACGGAAGTGGTCTGGGTCGAACGTCCGTTGCAGGAAATCCTGATCCACCTCAAAGAGCAGCCGATGACCCTGGTGATCAAGGCGCTGCAACACGAATCGCTGCTTTCACGGATGATGTTCACGCCGCTGGACATCCACCTGCTGCGCGAATGCCCGGTGCCGCTGCATTTTGTCAGCAACGTGCAACACGCCTTGCCGCGCCGGATCGTCGCGGCCGTCGACCCGTTCCATCGCGATGGCCAATACGAAGGCTTCAATGACCGCATCCTGCATGAGGCGGTGAAGCTGGGCACGGCCTGCAACGCCCAGGTCGACGTGGTGTACGCCTATGACCTGTCGTCCATCGGCGCTGATGAGTTCGGTTTCGGCGACGCCACCAAATTCTTCTCCTCGACCAAGGCCAAAACCCTGTTCGACGCCCAAGGTGAAGCCTTCAACGCGCTGGCCGAACGCAACGGCATTCCGCCGGAACAGCGGCACATGGTGATGGGCAACCCGGCCAAAGTCCTGTCCAGTTATGCCGATGCCTACAACGTCGACGTGATCGTCATGGGCCGGGTTGGCCACCGCGGCATCGGGCGGCTGATCGGCAGCACAGTGGAACACCTGCTGTACAAAATGCCGTGCAGCGTGTGGGTGGTGTCGCCGGAAGTCATCGAGGAATAAGCAACGACCGCGCGCCATCCAAAAAAATGGGCCGCCGTTTGCACGGCAGCCCATTTTTTATGGCGCGGCGCTACACCAACCGCTCGATCGCCTGATGCTTCCAGACCTTTTTGTAATACGCCGTCTGCAACACCAGCATGCCCAGGTACGCCACGGGAAAGGCCATCCACACGCCCTGCAACCCAAACTGCCCGTCCAGCAGATACGCCACCGGCAACTGCACGCCGACCACGCAGAAAATCGAAATCGCCATTGGTACCAGCACCGAACCACTGGCGCGCATGATGCCGCCGACAATCGCCTGAAAGCCAAACACCAACAGGCTCCAGAGCATGATGTGCAGCAGATGCTCCGCCATCGCCCGGGTCGAATCCTCGGTGAGAAACAACCCCAGCAACCAGTGCGACAGCAAATACCCCAACACCACCAGACCACCGGTCAGGCACACATTGATCAACAGCCCCGTGCGCAAAATCGGCCCCATGCGCTCAAGCCGCCCTGCCCCGATCGCCTGAGCGCCAAGGATCGACGCGGTGATCGCAATCGACAACGCCGGAAACTGCACGTAATTGACGATCTGCGTCACCGCCCCATACGCCGCCGTCGCCTGTGAACCGTGCCGATTCACCAGCGCCAGAATCACCAACTCCGACACCGACAACACCACCATCTGCAACCCGGTCGGCAAACCGATGCGCAACACCTTGCCGAGAATCACCAGGTCCAGGCGCATCGCCGCAAACATCTCCCGATCCGGCGCCAACGGATGCCCCTTGCGAATCAGGCGCCACGCCAACCAGCCCATCGCTGACAAATTCCCCGCCAGCCCCGCATACGCTGCACTCTGAATCCCCATCATCGGCAACCCGAACCACCCACGAATCAACGCTGGCGTCAGCGCCAACCCGATACACGTCGACACCACCAACGCAATCAACGGCGACACCGTATCGCTGACCCCGCGCAGCAGCTGAGTGAACAGCACGTAGACCAGCAGCGACGGCATGATCCACATCATCACGTGGGCGTAAGACACCGCATCGTCAATCACGTCGGCCGGTGTGCCGAGGCCTTGCAGGGCGGGCCGTGCAAAGACGCTGCCCAAAATCGCCACTACCAGTCCGATCATTGCGCCCAGGAGCAACGTGGTGCCGGCGATGGTTTTCACCAAGTGCGGCTCGCGCGCGCCCCAGGCTTGGCCGATGAGCACACCCGCACCGGCGCCGAGGCCGATGACCAGGGCGATGAAGAAGAAGACGATGGGGAACATGCCCGACACGGCGGCCAGGGCCTGGGTGCCGAGCATTTGGCCGATGTAGATGCTGTTGATGGTGCCCGACATGGATTGGAGGAAATTGGAGAGGACCATGGGAGCGAGGAAAAGGAGGTAGGTTTTCCAGAGGGGATGTTGAGGGGCTGGGGTTTGCATTGAGGGTCCGTCTCGGGGTGGGCGCGGTTTGGGAATTCTACGCTAGGGGGCTGGGCACTGCCCTTTCGATTTCGCGGATGTCAACAACGTGAGTGATGTGTGCTTTCGGCCAGAAGCTGCCTGTCAATTCCACGGGCGTTCTCCCGTCCTCACTAACCGCATACACGATCACTGACTGCTTGATTTATCTCAACTCTGCAGGCCTTGGCATCGTAATACTCCAAGGGTAAACACAATAAATGCGGACCAGGGTGCGGAGCTAGAGTATCGAGTCAGTGGAGCACCGTCGCACAGCCCCCAATGCGCCATGCAGCCACCCTGTTATGACCTGCGTTTTTCATTGCTTTGTACGAAATTATTCCCGACGTCAGAAGCTGTTTCGGGAGTGTGCTTGCAAACATGAGGAGACACGACATGCTAGCTCTGCTTCCCAGACAAATAGTACTCGCGGTGTTATCGAGTTGCGTGGTAATCGGCGCGGTGCACGCCGCACCTAACGACGCCACCGATGCAACTCGAAAAGCCAACGATGCTTTGCTCAGCTATTTGCCCTTTGCCAATAAACAAGACTTCGACGATGCGAACCACGGTTTCGTTGCCGATTTACCCAGTCCTGTGATCAAGGGCGATGCGGGCAATACCGTTATCGACCTGTCTCAGTACGACTTTCTCAAGCAAGAAGGCCCGACACCGGCCACCGTCAACCCGAGTCTGTGGCGGCAATCGCAGTTGCTGACGATTCGAGGGTTGTTCAAAGTGGTGGATGGTATCTACCAGGTACGCAATATCGATCTGGCCAACATTACCTTCATCCGTGGCAAGACTGGCTGGATCGTCATTGACCCACTGACTTCGGCGGAAACAGCCAAAGCGGCGCTGGGGCTGGTCAATGACAAAGTTGAAAAACTACCAGTGTCTGCCGTGATATTTACTCACTCGCATGTTGACCACTTCGCTGGCGTGCGCGCGATGGTCGACGACGCCGATGTGAAGTCCGGCAAAGTGCCGCTGATCGCCCCTGAAGGCTTTATGGAAGAAGCGGTCAGTGAAAATGTGTTTGCCGGCACCGCGATGAGCCGTCGCGCTTCTTACATGTACGGCAATCTGTTGCCAAAAGACCCAAAAGGTACGGTCAGTGGTGGCTTGGGTATAACCACAGCAGCAGGCACCATCACCCTGCTCGAACCGAACAAACTGATCGAGAAAACCGGAGAAACACTCACCGTCGACGGGATCGAGGTGGTGTTCCAAATGGCGCCCGGCACAGAAGCTCCGGCTGAAATGCTGTTCTACTTCCCGCAATTCAAAGCCATTGACTTGGCCGAGGATGGCAACCACACCTTGCACAACATTCTGACCCTGCGTGGTGCAAAAGTTCGCAGCGCGCAAAAGTGGGCGAGTGCCCTGGGGCAAACCATTGATCTGTGGGGGGCGGATGCCGTGGTGTCGTTCGGTAGCCACCATTGGCCGCAGTGGGGTAATGATCGCGTTGTGCAGCATCTGGAGAAACAGCGCGACCTCTACAAGTACATTAACGATCAGACGCTGCGCATGGCCAACCAGGGCATGACCATGAACGAGATCGCCGAGGCGTTCGTCCTGCCTGACAGCCTGGCGAAAGAGTTCTATAACCGCGGCTACTACGGCAATCTCAAACATAACGTGCGCGCGACCTATCAACTCTACCTGGGCTTCTGGGACGGTAACCCGGCCAACTTCGATCCATTACCACCAACCGAGGAGGCTAAGAAGTACGTCGAAATGGTGGGTGCCGACAAGATGGTCAAAACCGCTCAGGAAGCCTATGCCCAAGGCGACTACCGCTGGGCGGCGACTGTCGCCAACAAGGTAGTGTTCGCCGATCCGAAGAACCAGGCTGCTCGTTCTGTCGAGGCTGACGCCCTGGAACAGATGGGTTACCAGGCTGAATCGGGGCCTGCGCGAAACTTCTATCTGTCCGGCGCCCAAGAACTGCGTGGGGGCGTCAAGAAAATGGTCACGCCCAACACCAGTTCACCTGACATCATTCGCGGCATGACCACTGAAATGTTTCTCGACTTCCTTGCCATTCACTTGAATGGCCCGAAAGTCGGCGAGAAGTCCTATACGTTCAACCTCAACTTCCCGGACACCAACGCCACGTACGTATTGACTGTAAAAAACGGCGTCATGAACTACAAAAAAGGCAAGCCATTGGATAAGACCGACGGCACGGTCACTCTTAACCGGACCACCCTCGATGACATCGCCTTGGGCAAACTGAAACTGGGCAACTTATCGGACAGTGGCGAAGTGAAAATAGAAGGCGACAAGGACAAGTTTAAAGACATGCTGACCCATTTCGACAAGTTCGATTTCTGGTTCACCATCGCGGAACCGTAGCGCTTATGCGCTTGCACTCTGGCAATGGGTTTGATTGGTTTGCCTGATGAATCTCAGAGGGTGCGCTATGTATCGAAGCAGCCACGCTTGCCGACTGAATATTGCTCCACAGATCCTTGTTTTGACCCTATTGGGCAGTAACGCCTGGGCTGGCGGGATCCGGATTTACGAGGCCAGCCAGATAATTCTCAGATTTATTAATAGGGCAGGCAGTCCGCTCCTGGCCGATTTCTGCCCGTCGCGAAGGGCAGTCATCGACCCAAAGCAATGGGATGGACTCCTCCTCACCTCGGCATCTTGAGTGCCAGACTGAAGGTACGAACCGCAGTCAACCGTGA
>NZ_JBXAJV010000015.1:182921-210909 GCF_058797635.1 Pseudomonas sp. GW823-FHT02C02 | reverse complement strand
CCCCCCCCCCCCCCCCCCCCCCCCCCCCCCCCCCCCCCCCCCCCCCCCCCCCCCCCCCCCCCCCCCCCCCCCCCCCCTCCCCCCCCCCCCCCCCCCCCCCCCCCCCCTGGCTCCTACAAAAAGCATCGCAGTGCACATTTTTTCAGGCATAAAAAAACGCCCCGAACCAGTCGGGGCGTTTTTGTGTGCTGCGAGACGGCGGAGTATTACTTGCCGGTCCAGCGCTTCAGTACCAGGGTGGCGTTGGTGCCACCGAAGCCGAAGCTGTTGCTCATCACGGTGTTGATGGTGGCGTCTTCGCGAGTCTTGGTCAGGATCGGCATGTCTGCCACTTCCGGGTCCAATTCTTCGATGTTGGCGGAGCCCGCCATGAAGTTGCCTTCCATCATCAGCATGCAGTAGATCGCTTCGTGAACGCCGGCGGCGCCCAGGGAGTGACCCGACAGGCTCTTGGTGGAGCTGATGGCCGGGGCCTTGTCGCCGAACACTTCACGCACACCTTTCATTTCCGCGACGTCGCCGACCGGAGTCGAGGTGCCGTGGGTGTTCAGGTAGTCGATCGGAGTATCGACGGTGGACATGGCCATCTGCATGCAGCGGATGGCGCCTTCGCCGCTTGGGGCGACCATGTCGTAGCCGTCGGAGGTCGCGCCGTAGCCAACGATTTCCGCGTAGATCTTCGCGCCGCGGGCCAGAGCGTGTTCCAGCTCTTCGACCACGACCATGCCGCCACCGCCGGCGATGACGAAACCGTCACGCTTGGCGTCGTAGGCACGGGAAGCTTTTTCCGGGGTTTCGTTGTACTGGCTGGACAGTGCGCCCATGGCGTCGAACAGGAACGATTGGCTCCAATGCTCTTCTTCACCGCCGCCGGCGAACACGACGTCCTGCTTGCCCATCTGGATCTGTTCCATGGCGTTGCCGATGCAGTGAGCACTGGTGGCGCAGGCAGAAGCGATGGAGTAATTCAGGCCCTTGATCTTGAACGGTGTGGCCAGACAAGCGGAAACGGTGCTGCTCATGGTCCGCGTGACGCGGTATGGGCCAACGCGCTTCACGCCTTTCTCGCGCAGGATGTCCAGCGCTTCCATCTGGTTCAGCGTGGAGGCGCCACCGGAACCGGCGATCAGGCCGGTACGCGGGTTGGAGACTTGCTCATCGGTCAGGCCGGAGTCTGCGATGGCGTCTTTCATGGCCAGGTAGGCGTACGCCGCCGCGTGGCCGACGAAGCGATAGATCTTGCGATCAATCAGCTCTTCGAGGGGAAGGTCAATGGAGCCGGAAACCTGGCTACGCAGACCCATTTCGGCATATTCCGGGTTGAACCGGATGCCAGGGCGGCTTGCACGCAGGTTAGCGGAGACGGTCTCTTTGTCATTGCCCAGGCACGATACGATGCCCAGACCAGTGATAACGACGCGGCGCATGCGGATAACCCTTAGAAGTTGTCAGTGGAGGTGAAAACGCCGACCCGAAGGCCTTCGGCGGTGTAGATCTCGCGGCCGTCGACACTGACCGAACCATCGGCGATGGCCAGGTTCAGCTTGCCCTTCAGCACGCGCTTGATCTGAATGTTATAGGTGACTTTCTTGGCGGTCGGCAGGACCTGGCCAAAGAATTTCACTTCGCCCGAACCCAGCGCACGGCCACGGCCCGGCAGACCTTGCCAGCCGAGGAAGAAACCGACCAGTTGCCACATGGCGTCGAGGCCCAGGCAGCCTGGCATCACCGGATCACCTTCGAAGTGGCAGGCGAAAAACCACAGGTCAGGAGTGATATCCAGCTCGGCGACCAATTCACCTTTGCCGTACTTGCCACCCTCGGCACTGATATGGGTGATGCGATCCACCATCAGCATGTTCGGCGCGGGCAGTTGTGCGTTACCCGGGCCGAACAGCTCACCGCGACTGCAGCGCAGCAGGTCTTCCCGAGTAAAGGCGTTTTGTTGGGTCATGCGAGCTCCTCAATAGTCCCATGCGGCAGGGTGGGGCAAATCTTCCCGGCCGACCGAGGCGTTCATGCCTCGAGTCAGCAGCCTACTCATAGACTATTGCGTTGTGGTGAAAGTCACAGCACCAAGGACATGAATGTACACTTGTGCACTGAAATTATTATTCAAGCCCCTTTTCGGGCCTGTTCGGGTGCCTAAGACTGCCGCACTTTCGCCTTTCACGCCAGTCGCAGATGGTCGAAAGGCCTGTACTACTGCACCCAGCGCTGCAAAATTTGCTGCAGATCAGTGCGTTTGAAGGGCTTGGCCAGGTAATCGTTCATTCCAGCTGATAAACACGCTTCACGGTCGCCCTGCAAGGCATTGGCGGTCAGGGCGATGATCGGCAAGTCTGCGCAGCCGGGGAGCAGGCGGATCTGGCGGGTTGCTTCGTAGCCGTCGATGATCGGCAGTCGGCAATCCATCAGAATCGCTTCAAATATCAGGCTTTTGGCGCTTTGCACCGCCTGCGCGCCATCGGTCGCGACGCTGACAGTAAAGCCCAGACTGCGCAACATTGCTTCGATCACCGTCTGGTTGACCGGGTTGTCCTCCACCAGCAGCACATTGCGTCCTTCACCATGGCCGTCGCCGCTCTGTGTCCGTGGTTTCAACTCCGGCAGCGACTGCTTATAAAGGGCCAACGGAATTTCCAGGGTAAACACCGAGCCCCGGCCTTCTTCGCTCTGGGCGCGCAAGGTGCCGCCCATCCGTTCGGCCAGGGTGCGGGCAATCGGCAACCCCAACCCGGTGCCGCCGTAACGCCTTGAAATAGAACTGTCGGCCTGCTGGAACGCGTTGAACATCAACTCCAGGCTTTCGGCCGAGATGCCAATGCCGCTGTCGCGCACGGTGCAGGTGAACCACAGCAGTTCGTGATCCAGTGACTGCCATTGCGGTTCGATACTGACGCGGCCTTGCTCGGTGAACTTCAGCGCATTGCCCACCAGGTTGACCAGAATCTGCCGGATCCGCGTCGGGTCGCCTTGAACCTGCAAGGCGCGCATGTCCTCGGGAATCGCCAGGGCCAGATCGAGCCCGCGTTGCGCCGCGCTGTGCTGGAACGACTGGGCGCAGCTGCCGATCAGGTCAGCGAGGTTGAACGGAATGTGTTCCAGCTCCAGTTCAGAACGCTCGATGCGCGAGAAGTCGAGAATGTCGTTGATGACTTTGAGCAGGTGTTCGGTCGACTCCGAAGCCAGCGCCGCATACTCGATCTGCTCCTCGGTCATGTCGGTGGTTTCCAGCAGTTGCAGCATGCCCAGCACGCCATTCATTGGGGTGCGCAGTTCGTGGCTCATCATCGCCAGGAAGTCGGATTTGGCGTTGTTGGCCTTTTCCGCTTCTTCGCGGGTCTGGATCAATTGCGCCATGGCCTGCTGCTGCTCACGGCTGGCCTGCTCGAGGCCCTGCGCGAGGTTATTGATGTGCTGCGACAACGCGCCCAACTCAGTGTCATCGACGATCGGCAGCGGCGTTTTGTAATCACCCTCCTGAATCGCCTTCACGGCGTGGCCGATGTCGCGGATCGGCTGCGACAGGCTGCCGGCCAGGCGTCGGGCCACCAGAAAGGTAAACAGCAGCGCGAACAAGGCGAGAATCCCGGCCTTGAACAGGATTTCCTGCTGACGCTGGCTGAAGGCGTCATTGGACAAGCCGACGATCACCCGGCCCAGGTAGTCCTCGGGCGGGGCCGTGTTGGCGACATTGCTGCCCTGGAAGAAATCATTGTTCAGCGCGATCCGTTGCAGCCGCACCGGCGCCTGGAACACTTCGACCTGATGCGAGCGGGCATGGGTTTCCGACGGTTGCTCGACGTACACCAGAATCCGGTTGGCGCTGTCCTGGACTTCGAGAAAGCGCACGTTGGGCGTGGCCAGCGTCGCCTTGAGCAAACTTTCGAGTACCTCGTTGTTGCCCGAGATCACCCCGTATTCCGTGGCGGGGGCCAGTTGGTTGGCGATCAGCTGGCCGGTGTGGTTGAGCTCCTGGCGCAGGTCCTGGATCCGCACGAAGGTGAAGAAACTGATCAGCAGCAACGTCAGCAACAGGGCGGGGCCGAGGCTGATGATCTGCGTGCGGGTGTTGATGTCCCAACCGCGACGGAAGGTCATGGGCGGCTTTCTCCTTCGGCCAACTGTGCTGCGACAAATGCTTCAGTCACCTGTTCAATACCCAATGAACGAGCCACCTGCGGATTACTTAACACTTTGAAGTGTTTTGGATACAACGCACG
This sequence comes from Pseudomonas sp. GW823-FHT02C02, assembly GCF_058797635.1. Taxonomy (NCBI): domain Bacteria; kingdom Pseudomonadati; phylum Pseudomonadota; class Gammaproteobacteria; order Pseudomonadales; family Pseudomonadaceae; genus Pseudomonas; species Pseudomonas sp. GW823-FHT02C02. Next base: position 206,683 of record NZ_JBXAJV010000015.1, on the reverse strand, counting down.
GGGCCAGCCTGTCTGCGGCCGATCGAGCAATTCGTCGAGCACTTCCAGCCAATCGTTCTGATCGCTGTAGGTGCTGGCCAGGCTACCAGCCTTGACGAACGCAGCGTTCGGGCCGACCAGCGCCAGTTGTCGCGAATAGCTGCTCAACAGCAGGTTTTTTGCGGTTTTCGGGTTGTACAGATCGGCGTCGTCAAGGCCCAGCAGCACGTCGCAGTTCTTCAGCAAATTCTGTAAAGGGCGGCTGTCGTTGGTGTTGTCCCATCGCTCGGCGATCACTTCAAGGCCCAATGCTTGTGCCGACAGACGCAATTCCTTGAGCAGGAATTCGCTGTGACTGTCGTACAGCACGCCGATGCGTCGGGCCTCGGGCAGGATGAGCCGGGTCAGGCGCAATTGCCGATCCAGCGGCGGATCGCTCCAGAGCAGGCTGAGGTGCGATGGAAAGTCAGCGCCGAAACGATGATGGGCTTGCAGGCGACTGATGCGCAGTACCAGCGTCGGCGGACCTTGTGTCTCTTGCAGGCGCCAGTCGAGGCTTGGCAGATCGAGCAGGATCAAACGGGTATCGCCGGGCAGTGCGCCCGGCCTCGGCAAGCTGTCCAGTACTTGGAAGCGAACGCTGTCGGCCGGGCGCATGCCGCTCAGCGCCTGCACAAAGGATTGCACGCCCGGGCTGTCTTCGGCGCCGGTCAGCAGAATGTCGGCGGCCTGAATCGTCAGGCTGCCAAGCAGGCCGGCAAACACCAGACACACCCCTGCCAGCAGGCGGCCAAGGGTTGGCGACTTCCGCGACAGGCGATGCAGCATTTAAAACGTCAGCTCCGCGCTGAAGTAGAGCACCCGACGCTCGTCATAGTTGTTGTCGACGAAGGTGGTGGGTTGATGGTCGAGGCGCTGCTGGAGCACGCCGGCCAGTTCCAGATTGGCCTTGCCCAGGCCGATGCGTTTGGCGATGCGCGTGTCGACGCGTTCGAAGCGATAACCGTTGAGGGCGTCGTCCCCGTAATAGAAGAGGGCGCTGTTCCAGCCGTGGCCCCAGTTGCGCAGCCAACCGGCGGAACCGCTGTTGCGCGCCGTCAGTTGCTCATCCTGCGGATTGCTCGCCTCGGCGTCGACGTAGGCGTAAGTCAGGCGCAGCCGGTCGGCGCTGCTCAGGCGCCAGTCCAGCTGGGTTTCCGTGCCCTTGAAGCGCGAGCTGTTGGAATTGCTGGCGATGTACTGATTGTTGCGCAGGGGTTCGCTGATCATGCCGCTGATTTCGTCGTAGAACAGTTTCACATCGACCGTCAGCCCAAGCTCCGCGAAGTAGCCGTTGTAGCCCAGCTCGCGCGAGCGCATGCGTTCTTGTTCGAGGTCGCCGGGACCGCGGGTCTTGACGAAATACCGGGCGCTGGTCTGGCCGTAGGCACTGGGCCGCAGGTTGGTCACCTGGTAACTCCAGTTGACGTTGTTCTCGAACATGTCCGGTGAGCGGATGGCTTCCGAATACACCGCGCGCAAGCCGTGACGCGGGTTGATCAGGTAATTGACCGCTACCCGCGGGGTCAGCGAGCTGCCGGTCAATTGCGTGTCTTCGAACATGGCGCCGCCCTGCAGCAACCAGTGCTCGGTGGCGCGCCACTCGAGTTGGCCGAATGCGCGCCAAGTGGTGTCGTCGAGCGTGCCATTGAAGTAGGTCTCGGAATTTGCCCGGTCGTAACGATAGTTCATGCCGCTGACCAGTCGCAGACTGTCGGACAGGCTGAGGGTGTCTTGCAGTTCCAGGTCGTAGCGCGTTTCCCGGGCGCTCTGGTCGATGTCGCCACAGAGGGTTTGCCGGGCACCGTTGCGCCATTGCGCCAGCACTTGATTGCCCAGCGCTTGTTCCGCCGCCGTGCCGGCCGGCGCGCCGGGACCGGTGAAGCGCTCGATGTTGCGCGCCAGGCGTTCGGTGTAGTTCGGGTTGAGCTGCCAGAGTTCGGTCAGTTGCGGGCTGAACGAAACTTCCGCATCACAGGCGCGCCAGGTCTGCTGACGGTCCCAGTGCTGAGCCGAACCCTGGATATAAAGGCTGTGATCAGGATTGATGTCCAGGTTCCAGCGCAACGAACCGGCGTAGTCCTTGGCAACGACGTCGGAATTGTTCCCGGCTGCGGTAATCCCGGAGAACACCGGGCGGTAGGTATAAGGCCGCTGGTTGGTTCCGTCCTTGGCGTTCAACTGCCAGTCGATGCTCTGGTTTTCACTCAGGGTCTGGCTGACGGCAAGGTTGAAGCGGTTCAAGCGGCGACTGTCGCGATAATCAGCACCGTTGCTGTCGGTGTCGAAGCCGTCGTCCTGCTGGCCGGACAGTGACAGACGCAGGTCGCCGCCGTCCCAGCCCACACCCTGGCTGGCGTAAAAATCATCGATGCCGCGCTGGCCACGGGTGACTTTCATCCGCGTGCCGTGGCTGTCGGCCGGGTTGCGGGTGATGATGTTGACCACCGCCATCAACGCATTGGCGCCGTAGCTGACCGTGTTGGGGCCGCGGAAAACCTCGATGCGCTCGATGTCTTCCATGGCCACCGGGATATCACTCCAGTCCACCGTGGCCAGGCCAGCGCGGTACACCGAGCGGCCGTCGATCAGCACCTGCATGCGCCGCGCTTCCGTGGCGTTGGTGCCGTGGTAATTCACCGCCGCCTGATTACCGCTGATATTGCCGACCATCATGCCCGGCACCAGGCGCAGCAATTCGCTGATGTCCCGTGCACCGCTGGCATTGATCAGTTCGCTGTCGATCACCGTCATGCTTCCCGGGACTGCGGCCGGCGACTGCTTCAGGCGGGTGGCCGTGAGCACTTGCGGCAGCGATTCGTTGTCGAGGAACAAGTCGTCGGCCAGCAATGGCGAGCTGAAAAGCAATGCCAGAACCAGCGGAGAGGAGGGTGAAGGAGAGCCAAACGACACGAAACGTCCTTGATAACGATGAGATGGCGCGCATGTTAACCGAGCTGTTCGACTTTTCCATTCACGATGCCGGCATTTTCCTAGGATTTATTGGTCTTCTTCCTACAAGTGCCGGTAATTGATACGGGGGCTGGCCGCCACTGGGACGCTCCGTATAATGCCGACATCGCCACTGGTATGGATTAACGGATTGCATATGACTGAACAGCGCCCAATTGCGGTCCTGGGAGGCGGAAGTTTTGGTACCGCCGTGGCTAATCTGTTGGCCGAGAACGGGCATCAGGTCCGGCAGTGGATGCGTGACCCCGAGCAGGCTGAGTCCATGCGGGTCAATCGCGAAAACCCGCGTTACCTCAAAGGCATCAAGATTCTTCCCCTGGTAGAACCGGTGACTGATTTGCAAGCGACCCTGGACGCTTGCGACCTGTGCTTTGTTGCGCTGCCGTCCAGCGCGCTGCGTTCGGTACTGGTCCCGCACGCCGCACGGTTGAGCGGCAAATTGCTGGTCAGCCTGACCAAAGGCATCGAAGCCCACACGTTCAAGCTGATGAGCGAGATCCTCGAAGAAATCGCCCCGCAAGCGCGCATCGGCGTGCTGTCCGGGCCGAACCTGGCCCGTGAAATCGCCGAACACGCCCTGACCGCCACCGTGGTCGCCAGCGAAGACGAAGAACTCTGTCAGCGGGTCCAGGAGGCGTTGCATGGCCGGACCTTTCGCGTGTACGCCAGCGCCGACCGCTTCGGCGTGGAGTTGGGCGGGGCGCTGAAAAATGTTTACGCGATCATCGCCGGCATGGCGGTGGCGCTGGGCATGGGTGAAAACACCAAGAGCATGCTGATCACCCGGGCGTTGGCGGAAATGACCCGCTTCGCGGTGAATCAGGGCGCCAACCCGATGACCTTCCTTGGGTTGGCGGGCGTGGGCGACTTGATCGTCACGTGTTCGTCGCCGAAAAGCCGCAATTACCAGGTCGGGTTTGCCCTCGGCCAGGGGTTGAGCCTGGAAGAGGCGGTGACCCGCCTGGGCGAAGTCGCCGAAGGCGTGAACACGCTGAAGGTGCTCAAGGCCAAGGCTCAGGAAGTGGGCGTCTATATGCCGCTGGTCGCCGGGTTGCACGCGATTCTGTTCGAAGGGCGCACGCTCAATCAAGTGATTGAACTGTTGATGCGCGGCGAACCCAAAACCGATGTGGACTTCATTTCCACCAGCGGTTTCAACTGATCACGCTTTCGAGATAAAGCAGGGAGTTGCACATGAACGATCCGAAAACAGAGGCCACCTACGAGTCCATTCTGCTGCGGGTGTTATGGATGATCGTCTTCTTGCTGGTCTGGCAAGTGGCGCAGTTCATCCTGGGGGCGGTGGTGCTGGTGCAACTGATCTATCGTTTGATTTATGGCGCCCCGAGCGCCAGCCTGATGAACTTCGGCGACAGCCTGAGCCAGTTCCTGGCGCAGATCGGTCGTTTCGGCACCTTCCACAGCGACCAGAAACCCTGGCCGTTCGCCGACTGGCCGACGCCGCGTACACCGGAAGGCGAAGCGCCGCACGCCGTGCCGCCAGCGCCACATCCGGCCCGAGATGAGGAGCCGAAACTATGAAACTCTGGGTATTGCGTCATGGTGAAGCCGAGCCACACGGTTCCAAACCACACGATTCGGAGCGCGCACTGACGGAACATGGTCGTTCAGAGGTGCTGAGCATCGCAGCTGAACTGATCGGTCAGCCGATTACAGCCATCTATGCCAGCCCGTTTCTGCGAGCGCAGGAGACCGCGCAGCTGGTGCGCGATGCGCTGGGTTTCGAACCGGAGATTCGCACTGTCGAGTGGCTGACCCCGGACACTGATCCAGACAAGGTGGCCGAGCAACTCGTGTCGGTGAGTGACGTCCTTCTGGTCAGTCACAACCCGTTGGTGGGGAACTTGTTGAGTTACTTGCAGCATGGCGCCGGCTATCCACCAGAGAGGGTCAGCACCGCTGGCCTGGCCGAGCTCGAGAGCGCTGAACTGCTGATAGGTTCGATGAAGCTCAACAGCATCAAACACCCGTAACCGCATTTGCTTTGGCTTTTTGCAGGCGCGAGGCTTGTCCGCGAAGCTGTTGCCGTCGTTGAAAGCCCTTCGCGTGCAAGCCTCGCGCCTACAGGGGGCGGCGGTGTTCCGGGATTTTGTGTGAAATAGTCAACCAAGCAACCGCTTGGTTGACTACGCTTGCTCCAGACCAAAAATAAAGGAGCGAGTCGCATGTCTGCTGCTTTTCGTTTGCCGCTGGACGTCTTTTACGAGCGTGAAGCCCGTCATCCCCGCCAGCGTTTTCTGGTCCAACCTACCGGCGGCGGACACGTCGAGACCCTGACCTGGGCCGACGTCGGCCATCAGGCTCGCTGCGCCGCGCATTGGCTGCGCGCTCGCGAACTGCCCCAAGGCAGCCATATCGCCCTGATTTCGAAAAACTGCGCGCACTGGATCATTGCCGACCTGGCGATCTGGATGGCCGGGCACGTTTCGGTGCCGTTGTACCCCAACCTCACCGCCGAGTCGGTGGCGCAAGTGCTCGAACACTCGGAAGCGGCGCTGGCGTTCATCGGCAAGCTCGATGACTGGCCAGGCATGTCTCGCGGGGTCAGCCCCGATCTGCCGACCATCAGCCTGCCGTTGCATCCGCCGGGTACTTTCGACTACAGCTGGGCCGATCTGCAAAAGAGCTCACCGATCCAGGACGATCCCAAGCCGTCCGCCGACCAGTTGGCGACCATCATTTACACCTCCGGCACCACCGGGGTGCCCAAAGGCGTGATGCATAGCTTCGGCAATCTGGGCTTTGCCACCACGCGCGGCACTCAGCTGTTTGGCCTCAACGAGTCGGATCGACTGCTGTCTTACCTGCCGCTGTGCCATGTCGCCGAGCGGATGTTCGTCGAGTTGGCGTCGATCTACACCGGGCAAACCGTGTTCTTTGCCGAAAGCCTCGACACCTTTCTCACCGATTTGCAGCGCGCGCGGCCGACCGCGTTGTTCGGCGTCCCGCGGATCTGGACCAAGTTCCAGATGGGCGTGTACAGCAAGATTGCGGCAAAACGCCTCGACTTCCTGCTCGGCCTGCCCTTTATCGGCAAACGGGTCGGGCACAAAGTGCTCGTCGGGTTGGGGCTGGATGCGTTGCGCGTGGCGTTGTCCGGCGCCGCGCCTGTGCCGCAGACCTTGCTGTTGTGGTACCGCAAGCTTGGACTGGATGTGCTGGAGGTCTACGGCATGACCGAAAGCTGCGGTTACTCCCACATCGGCCGGCCCGGTGAGAACAAACCCGGCTGGATCGGCAAGCCTTGCCCGGAGGTTGAAGTGCGGATCGCCGATTCGGGCGAAGTCATGGTGCGCAGCGGTGCGACCATGCTTGGCTATTTCAAGGAACCCGAGAAAACCGCAGAAACCATCACCGAGGACGGCTTCCTGCGCACCGGCGACAAGGGCGAACAAGATGCCGAAGGCAACCTGCGCCTGACCGGGCGACTGAAGGAGATCTTCAAGACCAGCAAAGGCAAATACGTCGCGCCGGCGCCGATCGAAAATCGGCTGGCGGTGCATTCGCGGATCGAACAGGTGTGCGTGGTCGGCGATGGCTTGAGTGCGCCGCTGGGGCTGTGCGTGCTCTCGGCGGTCGGTCAGCAGGACGCCGGGGGAACGGCGCGGGCAGGGTTGCATGCAAGCCTGGAAAAGCTGCTGGAGGAGGTCAATGGCGGCCTCGACAAACACGAACGCTTGCGCCAGTTGGTGGTGGTCAAGGACAGTTGGGCGGTGGAAAACGGCTTCCTGACACCGACCCTGAAGATCAAGCGCAACGTGATCGAAGCGTCTTACGGCGCTCGGTTCGAAGAATGGAGCGAGCGCAGCGAGACGGTGCTGTGGCAGGATTGAGCCACCAATAAAACCAACAAAGGAAAGCAAGATGAGTCTGTGGCGTACCATTCCCAACGTCGAGCAGTTGAACGCAATCCAGAAAAACACCATTGGCGAAGTGCTGGATATTCGCTTCGAAGCCTTTGATGACGAGTCCCTGACCGCGAGCATGGTCATCGACCACCGCACCCACCAGCCTTACGGTTTGCTGCACGGCGGCGCGTCGGTGGTGCTGGCCGAGACGGTCGGTTCCATGGCCAGTTACTTGTGCATCGATGCCAGCAAATTCTATTGTGTGGGTCTGGAAATCAACGCCAATCACTTGCGCGGATTGCGCAGCGGGCGAGTGACGGCAGTGGCCAAGCCGATTCACATTGGGCGCACGACTCATGTCTGGGATATCCGTTTGAGCAGTGACGAGGGCAAGGCCAGTTGCGTGTCGCGGTTGACCATGGCGGTCGTGCCGTTGGGTGAGAATCCACCGGCCCGCTGATTGTCGAGCGAACCACATCTTCCGGCCCGATGATTACCTGTGGCGAGGGAGTTTGCTCCCGTTGGCTGCGGCAGCAGCCCTTGCCGGCACGCCTCTCGCGGCGTGCACCGGTTTTGCGCCTGCTGCGCAGCCGAACGCGAGCAAGCTCGCTCGCCACAGGGTTCGGCGATGTCTGAATGCTCATGCCCCTGACCGGACTGTCATCATTCCTGGCACTTACAGTCATTGCCGCCGCCTCGCGTCTTACGGACAATCAACCCTTGTTTTCGCTCATGGATTTGCCGGTATGTCGCAACAGATATTTTTCGCCCACGCCAATGGCTTTCCTTCGGGCACCTACGGCAAGTTGTTCGCGGCGCTGGCGCCCGAGTACCAGGTGACGCATCTGGAACAGCACGCCCACGATCCGCGTTTTCCGGCGGACGACAATTGGCGCAACCTGGTGGATGAGCTGATCCATCACCTCAAAGAGCAACCGGAGCCGGTCTGGGGCGTCGGCCATTCCTTCGGCGGCGTGCTGCACCTGCACGCGGCGTTGCGTTGCCCTGAACTGTATCGGGGCGTGGTGATGCTCGATTCGCCGGTGCTGACCCGCGCCGATCAATGGGTGATCCGTGCGGCCAAGCGTTTCGGTTTCATCGACCGCCTGACCCCCGCCGGCCGTACATTGGGGCGCCGGGAAGAGTTCGCCGACCTGGACGCGGCACGGCTCTATTTCGCCGGCAAAACCCTGTTCCGCAGCTTTGATCCCGAGTGCTTCGACGCTTACCTGCAACACGGTTTGCAAAAAGTCGGCGACAAGCTGCGCCTGCGTTTCGACCCGGCCACGGAGATCAGCATCTACCGTGGCGTCCCGCACACCAGTCCAGGCCAGGCACGCCAGTTGAAAGTGCCGCTGGCGGTGGTGCGCGGGCACAAGAGCCGGGTGGTGATGCGTCACCATGCAAGCTCCGTCGGGCGTATGCCGCTGGGTGAGTCCCTGACCATGCCCGGTGGCCACATGTTCCCCCTCGAACGCCCGCAAGACACCGCCACGCTGCTGAAAAACCTGTTCAGCCGCTGGGAAGGTCGTCGCCAACAGGATTGCGCATGAGCCACGTCGTCGAAGAAGTTCGCCTGAGCCTGCCGCACATCGAGCTGGCCGCGCACCTGTTCGGTCCCGAAGACGGCCTGCCGGTGATCGCCCTGCACGGCTGGCTGGACAACGCCAACAGCTTCGCCCGGCTGGCACCGAAGCTCAAAGGCCTGCGCATCATCGCCCTCGACATGGCCGGTCACGGACATTCCGGGCATCGCCCGACCGGCGCCGGTTACGCGATGTGGGACTACGCTCACGACGTGCTGCAAGTCGCCGAGCAGTTGGGCCTGAAGCGTTTTGCACTGATGGGGCACTCGATGGGGGCGATCGCTTCGTTGATTATTGCCGGGTCGATGCCGGAACGTGTCACGCATCTGGCGTTGATCGACGGCATCATTCCTCCGACAGACAAAGGCGAAAATGCCGCCGAACGCATGGGCATGGCCCTGCAAGCCCAGCTGGATCTGAGGGAAAAGCGCAAACCGGTCTACAACACCCTGGATCGAGCCATTGAGGCACGCATGAAAGGCCTGGTGGCGGTCAGTCGCGAAGCCGCCGAGCTGTTGGCCCAGCGTGGACTCATGCCGGTGCCGGGCGGTTACACCTGGCGCACTGACAACCGACTCACGCTGCCATCGCCCCTGCGTCTGACAACCGAACAGGCGATGGCCTTCGTCCAGCGGGTCAGTTGCCCTGCGTTTTTGGTGGTAGCAGCTGACGGCATGCTCGCCAAACATCCCGAGTTGCTGGAGCGTCTACCCTTTAGCCGTGAACAGCTGCCTGGCGGCCATCATTTGCACCTGAATGACGAACCCGGCGCCGACCTTGTCGCAGACTGTTTCAATCGGTTCTTCGCCGTTCCTTGACTTGCGCCGGGCAACTGTCGAGGCTGGGCGGGTTGAAATGGGAGACAACCATGATAGATCTCTACACCGCTGCGACCCCGAATGGCCACAAGGTCTCTATCGTGCTCGAGGAACTCGGCCTGCCCTACACGGTGCACGCCTTGAGTTTCGACAAAAAGGAACAGAAGTCACCTGACTTCCTCAAGATCAATCCCAATGGCCGGATTCCGGCCATTGTCGACCGCGCCAACGGCGATTTTGCCGTGTTCGAATCCGGCGCCATCCTGATTTACCTCGCTGAGCTGGGCGGCAAACTGCTGCCCCAGGACCCGAAGGGGCGCTCGGTCGTCCTGCAATGGCTGATGTTCCAGATGGGTGGGATCGGGCCGATGCAGGGGCAGGCCAACGTGTTTTTCCGTTACTTTCCAGAAAAACTCCAGGGCGCCATCGACCGCTATCAACATGAAACACGTCGCCTCTATGAGGTGCTCGATACACGCCTGCAATCCGTGGAGTTTCTGGCGGGCGAGTACAGCATTGCCGACATTGCCACCTATCCGTGGGTGCGTGGCCATGAGTGGTCGGGCGTCGAGGTTGACGGTTTGCCGGCCTTGCAGCGCTGGATGGCATCCATGGAAGCGCGTCCGGCGGTCCAGCGTGGTTTGCTGGTGCCCGAGCGCTTCGATGATGCCAGTGTCGTCAAGGGTGCCCAGGCCATGCTGATCCGATGAGTCTATCCATGCGTTCATTCAGTGTGCTGGTGCTGTGTTGTTTCAGTCCCTTGTTATTTGCCGCCGATGTCCCGGGCAGTCAGGACTTGCCGATCGTGCCGCGCATGGCCGACGCGCAGATCGTCGACTATCGCCCCGGCGTTGAGCTCGAGCGGATTTATCCGCTGGGTTCGATCCGTAAGATCAGCGGCCAGTTGCGCTTCGATGGTCAGGTCAGCGCCCGGGGAACGGCGACATCGGTGACCTATGAGTTGCCGCCGGAGCATTCGTCAACCGACGCCTTCACTGCCGCGCGTGAAGCGTTGCAAGAGCAGGGTGCCGGCTTGCTGTTCTGGTGTCAGGCACGTGATTGCGGTGAAAGCAGCCTCTGGGCCAATGAGGTCTTTGGGAACGCCAAGTTGTACGGTGCCGACGATCAACAGGCGTACTTGCTCTTGCGTCTCGCGGCGCCCCGGGACAATACGTTGGTGGCGCTTTACAGCATCACTCGCGGCAATCGCAAAGCCTACCTGCACGTCGAGCAGTTCGACGCTGCCGCGCCGCTGGGTGATTTGCTGCCGACGTCGGCGACCTTGCTGCGAGAGCTGAAAAGTACGGGCGAACTCGATTTCCCCACATTGAGCGCCGATCCTGATGCCACCTGGCTGCGCCTCATTTCTCGCGGCTTGAACCTCGACACCACCTTGCGGGTCAGTGTTTCCGGGCCAAACGCCGAAGCGTGGCGCCAGGCGCTGATCGGGCAGGGCGTGCGGGCGGCGCGAATGGAAGCCGGCAGCGCCAAAAGCCCTGGCCTGCACATCGAACTGTTGCGATAAGCTTCATCAGGCAAACGCGGCTGGCGCGTTTGCCTGCTCTTTGTTGACTGATTTTTTCGAGAACCTACATGCTCAATAACGATCGGCTGTTGGTGCAGATCCTGCTCCTGGTGCTGTTTGGCGCGAGCCTCTGGGTGATGGCGCCGTTCTGGTCGGCCTTGTTCTGGGGCGCGGTGCTGGCGTTCGCCAGTTGGCCGCTGATGCGGTTGTTGACCCGCTGGCTCAACGGCCGGGAATCCCTGGCCGCGCTGGTGCTGACACTGGGCTGGATGTTGCTGGTGGCGGTGCCGCTGGTCTGGCTCGGGTTCAACCTGGCGGATCACGTGCGTGATGCCACTGCGTTCATCAAGGATGTGCAGATGGACGGTTTGCCCGAAGCACCGACCTGGCTGGGCGGCGTTCCTTTGGTGGGCGAGCGGTTGATGGTGATCTGGAACAGCATCGATGAGCAAGGCGCGGCGATGATGGTGGCGGTCAAACCGTATCTGGGTCAGGTCGGCAACTGGCTGCTGGCACGCAGTGCGCAGATTGGCGGCGGGATTCTCGAGCTGACATTGAGCATTGTGTTCGTGTTCTTTTTCTACCGTGACGGGCCGCGGCTGGCGGCGTTTGTCCATGGGCTGCTGGAGCGCCTGATCGGTGATCGCGCCGGGTACTACATCGAACTCGTGGCCGGGACGGTGCAGCGGGTGGTGAACGGGGTGATCGGCACAGCAGCGGCGCAGGCGGTCCTGGCGTTGATCGGGTTCCTGATTGCCGGGGTGCCCGGGGCGTTGGTGCTGGGCATCGTGACGTTCATGCTCAGTCTGATTCCGATGGGGCCACCGTTGGTGTGGATTCCGGCCACCGCGTGGCTGGCCTGGAAGGGTGAGTACGGGATGGCGGTGTTCCTCGGCTGCTGGGGCACGTTCATCATCAGCGGCGTCGACAACGTGCTGAAGCCGTACCTGATCAGCCGGGGCGGGAATCTGCCATTGGTGATCGTGTTGCTCGGCGTGTTTGGCGGGTTGATTGCGTTCGGGTTTATCGGGCTGTTCATCGGGCCTACGTTGCTGGCGGTTGCGTACAGTCTGTTGACGGACTGGAGCAAGAGTCATGCGCGGGTAGACGATCGCCGGCCCTGAGATTTTCGGCGGGGCTGAGGGCCTCATCGCGAGCAGGCTCGCTCCCACAGGGGATTTGTGAAGGGCGCAGCTCTACTGTGGGAACGGGCTTGCTCGCGAAGCTTTTGACTCAGGTCGATACGTTCAAGTATTTGCCCACGCTCGCCACGTTATCGAGCGAATACTGCTTGCTCAGGTTGGCGATCATTTTGTTCAGCGCTTCATTGACGTTGAATTGAGCGGTGGAGTTGTCGCTGGTTTTCTCGCGACCTGCTTGCAGCGCCGCGTTCAGTTCATCGCTGCTGACCTCACCGCTGCCGTCACTGTCCAACACCTTGAGCAACGCAGCGCTGGTGTCGGTGCTGGTCGATGAGGTGCTGTCGCTGGCCTGCAGCACGCTGCTCAGTTCGGTGGTGGTTACGCTGCCATCGCTGTCCGTATCCAGCTGGCTGAACAATTCTTCGCTGGACACCTGCTGCGGTGGCGGCGGGGTCAGGCTGGCGGCGAGTTCGTCCTTGCTGACGGTGCCGTCCTGGTTCTTGTCCAGGGCCGAGAAGATTTCTGTACTGTCGGCGCTGCTGCCAGCGTTGTTCAGGCCGTTGCTCAATTCGTCGCTGCTGATGGCGCCGTCACCGTCGGCGTCCAGGGCGCTGACGAGCGCGTCGGCCAGTTCGGTGTTGGGTGCCTGGTCATGCGGCGGTGGTGGCGGCGGTGCCATTGCCGCCATTTCCTCGCTGCTCAAGCTGCCGCTGTCGTCACTGTCCAGATCACCAAAGTTTTTGCTCAGACTGACCAGCAGGCCGTCATCGGTTTTCTGCGACAGGGCACTTTCAAGTTCGCCCTGATCCACCGCGCCGTCGCTGTTGCTGTCGAGCTTGGCGAACAGTTCTTTCTGGAATTGCTGGCTGCGGGCGCTGTTGGTCGAGGTGCTGCTGGTGCTGGTATAGCTCGTGTAGTTGCTGACACTACCAATCATTGGACTCACTCCCTGGAATGGAAAACCGGTGGGTGCACCGGCTTATGCAGCGTCAAGGGGCAAGGTGTCGTGGGTGTGTGAGGTTTGTACCGATTGGTACACACAAGTCTCAGGCCAGGCTCGGATCATGTAGGCGTGAGCCTGCAGGAATTGGTGTGTGGTTCAGGCGCGGGGCAGGCGGATGACGGCGGTGAGACCGCCGCCGGGTGTTTCTTCCAGGCTCAACTGCCCACCCAGTCGTTCCGCCGCCTCGCGAGCGATGGTCATACCGAGCCCGACGCCGCCCGAATTGCGATTACGCGAACCTTCCAGCCGAAAGAACGGCTCGAACACCGCTTCACGTTTGTCCGCCGCAATACCCGGGCCGTGGTCGATGACGCGGATCACCAGTTGCTCACGGTTGTCTTCGAGCGTGATCCGCGCGTGCCCGGCATAGCGCAGGGCGTTGTCCAGCAGATTATTGATGCACGAGCGCAACGCCATCGGCTGCACTTGCAGCGGCGCGCAGTGGCCGCTGGCCTGAACATCTGCCCCCTGGTCCTGGGCGTTTTCGCTCAAGGACTCCACCAGCGCCTGCACGTCCATCCATTGCCCGGCTTCGCTGGTGCGCTGCTCGTGCAAATAGGTGAGGGTGGCATCGAGCATGCTGATCATGTCGTCCAAGTCCTGGCGCATCTGGCCCTGCAGCTTGTGGTCTTCGATCTGCTCCAGCCGCAGCTTGAGGCGAGAGAGCGGCGTGCGCAGGTCGTGGGACACCGCGCCGAGCATCCGTGAGCGCTGCTGCACCTGTTCGATAATGCGTTTCTGCATCAAATTGAAGGTGTAGGCCGCTTGCCGGGCTTCCCGTGGGCCGGATTCATCCAGCGGCGGGCTGTCGAGGTTTTCGCTCAAGCGTTCGGCGGCGTCGCTCAGCCGCTGGATCGGCCGGCTGAGCAGTTTGGCGCCGTACCAGGCGGCAATGATCAGCGTGACAAACTGGAACGTCAGCGGCACCAACGGGCCGCCGAACCACGGCCGCGGTGGCCGGTTTTCGAAGCGCGGGTCCATCGGCGGGCGCTGTCCGCCCATGCCTTCGGAAAATGCCGGCGGCGGTGGAGGCGGGGGAGGACCGTAATGGTGAAACCAGGCAAACGCCAACAGGTGCGCCAGGATGATCGCCAGCAGCAGCACGCCAAACAGGCGGCCGAACAGCGTATCGAAGCGCGCCCGCATCAGCCGATGTCTCGTGCGTCGAACAGATAACCCTCACCGCGAACGGTCTTGATCAACTGCGGGGCTTTCGGGTCATCACCGAGTTTCTGGCGCAGGCGCGAGACCAGCAAGTCGATGCTGCGATCAAACGCTTCGATGGAACGACCACGGGCAGCGTCCAGCAGTTGTTCACGGCTGAGCACCCGGCGCGGACGCTCAATGAACACCCACAGCAGGCGGAATTCGGCGTTGGACAGCGGCACCACCAGACCGTCGGCGGCGATCAATTGCCGCAGCACGCTGTTCAGGCGCCAGTTGTCGAAGCGAATATTCGCACGCTGTTCGGTGCGATCGTCGCGCACTCGACGCAGAATGGTCTGAATCCGCGCGACCAGTTCCCTTGGTTCGAAGGGCTTGGCCATGTAGTCGTCGGCGCCCAGTTCCAGGCCGATGATCCGGTCGGTGGGTTCGCAGCGTGCGGTGAGCATCAGGATCGGAATGTCCGATTCGGCGCGCAGCCAGCGGCACAGGGACAACCCGTCTTCACCGGGCAGCATCAGGTCGAGCACCACCACGTCGAAATGCTCCGCTTGCAGCGCCAGGCGCATGGCAGCGCCATCGGTGACGCCGCTGGCGTGAATGTTGAACCGGGCCAGGTAGTCGATCATCAGTTCGCGGATCGGGACGTCATCGTCGACGATCAGGGCGCGAATGCTCCAGCGTTTGTCGTCAGCGGGTGCTTTTTGATCGTCGTTCAGAGGTGCTGGGGTGCTGTGCATGCGTGCGTTCATCTGCCAGGTAGGCTGCCAACCACAAAGATGGGCTGCGAGGTTGTGGTTCCAGCATAGGCGTCCGGCCCGGAGGCGGGAAGTGCTGTAAGGACGTGTTGCGGCTGCCGAGGGTAGCGAGGAAGGGTGTTGTGGGCGTGTCGTGTGTGTATCGAACTCGACACAATCGGCGCAGGGACTAGTCTTGCTGGAGTCTTCGGGACGATTTACCGATCATCGGGTCCCGCAGTGGCGCTGGTTCCGCTACAATGCGCGCCGATTTCGTCCTGCCTGAGAGCCCGCACATGTCCGTCTGCCAGACTCCTATCATCGTCGCCCTGGATTTCCCCACCCGTGACGCCGCACTGAAGCTGGCCGACCAGTTGGACCCTAAACTGTGCCGGGTCAAAGTCGGTAAGGAGCTGTTCACCAGCTGCGCCTCGGAAATCGTCGGCACCTTGCGTGACAAGGGCTTTGAAGTGTTCCTGGACCTCAAGTTCCACGACATCCCGAACACCACCGCGATGGCGGTTAAAGCCGCGGCGGAAATGGGCGTGTGGATGGTCAACGTTCATTGCTCCGGCGGTCTGCGCATGATGGCCGCCTGCCGTGAAGTGCTGGATCAGCGTACCGGCCCCAAACCGCTGTTGATCGGCGTGACCGTGCTGACCAGCATGGAACGTGAGGATCTGGCGGGTATCGGCCTGGACATCGAGCCGCAGGAACAGGTGCTGCGTCTGGCGGCACTGGCAGAAAAAGCCGGAATGGACGGTCTGGTGTGCTCGGCCCTGGAAGCCCGTGCCCTGAAATCGGCGCACCCGACGCTGCAACTGGTGACCCCGGGGATTCGCCCGGCGGGCAGCGCCCAGGACGATCAGCGCCGTATCCTGACCCCGCGTCAGGCGCTGGATGCCGGTTCCGATTACCTGGTCATTGGCCGTCCGATCAGCCAGGCGGCGGATCCAGCGAAGGCGTTGGCCGAAGTTGTAGCCGAAATCGCCTGATCAAACACCGAAGATCAAAAATGTGGGAGTGAGCAGGCTCACTCCCACATTAGTTTTGGGGTGAATTCAACTGTTGGGTTAAACCTTCAACACCAACTTCCCGAAATTCTCGCCGCTGAACAATTTCATCAGCGTCTCCGGGAAGGTCTCCAGTCCTTCAACAATGTCTTCCTTGCTCTTGAGCTGCCCCTTGGCCATCCAGCCGGCCATTTCCTGCCCGGCGGCGGCGAACTGAGCAGCGTAGTCCATCACCACGAAGCCTTCCATTCGCGCGCGGTTGACCAGCAACGACAGGTAGTTGGCCGGGCCCTTGACCGCTTCCTTGTTGTTGTACTGGCTGATGGCGCCACAAATCACCACGCGCGCTTTCATGGCCAGGCGACCCAGCACCGCGTCGAGAATATCGCCGCCGACGTTATCGAAATACACGTCGACACCTTTTGGACATTCACGCTTAAGGCCGGCATGCACGTCTTCGTTCTTGTAGTCGATGACGCCGTCAAACCCCAGTTCGTCGATCAGGAATTTGCACTTGTCCGCGCCGCCCGCGATGCCGATCACGCGGCAGCCTTTGATCTTGGCGATCTGCCCGGCAATGCTGCCCACCGCACCGGCCGCGCCGGAGAGCACCACGGTGTCACCTTCCTTCGGTGCGCCGACATCAAGCAACGCGAAGTAGGCGGTCATCCCGGTCATGCCCAGCGCGGACAGGTAACGGGGCAGCGGTGCCAGTTTCGGATCGACTTTGTAGAAACCTCGTGGCTCGCCGAGGAAATAATCCTGTACGCCCAAGGCTCCGTTGACGTAGTCCCCGACCGCAAATCCAGGATTGTTCGAGGCAACGACTTTGCCTACACCCAATGCGCGCATGACTTCGCCGATACCGACCGGCGGAATGTAGGACTTGCCCTCGTTCATCCAGCCACGCATGGCCGGGTCCAGGGACAGGTATTCGTTTTTGACCAGGATCTGACCCGCAGCCGGTTCACCGACTGGCACTTCTTGATAGGTAAAGGTCTCGCGGGTAGCCGCGCCCACCGGACGTTTGGCGAGCAGGAACTGGCGATTGGTCTGGGTAGTCATGACAGGCACTCAAGATGAATGAAGCCTTGTTGATAGACCTTCATGATCGATGCCGCAAGTTTGGCTGATGCGGCGAATGCACGTCGATCCAGTGCAGTGATAGTCGGTGCCGCAGTTCTATCACTGCCACTCATGGTCACTCAACCGGGCTTCTGATAGTGCTGCCGTGTCCCATGCCCCTGTGGCTAGACTGGAAACACACGATCCCCCGCATTCTTCTCTTTGAGGGCATAACAATGAGCATGACGTTTTCCGGCCAGGTCGCCGTGGTGACCGGCGCTGCCAACGGTATTGGCCGCGCGACCGCCCAGGCATTCGCCGCTGAAGGGTTGAAAGTGGTGGTGGCCGACATGGACACGGCCGGGGGCGAAGGCACTGTGGCACTGATTCGTACAGCGGGCGGCGAAGCGACCTTCGTGCGTTGCAACGTCACGCTGGAAAGCGATGTAAAAAATCTGATGGACGAAGTGGTGAATACCTACGGCCGTCTGGACTACGCCTTCAACAATGCCGGCATCGAGATCGAGAAAGGCAAACTGGCTGAAGGCACCCTTGATGAGTTCGACGCGATCATGGGCGTCAACGTCAAAGGCGTCTGGCTGTGCATGAAGTACCAGTTGCCGTTGCTGCTGGCCCAGGGCGGCGGCGCGATCGTCAACACCGCTTCGGTGGCGGGCCTTGGTGCGGCGCCGAAGATGAGCATTTACGCGGCGTCGAAACACGCGGTGATCGGCCTGACCAAGTCGGCGGCGATCGAATACGCCAAGAAAAAGATTCGCGTAAACGCGGTATGCCCGGCGGTGATCGACACCGACATGTTCCGTCGCGCCTATGAAGCGGACCCGAAGAAGGGCGAGTTCGCCAACGCCATGCACCCGGTCGGCCGCATCGGCAAGGTCGAGGAAATCGCCAGTGCCGTGCTGTATCTGTGCAGCGACGGAGCGGCGTTCACCACCGGTCACTCGCTGGCAGTGGACGGTGGTGTCACGGCGTTCTGACCCATCAAGACCTGCCTCGTAGGAAAAGGCCCGCACACGTGCGGGCTTTTTCATGGTGTCGCGAAGGGCGGCGGACAATGTGTTTCAAATGGTTAGAACCGAGGGTTTTGGCGGCGTTGTCGCACATCCGATCCTGCGCACCTGTGATTAACTGCTCCCCGCAAATGGACAGGAGTTTGCTTGCTCATGGAATTGAGAATCGATCGACAGGCATTGGTGCCGGTCGTACAGCAAATCGTCGATGGGTTGGCCGTCTGGCTCCGTCAGAGCGAGGTGCAGCCAGGGACGCGTTTACCTTCTGCGCGGCACATCGCGCGGGTCAATCTGCTCAGTCAGTCCAGCGTCGTCGAAGCCTGTGAGCGGCTGGTGACTCAAGGTGTGCTGGCGCCGCGTCATGGCGCCGGTTTCATTGTCGCCACGCCAACGCTGGTCGCCCAGGGGCAACAGGATTGCCTCTGGTTCGAAGGGGCGGAACTGAAACAGGGCGGCTGCTCGGGCGAACTTAAGCTGGGCTGTGGCGGGTTGCCGGAGAGCTGGCGCGAAACTGACGACCTGAGCTACGCGATTCGTCAGGTCAGCCGTACCGACATGGCCGGGTTGTTCAACTACAGCACTTCCCGAGGCCTGCCTGCCTTGCGTCTGCAAATTCTCAAACGCCTTGGACGGCTCGGTATCGAAGTGGATGAAAACCGTATCCTGACCACCGCAGGTGCCAGTCAGGGGCTCGACCTGATCGTGCGCACCTTGCTCAAGCCGGGAGATTGCGTGGTGGTGGAAAGTCCGGGGTATCCACTGTTGTTTGACCTGCTCAGGCTGCACGGTGTGACGATGATCGAGGTGCCTCGTACCCCGCGCGGGCCCGACACGGAGCAACTGCAATTACTATTGTTAAAGCACCGGCCCCGCGCGCTATTCATCAACAGTTTCTACCACAACCCGACGGGCAGTTGCCTGACGCCTGCGATGGCGCAGCAGGTTTTGCAATTGACCAAGACCCATGGCGTGCTGGTGATTGAAGATGACGTCTATGCGGATTTGCACTATGGCCCCGGCACGCGCCTCGCTGCATTGGGGGGGGATGACAACGTGATCTACGTTGGCAGTTACTCGAAAACCCTCAGCAGTTCATTGCGGGTCGGCTTTGTCGTGGCCAGCGAAGGGGTCATATCGCGATTGGCCGAGGTCAAGATGATCAGCAGCATGGGCGCCTCAAGTTTCTGCGAGTCGGTGCTGACTTGCCTGTTGGCCAGCGGCGCGTACCGCAAACTGGTACAGCGTCAGCGCCAGCGTTTGAATACGGACAGAGAGGCGGCCTTGCAAGTGCTCGAAGACGCCGAGTGGGAAGTTTTCGGCAAGCCGGCTGGTGGCCTGTTTATCTGGGCGCGATCGCGGATGTCCGACTACGCTCAGGTGCGCAAACAGGCCCGGCGCTGCGGTGTGCTGCTGTCTTCTGCCACGGCCTTCAGTCCTGACGGCCAGGCGAAAGATTGGCAGCGCATCAACGTCGCTTATGCCTGTGATCCTCGTGCCCGGGCTTTTTTTCAGGCGACCGCTGCGAATCGACCTAAAGCGTTCTGAAAACGACGTGGACGTAGCTTTTTGCCATTATTCCGACGCCAGAGACTTGTGCTGGCCCATGCCCATTGCGAATCTGCGTCAACAGACTATGTCAGGGGACTAAGTGCAATGATTTCGGCCGTGCAAGGACGTTTTGCCAACCTCGGTATGGCAAAAAAAATGGGTGTCGGGTTTGTCTTGGTGCTGCTGTTGACGGCCCTGGTGGCAGCCATCGGCGTTTGGTCCCTGCAAACCATCAGTCAGCGCTTCGACGGGCTCAAGCAGATGTCGTCGCTCAACAGCGGTTTGCTCAAGGTGCGACTGCTTGAGCAGGAATACGCCTTGCACGGCAACCCGAAAACTGCGGATGCCCTGCGCCAGGGGGTTGATGGCCTGATCGCCTTGGCGACGCAGCTCAAGGCTGCTTCAGCGGCCAACGTGCCAGTGATGAATGACGTCGAGCAGTCCCTGGCGGCTTATCGCAAGGCCTTCGACGAATTCGTCTCGCTGAGTCAGGCCAAGGACCTGGCCCTGGAAATGGCCAGTTGGTCGGTGTCCAGCGTGGCCAATAATCTGGATGTCCTGCAAGCCGGGCTTGCCGACGATGGCGCCTATACCTTGAAGGAGTCCGAAGGCAAGGACGGTGGGCAGTTCATCGAGCAAGCCAATCAGGTCAGCCAGGTGTCGCGGTTGATGCTGCAGGCCATGAACGAAGCACGTGTGCGTCTGGATCAGAGCCGCAAGGGCGATGACAGCGCAGCTCAGGGCAAGATCGAGCAGGCCGATCAGGCGCAGGTTCAGGCCGAGCAGTTGAAAACCACAGTCAAGGATGAGGGCTATCAGACTGTCCTCAATGAAGTGGCGGGTCACATCACCAGTTTCAGCGAGAAACTGACCGAATACACCGGTCTGTTAGCCCAGGAAAAAACCGTCTATGAGCAACTGCACCAGCGTGCTGCGCAGGTGGTGGAGCGGGTCGATCAGGCGTATGTCGCCGAAGACCAGTCGATGCAGGCCGAATTGAAAAAGAACTCGATGCTGATCATCGGCTCCTCGGCCCTGGCGTTGCTGGTCGGGTTGATCGCGGCGTGGGTCATTACCCGATTGATCGTGGCGCCGCTGCGCAGTGTGATTCGTGTTGCGCAGCAGATCGCCGCGGGTGATTTGAGTGCGACGGTTGAAGTGACGCGCCGTGACGAAATCGGCCAGTTGATGCAGGCCATGCAACAGATGGGGGCGGGGCTGAGCACCATCGTCAGCGGTTTGCAGGCCGGTATCGAGCAGTTGGCGAGTTCGGCGCAATCCTTGTCGGCGGTGACCGAGCAGACCAACCTGGAGGTCAGCAGCCAGAAGGAAGAAACCGAGCAGGTCGCCACGGCGATGAATCAGATGACGGCGACGGTGCACGATGTGGCGCGTAACGCGGAGGAAGCCGCTCAGGCTGCGCAAACGGCGGACGGTAAGGTGGAAAGTGGCCAGCAGGTGGTGCGTCAAAGCATGGCGCGGATCGAGCAGCTGGCGGATTCGGCGACGTCGGCCAGTTCGAGCATCGAAAGCCTGAGTGCAGAAATCCAGAACATCGGCACGGTGCTCAGTGTAATCAAGAGTGTCGCCGAGCAAACCAACCTGTTGGCGCTCAATGCGGCGATCGAGGCAGCACGGGCCGGCGAGCAGGGCAGGGGGTTTGCGGTTGTGGCGGATGAGGTTCGGGCGTTGGCCAAGCGCACTCAGCAATCGACCGAGGAGATTGAGCGTCTGGTGAGCGCCTTGCGTTCGGCGGCGCAGTCGTCGGTGCAGCAGATTCAGAACAGTGGTGAGCTGGTGAAGCTGGCGGTGAGTGACGCGTTGCAGACTGAGAGTGCGCTGGGAAGTATTGCGGCGGCGGTGTCGTTGATTCAGCAGATGAACCAGCAGATTGCGGCGGCCGCCGAGGAGCAGAGTTCGGTGGCCGAGGAGATTAATCGCAGTGTGACGAGTATTCGTGCGAGTGCGGATCAGTCTTCGTTGGCGATGCGGGGGAATGCGGCGTCGAGCATTGAATTGGCGCAGTTGGGGGTTGAGTTGAAGGGGATGGTCGGACACTTCCGGCTCTAATTTTTCTCCCTGCGTATGTGCGCAGATCTAATGTGGGAGTGAGCCTGCTCGCGATGGCGGCCTTCGGGCCGACCATGTTGTGGTTGACCGGGTACATATCCATTTCTGCGGTAACGGCGGCTGGCGGTTTCGCCCTTACGGCGAGTCCCTTTTGTCAAACGCCACAAAAGGAACCAAAAAGTCTCGCCCCAAGCGTCCGGCCCCTCGCTAAGGCTCGGCGTTCCTTCGTTCCGGTATCCATCCGGGGACACTGCCCTCCGGTCTGCTTCGCGACGACCTACATGCAGCGTGTTCGACTGCGTCGAACGGCGCTGCGCGCCACTCCCCGGATGAACACCTCCACTCAGCCTCCCGAAAGGGGCGGGTAGATCAAGATCAAGAGCTGCAGGCGAGCTAACGCTCGGCCTGATGAGTGGTGAAAATCAAAAGCTGTACGCTGAATTCTTGTAGGAGCGAGGCTTGCCCGCGAAGGCGGCCTGACAGCCGACCAATGAGTTGCAGGTGAACACCTGACCCTGTGGGAGCTGGCCTGCCAGCGATGACGACCAAGCTGCTGGCGAGCTAACGCTCGGCCTGATGAGTGGTGAAAATCAAAAGCTGTACGCTGAATTCTTGTAGGAGCGAGGCTTGCCCCGCGAAGGCGACCTGACAGCCGACCAATGACTTGCAGGTGAACACCTGACCCTGTAGGAGCTGGCCTGCCAGCGATGACGACCAAGCTGCTGGCGAGCTAACGCTCGGCCTGATGAGTGGTGAAGAGCGAAGCGTGTACAGCGAACCCCTTGTAGGAGCGAGGCTTGCCCGCGAAGGCGACCTGACAGCCGACCAATGACTTGCAGGTGAACACCTGACCCTGTGGGAGCTGGCCTGCCAGCGATGACGGCCTCGCCGCCAACCCATCTTGACCGGCAATACTCACCCGCCAAACCCAGTCCAAAAAAAAGCCACCTCGCGGTGGCTTCCTTGATTCTTCCGATCAGTCGTAGATCACTTTTTTCTTCCAGTCCGCATCCGCTTCAACTTCTTTGAGGCCGGCGTTCAACTGGTTGGTCTCGCTTTCAACGGCCGCGATGTTGTCCATCACCATGGCGTTGGCCCGCGCCAGGAGTTTTTCCAGGTATTCGAGCTGTTCGGCGTAGATCTGTGGTTCCTGCTGTTTACGCAGGTATTGCACACCGCGCTCGAAGGCGAGGCGGGCCTGGCCTGGCTGGTTTTGTTGCAGGCATTGCTGGCCCAGGTTATTGAAGAACTCGATGTGCAGCAGGACCAGAATGTGGCGCACTTCGCGGATCCAGCGCTTGGCTTCGTTGGTCGGCAGGAAGCCATCCTGTGCGGCGCGGGTGATTTGGCCGTGCAGGGCTTCGAGCAGGAAACGCACGTCCTTGGCCTTGGCTTCGGTCTGGATCGGTGCCGGCGGGTTGTTGACCGGGATCGATTCGCCTTGCGCGACCAGGGCTTCGAGTTCGGTAATCCGGGCCCTGAGGTTGGAACTGGTTTTTTCCAGGTTGAGCAAACGCTTGCAGACATTGAGTTCCAGGCGGGTCAGCAGCAGCTTGAGGCCAGGTGTCATCAGCTGACCGGGGAAGGTCTCGGTGATTTCGCCGCAGCGACGCAGGCGGTCGTTGAGTTCAACCTTGGTACGGGCCTTTTCCAGCTTGTTGTTTTCCACCACATGGTTCATGTAGCCAATGGCGATCAATAGTGCGATCCCGGCTACGACTAGCAGGGTGATCATGAGTGGTGTCACCGGTAAGACCTCTTTATAGGGTTCGCGATCGAGTGTAGTGGCTTGGCATTTGGGCGCATAGGACCGCTCGACGAGTTGAATCGGTTGTGGCTATCTTTATATCGGCCGGGGTTCGACTTATATAAATACTGGCAATCGTGGTTCAGATTGCCATCATCTTCAGCGACGGACTATAACGTCTTGGTGGTTATCAGAATATAGTCGCCAAAGGTCAGCAGGCGCAAAAGCCGGAATCCCGGCTGAAAGCGGGGCGAAGTCATTGATTTAAATAAATTTATATCTGGGGGTTGACGACCCCTCAATCCATCCATAGAATGCGCGCCACTTACAGCGTAAAGCACACAGCGAAACGCGGTAGGGAGTGAATGTTGTACGTGTGTCCCCTTCGTCTAGTGGCCTAGGACACCGCCCTTTCACGGCGGTAACAGGGGTTCGAGTCCCCTAGGGGACGCC
>NZ_JBXAJV010000015.1:0-182821 GCF_058797635.1 Pseudomonas sp. GW823-FHT02C02 | reverse complement strand
GTCCCCTTCGTCTAGTGGCCTAGGACACCGCCCTTTCACGGCGGTAACAGGGGTTCGAGTCCCCTAGGGGACGCCATTTGCGGGAATAGCTCAGTTGGTAGAGCACGACCTTGCCAAGGTCGGGGTCGCGAGTTCGAGTCTCGTTTCCCGCTCCATATTCAACAAAAACGCCGCTCAGCAATGAGCGGCGTTTTTGTTTGTGTGTCATTTATAAAAAGGACCGACGGTCCTTTTTTTGTCGGTGCCGGCATCAAGATGATCAACGCGTCGGACCCGCCACAACAGCGGGTCCGAAAAGGCGATCAGAGTTTCGGCAACTGCCCGATCCGCCCCATCATTTCCGTCACGATCTGCAGGTCCAGCAGGAACTGGTCGACCGTCTTGAACTCGTTGTCGGTGTGGCCGGTGTACTTGACCTCGGGCCTGGCCAGGCCGAATTGCACGCCATTGGGCAGTTCATGGACCGAAGTGGCGCCCGCAGAGGTGCCGTACTTGTGTTCCATGCCCAGGTTTTCGCTGGCCACGGCGAGCAAGGCCTTGACCCATTCACCTTCAGGGTTGCGGTACATCGGCTCGGCGATCGAGTAGTCGAAGGCCACCGCGACGTGGGTCTTCTTGCTCCAGGCATCAAGCTTATCGGCAATTTCAGACTTGAGCGTTTCCGGCGACTTGCCCTTCGGCACGCGCAGGTTGACCGCGAGCTTGAAGGCTTTATCGTCCATCCCGACATAGGTCAGGGAAGCGGTCAGCGGTCCCATGAAAGCATCGGAAAAACCGACCCCCAATTTGCCTCCCAGGTAATCCAGCCCCCAGTTGTCGGCAGCGTAGCGGGCGGCGTCGGTGATGTGGTTGTGCTTGAGCGCAACCTTGCCGTCGAGGCTATTGATGAAGCCCAGCATTCTCGACACCGGGTTGATGCCGGATTCGGGCTCGGAGGAGTGGGCGGAAACGCCGGTGACCGTCAATTTGACATCCTTGCCATCAACTTTGGCGGTGACGTCGAAGTTGCCGCCATTGCTTTTGGCATATTCGGCGCCGGCCTTCTGCAGGCTGGCGGCCAACTCGACAGGCTTCTCACTCAAAAGGGTGACGACCGATGTCGACGGGATCTGGTTGGTGGCCATGCCACCGGTCATCGAGATGATCTCGGCGCCCTTGCCCTCAGCCTTGCGTTTGGCAAAGTTCGCCATCACGGTGCCGTAGCCTTTCTCCGCAATCACTACCGGGTAGCCGCCATCCAGCGCCAGGTTGTAGTTGGGTGTCGGGTTGTGTTCGAAGTAATAAGGGATGGCGTCGCCGGTGGTTTCTTCGGTGGTATCGACCAGCAGCTTGAAATTGCGCGCCAGCGGCAGCTTCTCTTCCTTGATGACCTTCATCGCATAAAGCGCTACCACGATACCGTTCTTGTCATCTTCGGTGCCCCGGCCATACATGCGGTCGCCGATCAGGGTGACCTTGAACGGATCAAGTTTGGTGCCGTCTTTCAGAACCCAGTTCTCCGGCGTTACGGGCACCACATCGGCATGCGCATGAATGCCCACGACTTCGTCGCCGCTGCCCTCAAGGGATATTTCATAGACGCGGTTGTCAATGTTGCGGAAGTTCAGGTTGAACGCCTGGGCGAGGCCCTTGATCTTGTCGGCGATCTTGATGAATTCGGGATTGTCGTGTTGATCAACGCCCTCGACGCGGAAGGTCGGAATAGCCACCAGCTCGCGCAGGGTCTCGGTGGCGGCGGCACCATATTTCACCCGTGCGTAGAGACCAAGCAGGCGATGGATTTCGTTCTGCTGGTCTGGAGTGAGGGTCTTGTTGTCGAGGAAGGCGCTGATGGCGGGGCCGAGATTGTCGGTTTTGCCGAGGTCGCTCTTGGCCAGGCCTCCCAGGAATTGCCTGAAATCCGTTACGGAGGTGTCACTGAACGTCTTGAGGATCGCCGCACTCTGTTGCGGGGTGATGTTGGCCTGCGCTGTCAGGGTGAACGACGAAAGGCTGGCCAGTATCAGGGTTGACGCAGCCAGGTGCTTGAGTGAGAAATTCATTGCTGTTGGCATTCCTTTGCAGGCAGTGGAGTGAGAAGTTTCTGATCGATGAGACAGAAACGGTTCCAAGCTAACACTGTAACGGAGTGTTACGGGAGTCCCTGATGTGGGATCTGTCGCACAGAAATGCAAAAGCGGCGCAGAAACGAAAAAGGCCCGTCAGTCAGACTGAGCGGGCCTTTTGCGTTTGAGGCGCTCTTACATCGAGAGAATCAAACGCCCGGCGAACAGGATCAGAATCACCCCCATGGTGCGTTCGAACCAATGCCCCATGCGCATGAACAGCAATCGCACCCGGGCGCTGGAAAAGAACAGTGCGACGATCACGAACCACAGCGCGTTCACAAAACACATCCAGGCCCCATACAGCGCCTGGATCTTCAAGGGTGTCGTAGCGCTGATGAGCGTGGTGAAAATCGCCAGGAAAAACAGCGTTGCCTTGGGGTTGGTCGCGTTGGTCAAAAAGCCGGTGGTGAACGCCTTCAACAGTGTTTGTTCGACGACGGGCTCGTTGGCGACTTTGTCCCCCTCAAGCGCGGATTTGGGTTTACTGCGTAGCAGGCTGACACCGAGGTACAAAATGTAAACGCCGCCCACCACCTTGGCCACCGTCAGTAACCAGGGCGTCGTGTGCATCAACGCGCCGACCCCGAGCAGGGTGTAGAGCACGTGCACGGAAATGCCCGCACCGATGCCCAGGGCCGTGCAGATCCCGACCAACCGGCCGAAACGCACACTTTGACGGATGGTGACAGCGAAGTCCGGTCCAGGTGCGACCACAGCCAGAAAGTGAATAGTCGCCAGCGCAAGGAACTCGCCCAGGTAATTCGAAAGCATTTCAACTCCAGAAAGTAAGGGGTGAAGCATTGCCGCGATAGCCGACAAAGAACGAAAGGCTCAATCGCGGATCCGCCACGCCGGGTGTTACCGAGTGCATGCAGCGCGAATTGAACATGATGAAATCACCCGGCTCAGGACGAATCTCCAGGGCCGGCGTGCCGAGCAAGGCCGGGTCGATGCCGTAGCTGTCGCCACGCATCTCGTCGAATTGATCCGGAGAAATATCGTGGTCCCACATCTGCAAGGCGCCACCCTCGGAGGGCATGTTCAGGTAGACGTTGCAGGCGAACTGCGCTTCCAGGCTTCTGGCCTGGTAACTGTCGGGGGCATCCTTGGCGAAAATGTCGTGATGGGCCAGGAAGCACACCCCTGGTTTCACCACGCGGGACAGCCCGACATACATCTTGCGGCCGTAGAGATTTTCCAGGTGCGCACCCGCCGGCCAGGACTCATCGAGCATGCAGCGCAAGGTGTCGACCGGGGACGAGTAGGGCGCGCAACGTTTGCGTAATTCCGCTATGTTGCGCGAGGCATGCTCGAAATAATCTTCGATCAGCAGCGGCTGGTTTTCCGCCTCATAAAACGCCATGCCGATGCGACCGATGCTCGGCGCATTGATATAGCCTTCAAAACCCGGGGCGAGGATCTTGTCGCCAATCTGAATCGCCAGCGGCTGGGGCAGCAGGCCTTTGACGCGGATGGCGAGGACTTCTTCGTTGGCCAGTTTTTTTATGCACGTCTCATCGAGACGCTCGACGTCAAGCATCATGTCTTAGGTCCATCTATTAGATAGTCAACAGAACCCGCGAATGCGGGCTCCCCCGGGCGTCGGGCGATGCCGGGGACGACATCGCCGAAAGCTCAATCCACGCTGTAGTGGACTGACAGCATTCCCTTTTTCAGTGAAAGGGAAGCGATCGTGACCGTGCCCAAATCCTTCAGGCTACGTACATGGGTGCCGCCGCAGCCGTAGGCGGGCAGCTCACCGAAACCAATTTCCCGGGCGCCTTCGCGCATCGATGTCAGGCGCGGCAGGTCATGGGCGACCCATTGCTCGATGCCGTGCTGAATCACCTCGGCATCTATCTCTTTTGCCGACTCCAATGGTTTGAATTGCACGCGTCCTTCGCCCGGC
Source organism: Pseudomonas sp. GW823-FHT02C02 (assembly GCF_058797635.1). Lineage (NCBI taxonomy): Bacteria > Pseudomonadati > Pseudomonadota > Gammaproteobacteria > Pseudomonadales > Pseudomonadaceae > Pseudomonas > Pseudomonas sp. GW823-FHT02C02. The sequence continues at coordinate 178,804 of NZ_JBXAJV010000015.1, read as the reverse complement.
CAGTGATGAGCCTTGACCGGCATCCAGCCCAGTGCCTGGACAAAATGGCCGATCAGGTGGCCGGCCGAATGCATGCGCGAATTGAACCGGCGGCGTTGCTCGTCAATCCTGATCTGGGTCATGCCGGGTTTTATTGGCCGGTCGACAAAATGAATGATTCGGTCCGGGTCCTGGACCACGCGCAGCACCTGGCTTTCGCCGATCCAGCCGGTATCGAAAGGCTGGCCGCCACCCTGGGGGTGAAACAACGTGGCGCGCAGCACCACCGCAAACTCGTTTTCCTGGGGCGTGCAATCCAGGACTTCCACATTGGCCTTGAGGTCATCACTATGGAAAAAGAGGCGAAGCGTCATATTCCATGTCCTCATTAAAGTTTCTCTTTTTATTATATGAATCGTGGAATTGCGTGATAATCCGTTCAAACATCAAAGGACTGTTGCGCTGTGAGCATAAATCTTCCACTGCCGTTACTGGGTGAAATGGCGATTTTCGTCAAGGTTGTCGAGACCGGCAGCTTTTCCGAAGCGGCTCGTCAGATGGGTTCTTCACCCTCGGCGGTGAGTCGCAGTATTTCGCGTCTGGAAAAAGCGTTGGCCACGCGTCTGCTGCAGCGAACCACGCGCAAGCTGCGCTTGAGCGATGGTGGCGAAGAGGTGTTCAAGCGTTGCCAGGAAATGGTCAGTGCGGCCAAGTCCGTGATGGAAATCAGCGGGCAGTTCACCCATGAAGCGGAAGGGCTGGTTCGGGTCAGCGTGCCCAAGGCGGTCGGTCGATTTGTGATTCACCCGCATATGCCGGAATTTCTGCGCCGTTATCCCAAAGTGGATGTGGAGTTGTTGCTTGAGGATAGGCAGGTGGATCTGATCGACGACAACGTTGATCTGGCGATTCGGATTACCGATCGACCGCCCGCAGGGTTGGTCGGGCGGCAATTGCTCACCATCGACCATTTGCTCTGCGCTACACCGCAATACCTCGCCGAACATGGCACGCCGACGCACCCCCACGACTTGCTCAACCACAGCTGTATCTACCTGGGTGAAACCCCGAGCGATGCGCGCTGGAAATTCAAAAAAGGCAGCAAGGCTGTGACGGTCGGTGTGCGCGGTCGGTATGCGGCGAATCACACAGGCGTGCGGCTGGGGGCGGTGTTGCAGCACATCGGGATTGGCAGTCTGCCGTATTTCACGGCGCGTTATGCGCTGGAGCAAGGGTTGATTGTGCAGGTGCTGCCGGACTGGACCTTCCTCGCGTCCTACCATGGCGGCGCCTGGTTGCTGCATTCGCCGACGCGCTATTTGCCGCCGAAATTGCGGGTGCTTATTGATTATCTGGTGGAGTGTCTGGAGAAGGAGCCGACCCTGAGCAAGCCGGGGAGGGCTGGGAAGGTTGCGGCGGAGTATGAGTTGCCCGAGAGTGATGGATTGCTCTGACTGGCCCCTTCGCGAGCAGGCTTGCTCCCACTCTGGTGAGGTTGCAACCCTCTCGCCGCTGACGCGGCCGGGCGCAACTTCAGCGATTGGTTCGTTGGAAGGGTCAGCAAAACAAATGTGAGAACGAGCCTGCTCGCGAAGAGGGAGTCTCAGTCGACATCTATGTCGCCTGACACAGCGCTTTCGCGAGCAAGTCGGATCGCCGCACCGCCGCTCCCACAGGTGGGAGTGTGCAGGGCTTGAGGTTACTTGCAGACTTCGGCGATGGCCTCGGCCAGCAGATCAAGGCGGGTTGCATCGATCCCGGCCACGTTCGCACGGCCGGTGCCGACCATGTACACGCTGTGATGATCACGAAGCTGTTTCACTTGCTCCGGCGACAAGCCGGTGTAGGAAAACATCCCGCGTTGCACACCGATATGCGCAAAACGCTCACGCAAACCATGGGGTTCAAGCGCTTCCATCAGGCCGCTGCGCAATTGGGCGATGCGCAAACGCATGGCTTCCACTTCGTCGGCCCAGAGGCTTTTCAACTCGGGATCGCCAAGAATCGTCGCGACCACGGCAGCGCCATGATCCGGCGGCGTCGACCACAGATTGCGGGCGATGTTTGCCAGTTGGCTGCGGATATCCACCAGCTTCTCAGCGGTTTTCGCACAGACAATCAGCGCACCCGTGCGATCGCGGTACAGCCCGAAGTTTTTCGAGCAGGAACTGGTTATCAGCACCTCCGGCAACTCGGCCGCGAACAGCCGGGTCGACCATGCATCCTGTTCCAGGCCATCGCCGAAGCCCTGGTAGGCGAAGTCAATCAACGGCAGCAGATCGCGGCTGCGCATCACGTCCAGCACGCGGCGCCAATCGTCATGGGACAGATCGAAACCGGTCGGGTTGTGGCAGCAGGCGTGCAGCAACACCACATCGCCCTTCGGCGCGTCTTTGAGCACTGCCAGCATGGCTTCAACGTCGAGGCGGTTGTCGCTGCCGACGTAGAGGTAATGACTGACCTTGACCCCGGCCGCCGCGAAGATGGTTTCGTGGATCGGCCAGGTCGGGTTGCTCAGCCACACGCCACGGCCCGGCAGGCACTGGGCGATGAAGTCGGCGCTCAGGCGCAGCGCGCCGGTGCCGCCCGGTGTCTGGGTGGCGCCGGCCCGTTGTTCGGCGATCAGTGGGGAGTCGGCGCCAAGTACCAGCTCGCTGATCGCCTTGCCGAACGCCGGTTCGCCGTGACCACCGATGTAGGTCTTGGTGGTCTGGCGATCCACCAGGCGCTGCTCGGCCAGCTTCACGGACTGGGGAATCGGCGTCAGGCCCTGAGCATCTTTATAGACGCCCACGCCAAGGTCGAATTTGCGCGGGTTCGGGTCCTGCGCATAGGCTTCCATCAAGCCGAGAATCGGGTCGCCGGGTACTCGACCGATGGCGTCGAAATGCATTATTTGCGGCCCTCGGCGTTCTTGGCCACTTCATCAGTGCGAGCGGCCATGATGAAATCGTTGCGGTGCAGACCCTTGATGGAGTGGCTCCACCAGGTCACGGTGACTTTGCCCCACTCGGTGAGCAGGCCAGGGTGGTGGCCTTCGGCCTCGGAGATTTCACCGACTGCGTTGGTGAATGCAAGGGCGTGCTTGAAATTCTTGAACAGGAACACTTTTTCCAGTTGCATCACGCTGTCGCGCACTTCGATGTTCCAGTCCGGGATCTGCTTGATCAGGATCGGCAATTCTTCGTCGCTGACCTGAGGGGCATCGGCGCGGCAGGCTTCGCAATGGGCTTGATTCAATGTGGACATGATGGGTTCCTGAAATCGAATGATTGGAAATCGGCCGTCAGTTTCACCACGCTATAGCAAAGCGTCGTGTCCTGACAGGCTCACTTGATTCTAAAAGCTGCGGATCACGCGGCTTTTTTGGGTGGAAATTTAGGCGCGTGCAAACCGAGCTGCATGCCTTGCTTGACCATGGCCATGATGTCTTCATGAGCCACATCAAACAGACGCTTGAGGTTCGGCAGGACAAAGTACAGCGGCTGCAGGATGTCGATGCGGTAAGGCGTGCGCATGCATTCCAGCGGATCGAAGGCCTGATGCTCAGGTTCGTCCGACAGGCAGTAAACGGTTTCTTTCGGCGAGGAGAGAATGCCGCCGCCGTAAATGCGCAGGCCTTCTGGTGTATCGACCAGGCCGAACTCGATGGTCATCCAGTAGAGACGCGCGAGGTACACGCGTTCTTCCTTGGTGGCCTGTAGGCCAAGCTTGCCGTAGGTGTGGGTGAATTCCGCGAACCAAGGGTTGGTCAGCAGCGGACAGTGGCCAAAGATCTCGTGGAAAATATCCGGCTCTTGCAGGTAATCCAGCTCTTCGCGGGTCCGAATAAAGGTCGCCACTGGAAACTGCTTGTTGGCCAGCAATTCGAAAAAGGTCTGGAAGGGGATCAGCGCCGGCACTCGGGCTACTTGCCAACCGGTGGTTTCACCGAGGACTTTGTTGATTTCACCGAGTTGCGGAATGCGGTCGTGGGGCAGACCGAGTTTTTCGATACCGTCCAGGTATTCCTGGCACGCACGCCCCTCGATCACTTTCAGTTGGCGAGTAATCAGCGTGTTCCACACCGCATGTTCTTCAGCGGGGTAGTCGATAAAACCTTGCGCATCGGGCTCGCGAGCCACGTACTGCGTCTGCTTCATGCTGCTCTCCTGCTAGGGGATTTCATTCTTGTTATGTGCTGCTATGGACTTAGAAATACTCCAAGGCGTGCCGCGTTGCAGTAGGTGAATCGTGCCGTGCGTAGGAAAGTTCTCCAGTTTTCGTAAAGATTTCGTTACGAATGGATCGCAGTGGCGCAGGTATTGAGTTTTTCGGGTTTGAAAAGCGTTGCGCCTGTCACATAATCTTGACGGCTATCTGAGCGTGCCAGCAAAAAAATACCCTGTGGGAGCGAGCCTGCTCGCGAAAGCGTTCTGCCTGACACATCAATGCCGAGTGCACCGACGCATTCGCGAGCAGGCTCGCTCCCACAGGGTTGTACCTCGGGCATCCAACCTATTGACCGTTTTTCTTGGGCCTTTATATGCGTATCAAAGTCCACTGCCAGAACCGCATCGGCATCCTGCGCGACATTCTCAACTTGCTGGTCGAGTACGGAATCAACGTCGCTCGCGGCGAGGTCGGCGGTGAGCATGGCAATGCGATCTACCTGCACTGCCCGAACCTGATCAATATTCAGTTCCAGGCGTTGCGTCCGAAATTCGAGTCGATTGCCGGGGTATTTGGCGTCAAGCGTGTAGGGCTGATGCCCAGCGAGCGTCGGCACATGGAGCTCAATGCCTTGCTCGGCGCCCTGGAGTTTCCGGTGTTGTCGATCGACATGGGCGGCTCCATCGTGGCGGCCAACCGTGCAGCGGCGCAGTTGCTCGGGGTGCGGGTGGATGAGGTGCCGGGGATTCCGCTGTCGCGTTACGCCGAGGATTTTGATTTGCCGGAACTGGTGCGTGCCAACAAGTCGCGCATCAACGGGCTGCGGGTCAAGGTCAAGGGCGATGTGTTCCTCGCTGACATCGCACCGCTGCAATCCGAGCATGACGACAGCGAAGCCATGGCCGGTGCAGTCCTGACGCTGCACCGCGCTGATCGGGTGGGGGAGCGCATCTACAACGTGCGCAAGCAGGAACTGCGCGGGTTCGACAGCATCTTCCAAAGCTCGAAGGTCATGGCCGCGGTGGTCCGCGAAGCGCGGCGCATGGCGCCACTGGATGCACCGCTCTTGATAGAAGGCGAAACCGGCACCGGTAAGGAATTATTGGCGCGTGCCTGTCACCTGGCGAGTCCGCGCGGCCAGTCACCTTTGATGGCGCTCAACTGCGCCGGCCTGCCGGAATCGATGGCCGAGACCGAATTGTTCGGCTACGGCCCCGGCGCCTTCGAAGGCGCGCGTGCCGAAGGCAAGCTTGGGCTGCTGGAGCTGACGGCGGGCGGTACGTTGTTTCTCGATGGCGTCGGGGAAATGAGCCCGCGCTTGCAGGTGAAATTGCTGCGCTTCTTGCAGGACGGTTGCTTCCGTCGTGTGGGCAGTGATGAAGAGGTCTATCTGGATGTGCGGGTGATCTGCGCGACGCAGGTGGACTTGTCCGAGTTATGCGCGCGGGGCGAGTTTCGCCAGGATTTGTATCACCGCTTGAACGTGCTCTCACTGCACATTCCGCCGCTGCGTGAATGCCTCGATGGTTTGACGCCGTTGGTGGAGCACTTCCTCGACCAGGCCAGTCGTCAGATCGGTTGCCCGCTGCCGAAGCTGGCGCCAGCGGCGATGGAGCGGCTCAGTCATTACCATTGGCCGGGCAATGTCCGGCAATTGGAAAACGTGTTGTTCCAGGCGGTTTCGTTGTGCGAAGGCGGGACCGTGAAGGCCGAGCACATTCGCTTGCCGGATTACGGCGTGCGTCAGCCGCTTGGCGATTTCTCCCTCGAAGGCGGGCTGGATGCGATCGTCGGGCGCTTTGAGAAAGCGGTGCTGGAGCGGTTGTATTCCGAGCATCCGAGCAGTCGGCAGCTGGGCAAGCGGTTGGGGGTTTCGCATACGACCATTGCCAACAAGTTGCGTGAGTATGAAGTCGGCAAAGACCCCGACGCTTAAGCTGAAGCAATGACAACTTTGTGGCGAGGGAGCTTGCTCCCGCTGGAGCGCGAAGCGGCCGTAAGACCATCCGGCATGATCTGACTGTCACGCTCGGCCAATCTTTTTGGGGCTGCTTCGCAGCCCAGCGGGAGCAAGCTCCCTCGCCACAGGGGATCCTGTTGGCTGCAAAGGCCAGCACTTGCCACCAACCGGCATAACACCGCCGGTTTTTCGTCTCCGATACATTTCCCCAATCCCCGCAAAACCCCTCAAGTCCTTTGTTTGCCGGGCCTCGCACCGCCAGAAAAAAGTTGGTCTGTAAATTGCTTATCGCTCAACAGTACAGCGGTGGGCGGCAAACGTCCGGCATGCAGAGGAAAGAGTGTGGACAAGTACCTTTATGTGGCAATGACCGGCGCCAGCCAGAATGCACTGGCGCAGAAGGCTCATGCCAACAACCTGGCAAACATCTCTACCAACGGTTTTCAGAAGGACCTGGAACAGGCCCGTTCGATGCCTGTGTTTGGTGACAGCTTTCCGGCGCGTGCGTTTGCCATGACCGAGCGTCCGGCCACCGACTTCTCACCAGGTTCGCTGGTTGAAACCGGTCGCGACCTCGATGTCGCGGTGCAAGGCAACGGTTGGATCGCCGTGCAGACCCCCGATGGCGCTGAAAGCTACGTGCGCACCGGCAGCCTGAACGTGGACGCCCTCGGCGTGCTGCGTGCCGGCAACGGTATGCCGGTGATGGGCAACGGCGGACCGATCGCCGTGCCGCCCGAGCAGCAAATCGAAGTGGGCGAAGACGGCACCATCAGCATCCGTGCGATGGGCGAAGGCCCGCGTGTGATGGCTGAAGTCGACCGTATCAAATTGGTCAACCCTGACCTGAAGAACATGACCAAAGGCCTGGATGGTTCGATCCACACCAAGGATGGCAAGCCGGCGCAAGCCGATGCAGGCGTCAAACTGGTGTCCGGGTTCCTTGAGTCGAGCAACGTCAACGCCGTGGAAGAGATGACCTCGGTGCTGGCTTTGTCGAAGCAGTTCGAGCTGCACATCAAGATGATGAACACCGCCAAAGACGATGACCAGGCCATGGCTCGGGTCTTGCAGATCAGCTAATTATCAGAACGTCGCGCCGTAAAACAGGCGCACGAGGAGAATCGAATGCTTCCGGCTCTATGGGTTGCCAAAACAGGTCTGTCCGCCCAGGACACCAACCTGACGACCATTTCCAACAACCTGGCCAACGTGTCGACCACGGGTTTCAAACGTGACCGTGCCGAGTTCCAGGACTTGCTCTATCAGATCAAGCGCCAGCCAGGCGCCCAGTCGACCCAGGACAGCGAACTGCCGTCGGGTCTGCAAGTGGGTACCGGTGTGCGCATCGTCGGCACCCAGAAAAACTTCACCGCCGGCAGCCTGCAAACCACTGAGCAGCCGCTGGACCTGGCCGTCGATGGTCGCGGTTTCTTCCAGATTCTGCAGCCGGACGGCACCACGTCCTACACCCGTGACGGCACGTTCCACCTCGATTCCAATGGCCAGATTGTCAACGCCAGCGGCTTCGCCCTGGAACCGGCCATCGTCATTCCGAACGACGCGCAGACCTTCACGGTCGGTCGCGACGGCACCGTGTCGGTCACCGTTCCGGGTAACCCGGCCAGCCAGGTGATCGGCAACCTGCAAACCGCCGATTTCATCAACCCGGCCGGCCTGCAAGCCGTGGGTAACAACCTGTTCCTGGAAACCGCTGCCAGCGGCGCGCCGCAAGTCGGCACCCCGGGCCTGAACGGTTTCGGTACCACGCTGCAGAACACCCTGGAAACGTCCAACGTCAGCACCGTTGAAGAGATGGTCAACATGATCACCACTCAGCGCGCTTACGAGATGAACTCCAAGGTGATCTCCACCGCCGACCAGATGCTCTCGTTCGTAACGCAGAATCTGTAATCAGTCTATGAGGCGGCCATGAGGTCGTCTGCAACACCGTGAGGTAGGGTCATGAATCGCTTTGTATCTGTTCTGGCACTGAGTGGGGTCGTCGTGCTCGCGGGCTGCGTCGCTCCGCCACCCAAGCCCAATGACCCTTACTACGCCCCGGTGTTGCCGCGCACGCCGTTGCCGGCTGCCGCCAATAACGGCTCGATCTATCAGGCCGGCTTTGAACAGAACCTGTACAGCGACCGCAAGGCGTTCCGGGTCGGTGACATCATCACCATCACCCTGAACGAACGGACCCAGGCCAGCAAGAACGCCAACTCGCAAATCGGCAAGAACAGCAAGACCGACATCGGCCTGAGCTCGTTCTTTGGCGGTGGCCTGAGCACCAGCGACCCTGTGGGCAGCGGTAGCCTGAGCCTGGACGTTGGCTACGAAGGCGACCGTGCGACCAAGGGCGACAGCAAATCCGGGCAGAGCAACAGCCTGACCGGCTCGATCACCGTGACCGTCGCCGACGTGCTGCCCAACGGCATCATCGCCGTGCGCGGCGAGAAATGGCTGACGCTCAACACCGGCGATGAGCTGGTGCGGATTGCCGGCATGGTGCGCGCCGATGACATCTCCACCGACAACACCGTGTCGTCGACCCGCGTCGCCGATGCACGCATCACCTACTCGGGCACCGGTGCGTTTGCCGATGCGAGTCAGCCAGGCTGGTTCGACCGTTTCTTCCTCAGCCCGCTGTTCCCTTTCTAGGTGGCCACGTTGAATCTTAAACACCTGATGGTGGCTGCCCTGATGCTCTCGGCTGCGTTCAACGCGCAAGCCGAGCGGCTGAAGGATATCGCCAGTATTTCCGGCGTTCGTTCCAACCAATTGATCGGCTACGGCCTGGTGGTCGGGCTTAACGGCACCGGCGACCAGACGACGCAAACCCCGTTCACTCTGCAGACCTTCAACAACATGCTCTCGCAGTTCGGCATCAAGGTGCCGCCGGGTTCGGGCAACGTGCAGTTGAAGAACGTCGCCGCCGTGTCGATCAGTGCTGATCTGCCGGCGTTCGCCAAGCCGGGTCAGCAGGTCGACATCACCGTTTCGTCCATCGGCAACTCCAAGAGCCTGCGCGGCGGCACCTTGCTGCTGACACCCCTCAAGGGTATCGACGGCAACGTCTATGCAATCGCCCAAGGCAACCTGGTGGTCGGCGGTTTTGATGCCGAAGGCCGCGACGGTTCGAAGATCACCGTCAACGTTCCGTCGGCCGGTCGTATCCCGGGCGGTGCATCGGTCGAGCGTTCGGTGCCGAGCGGTTTCAACCAGGGCAACAGCCTGACCCTGAACCTCAACCGTTCGGACTTCACCACCGCCAAGCGCATCGTCGACAAGATCAACGACATGCTCGGCCCTGGCGTTGCCCAGGCCATCGACGGTGGTTCGATTCGGGTCAGCGCGCCGCTCGATCCAAGTCAGCGCGTCGACTATCTGTCGATCATCGAAAACCTTGAAGTCGATCCGGGTCAGGCGGTGGCGAAAGTCATCATCAACTCGCGCACCGGCACCATCGTGATCGGCCAGAACGTCAAGGTTTCACCGGCCGCCGTGACTCACGGCAGCCTGACGGTGACCATCACCGAAGACCCGATTGTCAGCCAGCCCGGCCCTCTGTCCAATGGCCAGACCGCCGTCGTGCCGCGCTCGCGGGTCAACGCCCAGCAAGAAGCCAAGCCGATGTTCAAGTTCGGCCCGGGCACCACCCTCGACGAAATTGTGCGTGCGGTGAACCAGGTCGGCGCGGCACCGGGTGACTTGATGGCGATCCTCGAAGCATTGAAACAGGCTGGCGCGTTGCAAGCCGACCTGATTGTGATCTGAGGACAGCGACCATGGATATGCGCAAGGGCGGCCTGGGTGTCAGCAGCAACGATTCGGGCTCCTATTCGGACTTGAATCGTTTGAACCAGCTCAAGGTCGGCGACAAGGACAGTGACGCGAACATGCGCAAAGTGGCGCAGGAATTCGAGTCGCTGTTCCTCGGTGAAATGCTCAAGTCCATGCGCTCGGCCACCGATGCGCTGGGCAAGGACAATCCGCTCAACACGCCGGCGGCCAAGCAATACCAGGAAATGTACGACCAGCAGTTGGCCGTTTCCATGTCCCGCGAGGGCGGCGGTATCGGTCTGGCGGACGTGCTGATGCGCCAGATGTCGAAGAACAAACCGCTGGCGCCGGGCGAGGCCGCAGCCGCGTCCGCCGCCAAGCAGGAAGCGGCGAAAGCGGCCGTGCCGACACCGGTTGCCGCAGGCACCGCGGCCACCGACGGTCCGCTGTCGCGGCTCAATGGTCAGCGTCCGTTGTGGGCCTCGCGTTCGGTGAAAGCGCCAACAGGCGAGGGCACGCATCACAATGACATGGCGCTGATCAATCAGCGCCGTCTGGCCTTGCCGCCGAAACTGGCCGATCGCTTGCTCGCCGGCCTGGTGCCTTCGGCAACGACTGCCGCTACAACCCCGAACAAAGCCTTGCTGCCTGAGCGCGCCGCGACTCCGGTCGTGACCGGTGCCGGCCCGCTGTTCAATGGCGACTGGCTGCCCTCGCCAACCGATAACAAGTCGAGCGGACGTCTGCAGGTTTACGGCCGTGCGATGGCGCAGATTCCGCTGGCGCCACCGAAGAAAGCCTTCAGTTCCGCCGACGAATTCGTCAACACCATGCTGCCGATGGCCAAGGAAGCCGCCGACCGTATCGGCGTCGATCCGCGTTACCTGGTGGCCCAGGCGGCCCTGGAAACCGGTTGGGGCAAATCGGTCATGCGTGCCCAGGATGGCAGCAGCAGTCACAACCTGTTTGGCATCAAGGCCAGCAGCAGTTGGAAGGGTGAATCGGCGCGAGCGATCACCAGCGAATTCAGGAATGGCGAGATGGTCAAGGAGACGGCAGAGTTCCGCTCCTACGATTCGTACAAAGACAGCTTCCATGACCTGGTGACTTTGCTGCAAACCAATAATCGCTATCAAGATGTTCTGAAGTCTGCCGATAACCCAGAACAGTTTGTACGCGAGCTGCAGAAAGCCGGGTATGCGACAGACCCGGCCTACGCAAGCAAGATTTCGCAGATAGCCAAGCAGATGACGAGTTACCAAAACTACGCTGCGGCGGGCGCTTCTACTACGCCTCTATAGGCACAAGGCATAAGGTCTGAACCATGAGTTTGCTCAATATCGGGATGTCGGGTCTGGCTGCTAGCCAATCCTCGTTGATGACTACCGGCAATAACATTGCCAACGCCGACACCGCCGGTTATTCACGCCAGCAAACCGTGCAGGGCACCAAAGCCTCGAATCAGTTCGGCAATGTCTACATCGGCACCGGTACGACCCTGGCCGATGTGCGTCGCGTCTACAACAGCTACCTCGATGCACAACTGCAGACCACCACCTCGCTCAACAGCGATGCGGCTGCGTATGCCGGGCAGATCAGCCCGCTCGACGCCTTGCTCTCGGACAGCGGCACCGGCCTCAACGGCGCCCTGACCAAGTTCTTCGCCTCGGTGCAGAACGTCAACGCCAAGCCGGGTGATGACGCGTCGCGCCAGCTGCTGCTCAGCGATGCCCAGGCCTTGAGCAATCGTTTCAACTCGATCTCCAGCCAGTTGACGCAGCAGAACGCCAACGTCAACGGCAACCTGGCGAACATGGCCGATCAGGTCAACAAACTGGCCGCCACCGTGGCGCAGTTGAACCAGAAGATTTCCGAGATTTCCAAATCCGGCGGCATGCCGAACGAGCTGCTCGATGCGCGTAACGAAACCGTGCGTCAGCTCTCCACCTTCACCGGTGCGCAGGTCATCGAACGCGACGGTAACCTTGACGTTTATCTGGGCAGCGGCCAGCCGCTGGTCATCGGCGGCACCGCCAGCACCCTGTCCGTGGCGTCAAGCCTGAACGACCCTTCGCGCATGGGCATTCAGCTCAATCGCGCCGGTAGCACCGTTGACATCACGTCGGTGATGACCGGTGGTGAAATGGGTGGTTTGCTGCGCTATCGCAGCACCGTACTGGACCCGGCGATGAACGAACTGGGCCGCGTGGCGCTGGTTGTCGCCGATCAGATGAACAGCCTCCAGGCTCAGGGCATCGACAAAAACGGTGCGTTCGGCTCGAACCTGTTCAACAGCATCAACAGTGCCGCGCAGATGGCCAGCCGCAGTGTTGCCACCGTCGGCAACAGTGCCGGCTCGGGTAACTTTGATGTGAGTATCGAAGACAGCGGCAAGCTGACCATCAACGACTACAAGGTCACCTTCACCAGCGGCACCAACTACACCGTGTCGCGTCTGCCAGATGGCACGTCCATGGGCGCTTTCAGCACCCTGACCACGCCGCCGCCGGTAATCGACGGTTTCTCGCTGAAGCTTTCCGGCGGCACCGCCGCGGCGGGCGACACGTTCAAGATCACGCCGACCCGCAACGCGGCGGCGAACATCAAGACCGAGATGACCGACAGCAAGCGTCTGGCCATCGCGGCACCGTTGAGCGCGTCCATCGCACCGGGCGGTAGCGGCACCTTGACGATCCCGGCCAGTGGTCAACCGACCCTGACCACGCAGTTTGATATTTATGACTCGGCGACCACTCTGGCCATTCAGAACGGGCTGCAGAATTCGACTCCGGTCAAAGTGGTTTTCGGTGCCGGCGGTGGCACCACCCAGACTTACCAATTGCTCGATGCCAAAGGCAATGCACTCAGCAGCGGCACCATTGTGCCGGGCCAGAACAATACGCTCAGCCTGAGCATTCCACTGGTCGACGCCAGCGGCGCCGCGATCATGGATCCGGGGCCACCCGCCGTGCAGCGTACGGCGACCTTTGATATGACCGTGGCCGGTTCGCCAGGTCAAGGCAGTGCAATTAACGTCACGCTCAGTCAACCGGGTACGCTGGACAACCGTAACGGTACCGCACTGGCCGGCTTGCAGACCAAGCAGACCGTGGATACCGGTTCGGCCAGTAAAGGCATTTCCCTGACCGACGCCTACGGCAAACTGGTCGAAGGCGTCGGCGCCAAGGCCGCGCAAGGCAAGCTCGACAGTGCCGCGACCACCGCTATCCTGGCCAACGCCAAGGGCGCTCGCGATTCGCTGTCGGGTGTCGACCTCGATGAGGAAACCGGCAACCTGGTCAAATATCAGCAGTACTACACCGCGTCTTCGCAGATCATCAAGGCTGCGCAGGAAATCTTCAGCACACTGATCAACAGTCTTTAAGGAGTCGTAGCCCATGCGCATTTCTACCGCCCAGTTTTACGAGTCCTCTGCTGCGAACTACCAGAAAAATTTCGCCAACGTAGTCAAAAGCAGCGAAGAGGCCAGCAGCCTGGTTCGCGTCAACACCGCCGCCGATGATCCGGTTGGCGCCTCGCGTCTGCTGCAATTGGGTCAACAGGCGTCGATGCTTGATCAGTACAAGGCCAATACCACCACCATCAAGGCGACCCTGGGCACGACCGAAGCGGTGATGACCAGCATCAATAGCGTGTTGCAGCGCGCCAAGGAATTGGCTGTGGGCGCCGGCAACGCCGGTTACACCGATGCCGATCGCCAGGCCAACGCATCTGAGTTGGGGCAGATCGAAGAGCAGTTGCTGAGCCTGATGAATAGCAAGGACGAGAACGGCAAATACATCTTCGCCGGTTCCAAGGGCGATACAATTCCGTTCACGCGTAACAACGATGGCACCTACAGCTACAACGGCGACCAGGTGACGCTTGACCTGGCGATCGGCGACACCATGTCGATGGCCACCAACAGCACCGGTTGGGAAGCGTTCCAGCAGGCGATCAACACCAGCCGTAGCGAGGTCACCCGGACCGCGCCGGTCGTGGATGACGGCCGCGTGACCCTGTCCAACGGCCAGGTGTCGTCGAACGTCACCTACAACGCCAAATTCCGCAGCGGCGAGCCGTATACCGTGGACTTCGTCAGCGGCACCCAGCTGAAAATCACCGACTCGGGCGGTAATGACGTGACTGCCGAAGCCAGTCAGGGCGGTGCGTTCGACCCTGCCAGCAAGAACGGCCAGGCCGTCACTTTCCGTGGCGTCGAGCTGACCCTGAACATCAACCTGAGTGCCGGCGATACGGCGGCGACCGTGCTGCCTGGCCACACGTTTACCCTGGCGGCCAAGCCGGACACCTTCAGTGCAACCGGCAGCCCGGGCAACGCTTCGGCGGCGCAGGTCACCACCAGCAGCATCACCAACCCGGTGGATTACCACGCCAGTTTCCCTACCGGTTCGGCGATCCTCAAGTTCACCAGCGCCACCGCCTTCGACCTGTATGCGGCGCCTTTGACGGCCAGCAGTAAGCCTGTGTCTAGCGGAACCATGGCCGGCAGCGTCGCCACTGCATCGGGTGTGAGTTTCACGTTGAGCGGTGCGCCGGCTGCCAACGATCAGTTCAGCATCGCGGTCAACACTCACGAAACCCAGAACATCCTGGACACCGTGAGCCAACTGAAAACCGCTCTGAATACACCAACCAATGGTGACCCGATCGCTACTCAAAAGCTGCAAGCGTCACTGGCTTCCGGTATTGCCAACCTGGCCAGCGGCACCGATCAGCTGTCCAGCGCCTTGAGTTCGGTGGGTGGTCGCGGTGCTGCTCTGGAGACCCAGAACGATACCAACCAGAGCCTGACGCTGGCCAATGCCCAGACCCAATCGTCAATCCGCGATTCCGATCCGGCTGAAGTGATGACCCGTCTGACCTTGCAACAAACCATGTTGCAGGCCTCGCAACTGGCCTTCAGCAAGATCGCTCAGTTGGGCCTGTTCAACAAGGTCTGAGCCAGCGCCTGCCGAGCTGCCAACCGTCTTTTTGTAAGCGGTTCCGGGGCCTCTGCCTGAAAGGGTAGAGGCCCGCCGCTCGAGAGTTTCCTGCCGTGAATCAACGCCCCCTCGTCAGTATCGTCATCCCAGCCTTCAACCCGCGCTTCTTCAGTCAGGCATTGGAAAGTGCGCTCGCCCAGACCTACGAGCACATCGAGATCGTCATTTGTGACGATTCGTCCGGCGACGATATCCGCGACATTGTCGAGGCCTTCATCGAGCCGGCTCACCCGGTTCGCTACTTGCGTAATCCGCAGCGTCTGGGCTTGCAGAAGAACGTATTGCGTTGCGTCGAAGAAGCCCGTGGCGAATTCATCAAAGTGCTGTGTGATGACGACCGTCTGTTTTCACCCAGCGTAGCCTTGCAGGCGCAGGTGTTGATCGACCACGCGGACGTGAATGTGGTCTTTGCCCTGCGGATGCTCAGCGACGCCGGCAATTTCATCCTGCCGCCACGGGTCGACAATTGCCGGTTCTCACCGAACGACGCCTTGCTCAAGGGCGATGACATGCTGGCGATCTTCGAAGGTACGCCGAAGAATTTCCTCGGCAACTTCAGTTCGACCCTGATGCGTCGCGTCGATGTACTGGAGCTGTTGCCGGCGCTGATTCAGGAAGGCGCCGGTTTCGTCGCCATGCTCGATTTCGCCTTGTTCGTGTGCTTGATGCGTCGCGGCAATCTGGTGTCGCTGAGCACTGTGCTGAGTACCGAACGTTTGTACCCGGAGCGTCTGAGCAAAACCCCGGAAATGGTCAAGGCCGCAGCGGTGGAGTGGAGCTGGCTTTCGCAGATGCTCGCGGCACGCAGCGGTGAATCGGCACCGGCATCGGGTTGGGTGCGCTACATCGAGCTGACTAAAATCACCGACCAGCCCCACGCCTGGGAAGAATTGTGCGTGGTGCGCATTTTGGGCAACCGCAACACAGTGGTGAATGGTCGGGTGGGCGGGGAGAGCGAAAGCTACGCCGATTTCTATCGCGAATGGCTGGCGATCCGCAGGTTCTCCGATGTCGAGCAGCAGCTCATGCCGCAACGCCTCGACAGCTGGGCGTTCCGTCCGCAGATCGTGCCGATTGTGATCGACAGCGGCGCTGACAGTGCAGCGTTGAACACTACGTTGCAAAGCATCAGCCGACAGCTTTACACGCCGCAGGCGGTGGTGGTGCTTTCTGATGCCTTTTGCGCGACCGACGATCGTGTGGTGCAGTTGCCGTTCCAGGCGGATTGGGCGCAACAACTCAATGCGGTGGTGCCGCAGCTGGAAGGCGCTCACTGGTTTTATCTGCTGCATGCTGGCGACACTTTGCGCGAGTCGGCCCTGCTGATCCTGGCTGAACGCATTGCGGGTTCGGCGGGCATTCTCTGTGCCTACAGCGATGAGGGCGCGCTGGTCGATGGCGAGTCGATCGACCCGGTGTTCAAACCCGATTTCAATCTCGATCTGATGCGTGCTTATCCCTACGTCGGCCGAACCCTGGCCTTCGAGCGGCAGCGCTTCATGACGCTGGGCGGCTTCGATTCGGCTCACGGTGAGCTGGCGCCGCACGATTTGTTATGGCGTCTGGTGGAAGAGGCCGGGCCGCAAACCATTGAGCACATCGCCGAAATCCAGATTGAGTCGAGTCAGTCTTTCGCCGCCTGGCTGTCGTTGCCGGAGGTGATCGAGAACAATGCCGGGATGGTCAGCGCACACCTGGATCGTATTGGTGTGGCGCACTCGATCCGGCAGGAAGAGTTGCCGTTGATCAACCGCATCGACTACCTCCATGGGGCGCGCCCTTTGGTGTCGATCATCATCCAGACCGGCGATTCGCTGTACGCGTTGCAGCGGTGCATCGAAGGTCTGATCGAGCGCAAGGCTTACAGCCAATACGAAATCCTGATCGTCGACAGCGGCACGGACGACCCGGCGATGCTCGACTGGCTGGAGGCGATGGCGCAGCTGGGCGCCGCAATGCTGCGAGTATTGCGTTACGCCGGTGATGCCAACGACGCGGCGATCCGTAACTTTGCCGCGAGCCTGGCGCATGGCGAATATTTGCTGCTGCTCAGCGCGCAGACAGTGATCTGCGACAGCGACTGGCTGGATGAAATGCTCAATCACGCCCAGCGCCCCGAAGTGGGTGTGGTCGGTGCTCGTATCCTCAGCCCCGAGGGCTCGATCATCAGTGCCGGGTTGATTCTTGGCCTGGCCGGGCCGGTCGGTTCGCCATTTTATGGCGAAGCGGCCGGTTCTCGTGGCTACATGCAGCGATTACACGTAACCCAGAATTGGAGTGCGGTGAGCAATCTCTGCCTGATGGTGCGCAAGCAAGTGTTTGATGAACTCGAGCAGTTCGATGAGGTGACCTTCACCCAGGGCCTCAGCGACGTCGACTTGTGTTTGCGGGCAGGCAACGATGGTTATCTGGTGGTCTGGACGCCTTACGCCAGCGTGGTATGGGTGCAGCAAGATGTGTCGCCGGCAGGGCTTTCGACACTGGCACTGCGCGAGCGTGAACAGGAGGATTTCTATCGCAAATGGCTGCCGAAGATCGCCAAGGATCCGGCCTACAGCCCGGCGCTGAGCCTTGGGATTTCCAGCTTCAGTCTGGAGCCGTCACTGCGCAATAACTGGAACCCGTTCTGCACCCGTGCCTTGCCGTTGATTCTCGGTCTGCCGGTTAACAGCACCGCCGTTGGCCATTACCGGGTAACCGCGCCACTGGCTGAGCTCGAAGCAGCCGGTCGGGTGATCGCGCGGGTGGCCTATGAGTCGCCGTCGACCGTGGAGATCGAGCGTCTGTCACCAGACACGATCATTCTGCAAGGGCGTTACAGCGAAGGCGCTGCGGGTGACATTCTGCGGATGAAAAAGTACTCCAGTGCGCTACGAATTTTCGAACTCGACGACTACATCGTCAGTGCGCCGAAGAAAAACACCCACGCCCGCAACAAACCGGTCAATACCGAGCAGCTGTTGCGCGAAGGCATTGGCCTGTGCGATCGCGTAGTGGTCACCACTCAGCCGCTGGCCGATGCCTTGTCGAGCATGCACAGCGAAATCCGCGTAGTGCCGAACATGCTATCGCCGGCACCATGGGCGACGCTGACCAGCCATCGGCGCACCTCCAGCAAGCCGCGAGTCGGTTGGGGCGGCGGCACCAGCCACACCGGTGACCTGGAGATCATTGCCGAGGTTGTGCGCGAACTGGCGGACCAAGTCGAGTGGGTGTTCTTCGGCATGTGCCCTGATGCCTTGCGTCCGTATGTCCACGAGTTTCACTCCACCATCGGCTTGCAGAGCTACCCGTTCAAACTGGCCAGCCTGAACCTCGACCTGGCGCTGGCACCGCTGGAATTCCATATCTTCAACGACTGCAAAAGCAACCTGCGCTTGCTGGAGTACGGCGCCTGTGGATACCCGGTGATCTGCACCGACACCGAGGCCTATCGCGGCCATCTGCCGTGTACCAGGGTCTATAGCAACAGCACGGACGAATGGCTGCAGGCGATCCGCATGCACCTGGCCGACCCGGACGCCAGCTACCGTATGGGCGATGAATTGCGTGAAGCGGTTCACCGCGATTTCATGCTGCGGGGCGACAACCTCAATCACTGGTTGTGGGGTTGGTTGCCTGACTGATCCCGTGATTACCCTCTAAACGTCAAAAGATCGCAGCCTTGGGCCGCTACAGGGATGTATTGATACCTGCAGCAGTTGTCCAAGGCTGCGATCTTTTTTGTCCTGCGCAATTGGCTCACTTCCTGCAAGTCCCCCGTATATCGCCATAAAACCTTCACCCCAATGGGTGTGAACGGCTCAATGGCTGCGGGTAAATGATGTGCATCTGACGGTCCGCCCACCCTCGCGAG
This sequence comes from Pseudomonas sp. GW823-FHT02C02, assembly GCF_058797635.1. Taxonomy (NCBI): domain Bacteria; kingdom Pseudomonadati; phylum Pseudomonadota; class Gammaproteobacteria; order Pseudomonadales; family Pseudomonadaceae; genus Pseudomonas; species Pseudomonas sp. GW823-FHT02C02. The sequence goes on along the minus strand of NZ_JBXAJV010000015.1, from coordinate 160,068 downwards.
GGTGCCCAGGCCGCGCGAAGAGCAAGAGGACAGCGATGAAGGCAGTAATTCTGGCAGGTGGTCTCGGTACGCGGATCAGCGAAGAGTCGCACCTCAAGCCAAAGCCAATGATCGAGATCGGCGGCAAGCCAATTCTTTGGCACATCATGAAACAGTACTCCGCCCACGGAATTCATGACTTCGTGATCTGCCTTGGCTACAAGGGCTATGCGATCAAGGACTTCTTCGCCAACTACTTCTTGCACACTTCCGACGTCACTTTCGACATGCGCAACAACCGCATGGACGTGCACCAGAACTACAGCGAGCCGTGGAGCGTCACCCTCATCGACACCGGTGAAGAAACCATGACCGGTGGCCGCTTGCTGCGCGCCGGCCGTTACCTCAAGGATGAAGAAGCCTTCTGCTTTACCTACGGCGACGGCGTCTCCGATATCAATATCCGTCAACTGGTGGACTACCACAGCGCCCACGGTCGCCTGGCGACCGTCACTGCCGTACAACCGCCGGGCCGTTACGGTGCCCTGGAGCGTCACGGCGATCAGGTGCTCGGTTTCACCGAGAAGCCCCGTGGCGACGGTGGCTGGATCAATGGCGGCTTCTTTGTGCTTTCACCGAAAGTGCTGTCGTACATCGGCGGTGACGAGACCACCTGGGAAGCCGAGCCCTTGGCCCGTCTGGCCCAGGATGAACAGTTGAAGGCCTTCGAGCACGAAGGTTTCTGGCATCCGATGGACACCCTGCGTGACAAGAACCACCTCGAAGCGTTGTGGCAGAGCGGGGAGGCCCCATGGAAACAATGGGACTGAGTCCGGAGTTCTGGCGCGGCAAGCGGGTCCTGCTGACCGGCCATACCGGTTTCAAAGGCAGTTGGCTGACGTTGTGGCTGCAAAGCCTGGGGGCCGAGGTCAGCGGTTTTTCGCTGGACCCGTCGACCGAGCCGAGCCTGTTCGAGCTGGCGCGGGTGCACGAAGGCATCAACGATCAGCGCGGCGACCTGCGTGACCTCGGCGCGCTGCTGGAGCTGATCGCCGAAACCCAACCGGAAATCGTCCTGCACCTGGCAGCCCAGCCGCTGGTGCGCGAGGGTTATCGCGACCCGCTGGGGACATACTCCAGCAACGTCATGGGCACCCTCAATTTGCTCGAAGCGATCCGCCAGGTCGGTGGCGTGCGCGCCTGTGTGCTGGTGACGACCGATAAGGTCTACGCCAATCAGGAATGGCTGTGGCCGTACCGCGAAAACGAAGCCCTCGGCGGACACGATCCTTACAGCAGCAGCAAAGCCTGCTGCGAGTTGCTGGCGCAGTCTTACGCGGCGTCGTTCTTCCCGGCCGACAAACATGCCGAACACGGTCTGGCCCTGGCCACTGCGCGTGCCGGCAATGTGTTGGGCGGTGGTGATTTTGCACCAGAGCGTTTGATCCCCGATGTGCTTAAAGCCTGGTCCGCCGACGAACCGGTGACCCTGCGTTACCCACAAGCCGTACGCCCGTGGCAGCACGCGCTGGAGCCGTTGGCCGGTTACCTGCAACTGGCCGCCGGGCTCTACGAAAAGGGGCCGGCATTTGCCGGTGCCTGGAACTTCGGCCCGAGCGAAGCGGATATGTGCAGCGTCGGCGAAGTTGTCGAATTGCTTGCCAGCCGCTGGCCGCAAGCCCGTGGCCTGCGCATCGAACCAAGTGATTTGCATGAGGCCGGTCTGCTGCGCCTGGACAGCAGCCGCGCCCGTCAACTCTTGGCGTGGCAGCCACGCTGGTCGTTGCAGCAGTGCCTGACCCAGACCCTCGACTGGCATTTGGCGTGGCAGAACGGTGACGACATGCGCGCCATCACGCTGAGCCAGTTGAATCTGTACCGAGGCGCGCTGTGAGCGAGTTTCTGTTGCAGCCATTGCCGCTCGCCGGACTGTTCAGCGTGCAGCACAAACGCTTCGAAGATGAGCGCGGGCACTTTGCGCGGCTGTTTTGTGAAGGCAGCCTGAGTGCATTCGGTGAGCCGTTTCATATCCGCCAGATCAACCATTCCTGCACCCGCGAACGCGGCAGTGTGCGCGGTCTGCATTACCAGAACGCCAGCGCGCCGGAAGCCAAAATGATCACTTGCCTGCGCGGTGAAGTCTGGGACGTCGCGGTGGATCTTCGCCCCGACTCCGACACCTTTCTGCACTGGCACGCCGAACACCTGCGGGCCGGCGACGGTCGCAGCCTGTTGATCCCGGCCGGGTTCGCCCATGGCTTCCAGACCCTGACCGACGACGCTGAATTGCTCTACCTGCACAGCGCGGATTACACGCCGGTGCACGAGGGTGGTTTGAGCGTGAACGATCCACGGCTGGCGATTGCCTGGCCGTTACCTGTCAATAATCTGTCGGCACGGGATTCCAGCCATCCTTTGCTTGATGAACACTTCGCTGGAGTACGTGTATGAACTGCCGTGGTTGCGGGACTTCTCTGGCCTTGCCGCTGATCGATCTCGGCACCTCGCCGCCGTCCAACGCGTATGTGCGCGCCGATCAGCTGGAACAAGCCGAGCAATGGGTACCGCTGAAAGTGGCGGTGTGTCAGCAATGCTGGCTGGTGCAGACCGAGGATTACACCAGCGCCGACAGCCTGTTCGACGCCGAGTATGCGTATTTCAGTTCGTTCTCCAGCACCTGGCTGGCCCATGCCGACAAATACGTCGCCGAAATGGTCGAGCGTTTCGGTCTGACCGCCGACAGCCGCGTGGTGGAAATTGCGGCCAACGACGGTTACCTGTTGCAGTACGTGGCCGGGCGCGGCATCCCATGCCTGGGCGTCGAGCCGACCCGCAGCACCGCACAAGCGGCGCGGGAAAAAGGCCTGGATATCCGCGAGCTGTTCTTCGGCCGCGACACGGCATCGCAACTGATCGCCGACGGTTGGTCCGCCGACCTGATGGCGGCCAATAACGTGCTGGCCCACGTGCCCGACATCAATGATTTCCTCGGCGGTTTTGCGACATTGCTGAAGCCGACCGGCGTGGCGACGTTCGAGTTTCCGCAGTTGCTGACCCTGATGGCCGGGCAGCAGTTCGATACGCTGTACCATGAGCACTATTCCTATCTGTCGCTGACCGCTGTCCAGACCCTGTGCGCGCGCAACGGTCTGGAAGTGTTCGACGTCAGCCAGCTGTCGACCCATGGCGGATCGCTGCGGGTCTTTGTCCAGCGCGCCGATGGTGTGCGCCGCGAGGTGCAGCCAGCGGTGGCTCAGCAGCTGCAAGCCGAACTCGCCGCCGGGGTGAAAACGCCCGAGTACTACGCGACCCTCGCGCCCGCTGCCGAACGCATCAAGCACGAATTGCTGCGTTTCCTGTTGCAGGCCAAGGCCGATGGCAAGCGCGTGGTCGGTTACGGTGCGGCGGCCAAGGGCAACACCTTGCTCAACTACGCCGGGGTCAAGCCGGACCTGCTGGCCTGGGTGGCCGACGCCAATCCTCACAAACAGGGCAAGTACCTGCCGGGCAGCCGCATCCCGATTGTTTCGCCCGCGCAGATCGATCTGGAAAAGCCGGATTACGTCCTGGTGCTGCCGTGGAACTTGCTGCACGAAGTCAGTCAGCAACTGGCCCAGGTGCGCGAGTGGGACGGCCGCTTTGTCATCGCCGTGCCTGAGTTGACCGTCCTGTGAAAGTCCTGGTCACCGGGGCGACCGGGTTCGTCGGCAGGCATCTGGTCGAGGCCTTGCTCGCCCGTGGCTGCGAAGTCCGCGCCGTAGCGCGTAACGCCGAGACCGCCGCGAACTTGCCGTGGATCAAGGCCGTGGAATTCGTTGCGGCGGATATTCACGCCGCCGACCTCGACATTGCCGCGCTGACCGATGGCATCGATGCCTTGGCGCACCTGGCCTGGCCAGGGTTGCCGAACTATCAGGCGCTGTTTCACTTCGAGCACAACCTGATGGCCGACTATCGGTTCATCAAGGGCGCGGTGGAGGCGGGCGTCTCGCAAGTGCTGGTCACCGGCACCTGTTTTGAATATGGCTTGCAGAGCGGACCGCTCAGCGAGCAGACCGCGCCTCTGCCGAGTAATCCTTACGGCCTTGCGAAGAACACCTTGCGCCTGTTCCTCGAAAATCTGCAGCGGGTTCAACCGTTCAAGCTGCAATGGGCGCGGCTGTTTTACCTGCACGGCGAGGGGCAAAACCCGAACAGTTTGCTGGCGGCGCTGGACCGGGCCATCGATGCCGGCGATGCCAGTTTCAACATGTCGGCCGGCGAGCAGCTGCGCGATTACCTGGCCATCGACACGGCCGCCGGCTACCTCGCCGCCATCGTGCAACAGCGTGAATTCGACGGCGTGATCAATTGTTCCAGCGGCCAACCGGTTTCGGTTCGGGCGCTGGTCGAGCAGCGCCTGCGCGAGCGTGGCGCGGCGATCCGCCTGAACCTCGGTCACTACCCATACCCGACCCACGAACCGATGGCGTTCTGGGGCGTGGCGGACCGTTTGCAACAGCTACTGGGAGCAGAGCATGAGGCATGAGTTGTATCGGGTCGCCGACCTGCCGGTGTTGCAGAACCGCACCTTTGCCGACCCTGCGTCGGCGAAAGCGTCGGCGTGCGCCGACATGGTCTTGGTGCAGGACGAAAAGAGCGGGTTGATCTTCAACCAGGCCTTCGATGCCGACAAGCTCAGCTACGACGCTGACTACCAGAACGAACAGGCGCACTCGGGTCAGTTCCAGAAGCACTTGAGCGATGTCGAAGGCATCATTGCCCGTCACTTCAAGGGTCAGGAACTGATCGAAGTCGGCTGCGGCAAAGGCTACTTTCTCGAGCTGCTGAAAAGCCTGGGCTACGCCATCACCGGCATTGACCCGGCCTACGAAGGCAACAACGCTGACGTGATCAAGGCGCCGTTCACCCGCGGCCTGGGGCTGGCGGCGGACGCCATTGTTCTGCGCCATGTGCTGGAGCACATTCAGGACCCGGTGAGTTTCCTCGCCGAAATGGCCGACGCCAATCAGGGCGGGCAGATCTACATCGAAGTGCCGTGCTTCGACTGGATCCTCGAGCATCGTGCCTGGTTCGACCTGTTCTACGAGCACGTCAATTATTTCCGCCTCGACGACCTGCGCCGGATGTTCGGCACCGTCCACGAGGCCGGTCACCTGTTCGGTGGCCAATACCTGTACATCGTCGCCGACCTGTCGACGTTGCGCCTGACCCCGGATCAACCGGTGTCGCGCCTGACGCTGCCCGAAGATTTCACCACCAGCCTCGACCGAGCCGTGCAGATCATTCAGGCCGCGCCCGAGCAAGGTTCGGCGATCTGGGGCGCGTCGTCCAAAGGCGTGATCTATTCGCTGTTCCTGCAACGGGCCGGCGTGGCGGTGGATCGTGTGGTGGATATCAACCCGACCAAACAGGGTCGGTATCTGCCCCTGAGTGGCGTGCGGGTGTCCTCGCCACAAGAAGCCATGGATGCGTTACCCGAAGGCGCCAACCTGTTTGTGATGAACTCCAACTACCTCGAAGAAATCAAGCGGATGACCGATGGACGCTACGTCTATCACGCCGTCGACAGCGCTTCGTTCCAGTGACCATTGAGAATTTTGAAATGACCGACAACAGCATCAATAAAGCCTTCGAAGCCGAATGCCGGGAACAGATCGCCCAGCAAGGTGATGACCAGAAACTCACCGGCCTGGCCCGGGACTTCTTCAACGAATCGGCCAAGCACAAATACAGCTACCACTTCTCGTGGATGGGCCGTCCGATCATCCAGCTGCCGCAAGACATGATGGCCATGCAAGAGATCATCTGGCAGGTCAAGCCGGATCTGGTCATCGAGTGCGGCATCGCCCACGGCGGTTCGATCATCTACTACGCATCGTTGCTTGAGCTGCAAGGCCACGGCGAAGTGCTGGGTATTGACCTCGACATCCGTCCGCACAACCGCGAAGCCATCGAAAGCCACCCGATGAGCAAGCGCATCAAGATGATCGAAGGTTCGAGCATTGATCCTGCAATCGCTGCACAAGTGCGCGCCGCGGCCGAAGGCAAGAAAGTCATTCTGGTGCTGGACTCTAACCACACTCACGATCACGTGCTCGAAGAACTGCGTCTTTACGCGCCGTTGGTCTCGGTGGACAGCTACTGCGTGGTGATGGACACCGTGGTTGAAGACATGCCGGCGGACTTCTTCCCGGATCGTCCTTGGGGCCCGGGCGATAACCCGAAAACCGCAGTGTGGAAGTACCTGGAAGAAAACAAGGACTTCGAGATCGACCAGCAGATGCAAAACAAACTGCTGATCACCGTGGCGCCAGACGGCTATCTGCGTCGCGTTCGTTAATCAAAAGTGGTTTCAGGTTCTTGGCGATTGGCCGGTTGTGGGGATAGGAAGATGCAGGTTCAAAACAGTGCTCAAAACAACGTTGCACCGCTGAACGAGCGGTTTACGGTGGTGGTGATTTCTCACAACCGGAACGCGTTCCTGCGGCGCACTTTGCAGTACTACAGCAGCTATCCCTGCACGGTTCTGGTTCTGGACTCCTCTGCTGAGGGTGACGAGAACATGGCCCGGGACTTCCCGTCGGTCGACTATCGCCACTTGCCGCAATACACCTACAAGGGGCTGCAGGAAAAACTCACCTACGGCGTCAATCAGGTCACCACGCCTTACATGGTGTTTGCTGCCGATGACGACTTCCTGCTGCACCGCGCACTGACCGAGTCGGTGGAGTTTCTCGAAGCCAACCCCGACTACGGCGTGTGCCATGGCTACGGGATCATGTACCTGACCCGCGCCACTGAAGTGAACTACTTCCGCCGCGATCGCAAGGTTCATGAGGATTACAACTCGGAGCAGGCTGAAGACCGTGTCGTGCGGTTCATGGATAATTTCCTGCCGCCGTTCTATGCGGTCACCCGTACCGATCTGCTGCAACAGTGGTACAGCCTGCTGCCACCGGGCACCGGTTTCGAATGGCAGGAAATCGGCCACACCTTCTACCTGCTGGCCTGTGCGAAGGCACGGATCCTGCCGATTCCGTTCGCCGTGCGGGAAATGAACTATGGCGCCTCGGACCACAACACCAACGTGTTGACGGTGCTGACCTTCAAAGACGCCAAAAGCGTTGCCGAGCGCGAGCAGTTTGCCGAATTCCTGGCCTCGATCCCGACGCCACTCAGCGCCAAGGGGGCGGTCCAGGCCAAGCAGATCGCCCTGGACAGTTTTACCGCCATGGCCGATTGCCTGATCGAAGGTCGCTCGCTCAAAGGCACCATGATTATTCGCTCGGCCTGGCGCGAGGCGGGGGAAGAGCCGATTCGTTCGTTCGGCCCCGAGCAATTCGTCGAAATGCCGTTCTACAACAAACCGGTGTTCGACCTGCTGACCGAGTTCGAATTCCTGCTGCATGCCATGCCTGCCGGACGCCTGCAACTTCAGGAACTGGAAGGCATCCTGCTCAAGCAGCATGAGTTGATGCAAATTCACCCCAATGACACTGACCGCACTGTGCGTAGCCGGTTGTGGGAGGCCTTGAGCCTGAACGTGTTCAACCGGGCGGTGGTCAAGCGCCTGGCGGAGTCGTTGAAGGACAGCGAAGAGCCGGAAGAAGGCCTCAAGCTGCAAGCCTGGGCCGAGCGACTGAACGCTTTACCGGGTCAGCAAGACCGTCGATTGTTCGAGAACATGCCGTCCGGCCGGTTGCTGAACTGGCTCGAAGCGCGTAACCCGGATGCCGCGCAGCTCAAGGCGATCGCCGCACAGTTGGCCAGGCACAATGGCGGTCCTCAGTTCGGCATTCTGTTGCTGGATCTGGACGCCGACATGGTCAAGTTGCAGGCGACCTTCGATAGCTTGGTCGCTGGTCACTGCAGGGCGTTCAACCTGGTGGTGTTCACCACCGGTGATTTACCGGCGACCACGACCGTGCGCGACACCGTGCACTTCGTCAAAGTCAGCACAATCAATTATGTGGAGCGCATCAACCAGATCGTCGCCCAGTCCACCGCCGATTGGCTGTTGCTGGCCGAGGCCGGAGATCAGTTCACTGCCAGCGGTTTGCTGCGCGCCAGCCTTGAGCTGGCCGGTGCCGAGGGTGTGCGTGCGGTGGCGATGGATGAGCTTCAGCGTCAGGCCAACGGCGCTCTGGCGGATGTATTCCGTCCCGGGGTCAACCTCGACCTGCTGCAAACCGTGCCGTCGTTGATGGCGCGGCACTGGTTGATCCAGCGTGATGTGTTGGCTCAGGCCAAAGGTTTCTCGACCGAGTACCCCCAGGCTCTGGAGTTCGATCTGTTGCTGCGCCTGATCGAGGACGGTGGCCTGGCAGGGCTGGCGCATCTGGCCGAACCCTTGCTGATTTGCAATGCCCCGGTAGAAGAATCCAGCGCTCAGGAACGTCAGGTGCTGACCCGCTCGCTGGCGGCGCGCGGTTATCGCGCTCAGGTCAGCTCGGCACTGCCGCTGACGTACCAGATCGACTATCAACACGCTGAACGGCCGCTGGTGTCGATCATCCTCCAGAGCCAGGACAACCTTGAGTCGCTGCAACGGGCGCTGGTCAGTGTGCTGCAACGTACCCGTTATCAGCGTCACGAAGTGCTGATTGCTGACAACCACAGCCAATCCGAAGAACTCGCAACCTGGCTGAGCAGCCTGGAAGGCAAGGGCGATCGCCTTCGTGTACTGCGCAGCGGTCAGCGCCTGAGCGCCTCGGCGCTGAACAATTTTGCCTGTGGCGAGGCCAAGGGGAACTACCTGGTATTGCTGTCGGCAGAATCCGAAGTGGTCAATGCCAATTGGCTCGACGCCATGCTCAACCAGGCCCAGCGTCCGGAAGTCGGCATCGTTGGCGCCAAACTGATGGACATTCGTGGCGTCACCACTCAGGCCGGTCTGGTCCTGGGTTTGAATGGCGATATCGGCTCGGTCTTTGTCGATGAACGTAAGGACGCCAAGGGCTACATGAACGGCCATCAGGTCGAGCAGAACTACTCGGCAGTGTCCGGTGCCTGTCTGATGATTCGCAAGGACGTGTTCGAAGCGGTAGGTGGTCTGGACGAGGAGCATTTCGACGAAGTGTTTGGCGATATCGACCTGTGCCTGAAAGTCGCCGATGCCGGTTACCTGACTGTCTGGACACCACAAGCGCAACTGTTGCATCCGGGCGTGCTGCCTGAGGCAACCCAGGCTCGCGCCGCTCTGCGCGACAAGTGGCAAGCACGCTTCGAACAGGATTCAGCCTACAACCAGAACCTGGCCTTGACCGGCAAGGGCTTTACCCTCGGCGATGCTTCCAGCGTGAATTGGACGCAGTTGCTCGCATAAGCTACCTGATCAGCAAAAGGACTCAGCACATGTGCAACGGCAAAATGAAGTTCAAGGACGCTTGTGGCCGCCTGCTGGTTGGGCATTGTGTTGAGTCACGGTCATGATGCCGTACCGGATTCCCTACGGCCGACAAAACATTGATCAGTCAGACATCGACGCTGTCATTGAGGTACTCAACTCGCCCTGGCTGACTCAGGGGCCGACGATCGAGCGCTTTGAAAAAACCCTGGCCGAACACTGCCAGGCTGAATATGCGGTAGCCGTGTGCAATGCCACGGCGGCGTTGCACATTGCCTGTCGGGTCGCAGGGCTTGGTCCGGGCGATTACCTCTGGACCAGTCCCAACACGTTTGTCGCTTCGGCCAACTGCGGTCGATACTGCGGCGCCGACGTCGATTTCGTCGACATCGACCCGTACACCTTGAACCTGGATGCACGGTTACTCGCAGAGAAACTGGAGATCGCCGAAGCGGCCGGGAAGTTGCCCAAAGTGGTGGTGGCGGTCGCGTTCGCGGGGCAGAGTTGCGATATGCGCGCGATCTCGCAGTTGTCCGAACGCTATGGCTTCACCTTGATCGAGGATGCTTCCCATGCGGTGGGCGCTTCGTATCTGGGGCGGCCGGTGGGGTGTGGCCAATACGCGGCGATGACAATTTTCAGCTTTCACCCGGTGAAGATCATCACCAGCGCCGAAGGTGGCATGGTGCTGACCAATCGCCCGGAATTCGCCGACCGTTTGCGCCGTTTGCGCAGTCACGGTATTACCGGTGATCCGGCTCAGATGAGCGTGCCGGACACAGGGTTGTGGTACTACCAGCAATTGGAGCTTGGCTTCAATTACCGCATGACCGACCTGCATGCCGCCTTGGGCCTGTCGCAAATGGCGCGGCTTGATGCGTTTGTCGCCCGACGTCGTCAATTGGCCGCGCGTTATGAAACACTGCTGGCGGGTATTGCGGTGACATTGCCGGCCGTTCAGTCAGGTGCCGAATCGGCCTGGCACCTGTACGTTGTCCGGTTGCAGCTGGAACAGATCAAACTCAGCCAGACTCAGGTGTTCGAAGCGTTACGGGCTGCCGGGCTGGGGGTGAACCTGCATTACATTCCAGTGCATTTGCAGCCGTATTACCGTGAGCAGGGTTTCAAGGACGGCGACTTCCCTGAGGCCGAACGTTATTTTTCCGAAGCCATCAGCTTGCCGTTGTACCCGGATCTGACGGATGAGGAGCAGGATGAAGTGGTGGGGCATTTGAGGCGAATTCTGGGTTGAACATCATGATGTATCGTCGGGCGGCGGGGGGCTGGTTGTGAGCTGCGTAGCCATCATTCCGGCCCGGGGCGGCAGCAAGCGAATCCCGCGCAAGAACCTCAAACCGTTCGACGGCGTGCCGATGATCGTCCGCTCGATCTGTACGGCGCTGGATTCGCAGCTGTTCGATCAGGTGGTCGTCAGCACCGACGATGAAGACATCGCCGAGGTCGCGCGGGTGCACGGTGCTCAGGTGCCGTTCATGCGTCCGGCGTCGTTGGCCGACGATTTCACCGGCACGGCGGCGGTGATGGTGCATGCCTTGAATGAGCTTGCGGCGTTCGACTATGCCTGTTGTATCTACGCGACCGCACCCCTCTTGCAGGCACGGTTTCTGCGTCAGGGCTTTGAATTGCTGGAGCAGAACCCGGATAAATCCTTCGCGTTTTCCGTGGCCGGTTTCGGCTTTCCCGTGCAGCGTGCCTTGACCCTCGACGAACACGGCGCGTTGACGTCGTTGTACCCGGAATTTCGCAACACCCGCTCGCAGGACCTGGCCGAAGCCTTTCAAGATGCGGGGCAGTTCTACTGGGGGCGCAGCGAGGCCTGGTTGCGCGGCGATGTATTGTTTTCCCCGGCGAGCCTGCCGGTGATTCTGCCGCGGCATCTGGTGCAGGACATCGATACCCTCGAAGACTGGAAACGCGCTGAATACCTTTACGCCGCGTTGAAGGCTGGAGGCGAACTGCAATGAGGGTGCTGATTCGCTCCGACGCATCGCCGACCATTGGCAGCGGGCATATCGCTCGCTTGTTGCCCCTGGCCAGAACCTTGCGCAAGCAGGGTTCACATGTTGCCTTTGGCTGTCGCCTGCTGCCGGGCCATCGGTTGGACAGTCTGGCGGCCGAAGGTTTTGAAACCTTCGCGCTGCCGGGGCGTTATCCCGATGAAGACCCGCAGCAAGGCATCGAATCCATGCTGCCGTGGCAGGCGGACATCGACGCGTTGGCGCAGGCATTGGAAAACCATCCGCCGTTCGACTGGATCATCGTCGATCACTACGGCCTCGACCATCACTGGCAAACGGCGGCCCGGCGCTGGGCGCTACGGATCGCTGCGGTGGATGATCTTGCCACTCGCCAGTACGCCGTCGACCTGCTGCTCAACCAGAACCTGTCGGGCACACCAGCGGCCTATGACTCACTGCTCACGCCTGGCTGCCATACGTTGTTCGGCCCACGTTTCGCGATGCTGCGCGATGAGTTCCGTTGCCCGGCGATCCCGATCAAACCGCAGGCCCAGCGGGTGTTGGTGAATTTCGGCGGCTTCGATGCGGCGATGCAGACTCATCACGCGATGCTGGCCATGGCGGATTTTGATGCGCTGGAAGTCGATTTCGTTGCCGGAGCCGACAACCCGGCCTGGGACGATATGCAGGCCATGGCGGCGACTCGGCCGAACTGGCGCTTGCACAGTTTTGTCAGTGACTTCTACCGGTTGATGACCGAGGCCGACCTGTTTGTCGGTGCCGGTGGCGGGACAAGTTGGGAGCGGGCGGCCATGGGGCTGCCGACGATTTGCATTGCGGTCTCGAACAATCAGCAGGCCAATGGCGAGGTCATGGCCGCCTCGGGTGCCCATGTCTACCTGGGCCCTCGTGAGCAGGTGAGCATCGAGCAACTGCGCCAGGCCATCGGTTTTGTCGCGGGCAATCAGGGGATACGCCAGAGCCTGGCCGATCATTCGCGGCAATTGGTGGATGGTCGGGGGGCGCAGCGGGTGGCGGCAGCGTTGGCCGGTGCGGTGTTGCAGATCCGTCTCGCGACCGCAGACGATGCACGGCTTCTGTTCCACGGACGCAACGCCGAGGCGGTTCGGCGCTGGTCGCTGGACGCCGGGGCGATTGAATGGTCGTCGCATCAACATTGGCTGGCCGCCAGTTTGAATAATGCGCGGCGCTTGCTATTGATCGCCGAAACCGATGACGGTCCGGTGGGGGTGTTGCGTTACGACGTGCGCGGTTTTGAAGCCGAAGTCTCGATTTATCTGTTTGAAGATCGCATCGGCCTGGGCTGGGGCAGGGCGCTGCTGGTCCGCGGCGAGACGTTCGTGACGGCCCACTGGCCGCAACTGACGGCCATCACCGCCCAGGTGTTGCCGGACAACCAGCCTTCGCTGAAGGTGTTTCGCGAAGCCGGTTTTACTCAGAGTGCTTGCGCGTTCACGCGCGTATTAAAGGAACGCAGCAATGACTAGCTTCAAGATCGGCAACCGCTCCATCGGTGCCGACGCGCCGCCGTTCATCATCGCCGAGATGAGCGGCAACCATAACCAGTCGCTGGACATGGCGCTGCAAATCGTCGAAGCGGCGGCCAAAGCCGGCGCGCATGCCTTGAAGCTGCAAACCTACACCGCGGACACCATGACCCTGGACCTGGCCGAAGGTGAGTTCTTCATCAAGGACCCAAAGAGTCTGTGGGCCGGAACCTCGTTATATGCGTTGTACGAGAAAGCGCATACGCCGTGGGAATGGCACGCGCCGATTTTCGCCCGGGCCAATGAACTGGGCATGCTGGCGTTCTCCACGCCGTTTGATGACAGCGCCGTCGATTTCCTCGAAAGCCTCGATGTGCCGGCGTACAAGATCGCCAGTTTTGAAAACACCGACCTGCCGCTGATTCGTCGGGTCGCGGCCACCGGCAAGCCATTGATTATCTCCACCGGCATGGCCAGCATCGCCGAGCTCGACGAAACCGTGCGCGCTGCCCGTGAGGCGGGATGCAAGGACCTGGTGCTGCTCAAATGCACCAGCACGTACCCGGCAACACCGGCCAATAGCAATGTGCGCACGATTCCACATTTGCGTGAATTGTTTGGCTGCGAGGTCGGCCTGTCCGATCACTCCATGGGCGTCGGCGTGTCTGTGGCCGCCGTGGCGCTGGGAGCGACTGTGATCGAAAAGCACTTCACCCTCGACCGTGCGGCCGGAGGGGTGGACGCCAGTTTCTCCCTGGAGCCGGCCGAACTGGAAAGCCTGGTGATCGAAACCGAGCGTGCCTGGCAGGCTATGGGCAAGGTGCATTACGGCGTGACCGAGGCCGAGCGCAAGTCCCTGGTGTACCGACGCTCGCTCTATGTCACGCAAGATATGGCGGCCGGAGAGCCGTTTACCGTCGCCAATCTGCGTGCCATCCGTCCTGGCCTGGGGCTGGCGCCCAAACACGCTGAAACCCTTCTGGGCCGCCGCGCCCGCCACGCCATCCAGCGTGGAACCGCGCTGGACTGGTCGTTGGTCGAATAACGCCTTGTCGGTCTGTTTCGGCAAAATAGCGTGACCTGCGAGTCATAACGCGCATCTTCACTGTATTGTATAAATCGGGGAGGTGGCGCCTGGTCTCTGTTTGGCCCAGTGATAGCCTTTTATTCTTCCCGTTGTCGCCTCCATGGGGCGACGTTTTTCACTGTTTGTCGGCGCCCCTCGAATCATTACGAGCGGTGGTATTGGGCTGTTTATTATTGGGAAGCCGTAATGATTGGCATAAAAAGCATTGCGAGCTACGTTCCTGTAGCCGGCGTGGACAATTACGCACAAGGTGCAAAATTCGAAAAGGATGAAGAGTTCATCCTGGGCAAAATCGGTTCGGCCTTCCTGCCGCGTAAAGACGCCGGGCAGGAAACGTCGGACCTGTGTGTCGAAGCAGCCAACGCGCTGTTCGCCAACAACCCTGACTTGAAGCGTGAATCCGTCGATGTGCTGATCGTCGTCACCCAGAACGGCGACGAAGAAGGTTTGCCACACACGGCCGCCATCGTTCAGGACAAGCTGGGCCTGCCGACTACCGTGGCGGCGTTCGATATTTCCCTGGGCTGCTCCGGCTACGTCTACGGCATCTACGCGATCAAGGGCTTCATGGAAGCCGCTGGCCTGAAGAATGGCTTGCTGATCACCGCCGACCCTTATTCGAAGATCGTCGACCCGGAAGACCGCAACACCACCATGCTCTTCGGCGACGCCGCCACCGCGACCTGGATGGGCGAAAACGCGCCCTGGCAGCTGGGCAAAGCCAAGTTCGGCACCGACGGTTCCGGTGCGCCGCACTTGAAAGTCACCGACGGCGTGTTCTACATGAACGGTCGCCAGGTGTTCAACTTTGCACTGCTCAAAGTCCCGGCGCACTTGCATGAGCTGCTGGCTGACTCGCAACTGACCGCTGATGACATCGACGCCTTCTGCATTCACCAAGGCAGCGCCGCGATTGTCGACGCCGTGGCGCGCCGCTTCGAAGGTGAGCCGGAGAAGTTCATCAAGGACATGGTCGAGACCGGCAACACCGTGTCGTCGAGCATTCCGCTGCTGTTGGAAAAACACGTGCTGGACTCCGACTGGAAGCGCGTTGCGCTCAGCGGTTTCGGCGTTGGCCTGTCCTGGGGCTCGGCGATCCTCTACCGCCCTTGAACAAGGCGTCTTAGTCAAAGAAAGCCAGACACAAAAAAAGCGCTCAAGGTGTAATCTTGAGCGCTATTTTTTTGCCCGAACACAATGCGAGGCGCCATGAGCGAGTTCTTTGAGCACAACGTCGACGTCATCCAGCAACGCTGGCCGGCGTTGGCTGTGCGCTTGCTGGTCGAAGACACGAGCCTGCTACAGGCTGATCTGGTGGAAGGCCTGGGCTCGACGCTGAGCATCAATGGCATTCAGCTGACCAGCCGCCATGATCGCAGTCGCGAGGCCGTGCTTCAGGCCGACAGTTTGCCGCTCGACAGTCCGGTGGCGCACGTCTACGGCACCGGGCTCGGCGATCTGCAAATGGAGTTGCTGCAACGCGCCGGTCTTGAGCATTTGTACGTGCACATCCTCAACGGCGCCGTGTTTGCCCTGGTGCTGCAACTGCTCGATCAACAGCCGTGGCTCAGCGATCCCAGGGTCGAGCTGTTGTATGCCGGCGATCTGGGAGAAATCCAGCTGCCGTTTTTTGCCTTGCCCTCCGAGCTGGTACTGGCCGACGATTTCAGCGCAAAGATCCGTGATCGCCTGATCAGTGAAACCCATCTGACCTTCAACAATCGTGAGTTCGATCCGCAGTCGCCTGAAATCGTGGAGCGCTTGCAGGTCAGTCTCAAATGGTTGCTGGGCGATCGCGACGTGGCCGAGTTGTTCGGTTCACAGCCGGGGCGGGAGGTGTTTGTCATCGCCACCGGGCCAAGCCTGGAACAGCACTTTGCGACCTTGCGCGCCATTCGCAATGAAGCCGAGCGACCGTTGTTCATCTGCGTCGACACAGCCTATCGTCCGCTGCTCAAGCACGGTATTCGTCCTGACATTGTCGTCAGCATCGACCAGCGCATTTCGCAGCGGCACCTGCCGTCTGAAGGCACGGCCGACATCAAGCTGGTGTACATGCCCATGCTTGATCCGGCAGTGATCCAGGCCTGGCAGGGGCCGCGTTATGCCGGTTATTCCGCGAGCCCGATCTACCAGCAGCTGCGTCGGCAATTGCCCAGGGGCGAGCTGTATGTTGGCGGTAGCGTGATTCACCCGGCGGTCGACCTGGCGGTGAAGATGGGCGCTGTGCAAATCACGCTGTTCGGCGCCGACTTTGCCTTCCCGGGTGACAAGACCCACGCAGGGTGGAGCGATGGTGATCTGGGGCCGCAGATGGGGGCTGCCAAGCACTGGGTGCTGGATGGCCACGGCCAGCGCATCAAGACTCAACTCAACTTCCGCAGCTATCTGTGTGAGCTGGAGCGTTTTATTGCGGGCCACCCACAGGTGCGTTTCCATAACAGCAGTCGGGCAGGGGCGATGATCGCCGGTACGGTTTTTCATCCGGAGTTTGCGTCATGAGCGCGCTTGAAACCTTCGTTGCCGATGCGCAGCACTGTGCAGCCTTGTTCCGTCTGGGGCGTGATGTCGAAGCCAGCCTGGTAATGATCGAGCTGGTCGGTGAAGTGCATTCGGCATTTGATTCCACGCCGCAGGCATCGCAACAGCAATGGGCATTTTTGCTCAGCAAAATGTTCGCGTGTCAGGAAGCGCAGAACTGGCTCGCATTGGCTGATTACCTGGAATATGAACTGGTCGAGTTGCTGACCGAAAGCCTGTCTGTTTAAGCAATATCCCTTCTGTCGGTGCCGGCGAGTCCTCGCCAACCTGTCGCCGACATTTCCCTGGCGTCATTTTTTCGCTGCCGGATCATCGCCAACCCCTTGATTTACGGGGGGTGGCAACGTGATGGCAAATAATTTTGAAAATCCCCTAAAGCAAGTTGCATTGGCGACGATAACTATTACGAAGGTTCTCTAGGCCATACCCGGCGGTTGCCAGGGCCGGAAGCCGCAGTACCCAACCAACGAGGAATTCGTCATGGCTTTAACAGTAAACACCAACGTCACATCGTTGAACGTTCAGAAAAACCTGAACCGCGCTTCCGACGCTCTGTCGACATCGATGACTCGCCTGTCTTCCGGCCTGAAAATCAACAGCGCTAAAGACGACGCCGCCGGCCTGCAAATCGCTACCCGTATGACTTCGCAGATCCGCGGTCAGACCATGGCTATCAAAAACGCCAACGACGGTATCTCGATCGCTCAGACCGCTGAAGGCGCGATGCAAGAATCGACCAACATTCTGCAGCGTATGCGTGAACTGGCTGTTCAATCCCGAAACGACTCGAACGGCACCGCTGACCGCGCTGCTCTGAACAAAGAATTCGCTTCGATGTCGGACGAACTGACTCGTATCGCCAAGTCGACCAACCTGAACGGCAAGAACCTGATCGACGGCACCGCTGGCACCATGACCTTCCAGGTTGGTTCCAACACTGGCGCTACCAACCAGATCACCCTGACCCTGGACAGCGGCTTCGACGCAGCTACCCTGTCGGTTGACTCGGCTACCGTTCAGATCACTGGTAACAACTCGGCAACCGCCGAAGCTTCGATGAACAACGCGCTGACCAAAATCGACGCCGCTCTGGCCAAGATCAACTCCAGCCGTGCTGACCTCGGTGCTGCACAAAACCGTCTGTCCAGCACCATTTCCAACCTGCAAAACATCAACGAAAACGCCAGTGCTGCACTGGGTCGCGTACAAGATACCGACTTCGCTGCTGAAACTGCACAGCTGACCAAGCAACAAACTCTGCAACAAGCTTCCACCGCAGTTCTGGCTCAGGCCAACCAACTGCCATCCGCTGTACTGAAACTGCTTCAGTAATAGCTGAGTGAGTTTTGGCGGGGGAGTGTGCATGTCGCGCTCTCTCGCTTTTTTGGTTTAAGAGGTGATGGACATGGATATGAGCGTGAAGCTGAACTTGTCTTATCCTGCGGCCCCAAAGGCGACGGCTGTTGCCGAGAAGCCTGCGGAAAAGCCTCAAGCGGTCGCTGCGTCAGTGGTTGCTGTCAAGGATGAAGGTAAAAGCGGCTTAACCGAGCAGGAAAAACTGAAGATGGCCGTTCAGGAAATCGAAAAGTTCGTTCAGTCGGTCAAGCGTAATCTGGAGTTCTCGATTGACGAGCCTTCAGGCAAGGTTGTGGTAAAAGTGATTGCCAGCGACTCTGGTGAGGTGATCCGTCAGATCCCCAACGAAGAGGTCTTGAAACTGGCCAATAGTTTGAATGATGCAAGCAGCCTGTTGTTCAGCGCTAAAGCCTGACAACTGGCACGAATTTTGTTGCTATGTTCTTTTGGGCGTTGTAGTGGTCAAAAGGCCGGCGACACACTGAAGGGAGTTTCACATGGCAAGTCCAATTCTACCGGGCACAGGTTTAGGTTCCGGCCTTGATACTGGTGCTATCGTCAAAGCCTTGGTGAACGCTGACAAAGCGGCCAAGCAAGGTCAGATCGATCGTGGAACCGCCACTAACTCGGCGAGTATTTCCGGGATTGGTACCTTGAAGTCGCTGTTGGCCACGTTCCAGAAAGCGCTTACCGATCTGGGTAGTACGACAACCCCTCAGTTCACGGGTTTTGCCGCGACGTCGTCCGATGTAAAAGTGCTGACCGCTACGTCCGGTAACGCGGCTGTCGCCGGTAACTACGTGGTCGACATCACTAGCCTGGCCACCTCATCGAAAGTGGCTTCCGCTGCATTTGCCGGTGGTACAACCAGTGCGATCCCTGCTGGCACGCTGACCATCACCCAAAATGGCAAAAGCTATCCGGTAACTGTGGGTGCAGGCGCCACGTTGCAATCGGTGCGTGATTCGATCAACAGCCAATACCAGTCCAGTGGCTTGAGCGCCAACATTGTGACCGACAGTTTCGGCTCGCGTCTGGTGTTGGGTTCCACGACGACTGGTGCGGGTTCCGACATTTCCGCCAGCGGTATTGCCGGTCTGGAAATCGATGGGACCGCCCCGATGGTCACACCGCCGACGGCCACTTCTTCGGGGGCTATTGGTGCTCCGGCCCAGGATGCGGTGTTTAGCGTCGACGGTCTGGCGATGACCAGCAAGTCCAACACCATCGACAAGACGATCTCCGGGTTGAGCCTGAATTTGCTCACCACCGGCAAGTCGACCGTCACCGTTGCGCCCAACAATGATGGTCTGAAGGCGTCGATCCAGAAATTCGTCGATGCGTACAACGCCGTCGCCAACGCTGTGACTTCGTTGACCAAGCCGTCCCTGGATGACGATGGCAAGCTGACCGTTTCCGCGGCGCTGACCGGTGACCCGCTGCCACGTTCGATTCTGGATTCCTTGCGGGGCCCGCTGTCACAGACCGGTGCCGGCGACAAGCTGACTGTGCTTTCCCAGTTGGGTATCACCACCAACCAGAAGACCGGCGCACTGGACTTTGACAGCACCAAGTTCAACACTGCAATGAACGACAAGAAGCTGGGCGGTGAGGTTCAGACACTGTTCACGGGTACCAACGGTCTGATTGAGCGTATGAACAACGCGATCAAGCCTTACACCGAAGGTAAAACCGTCAATGGCAAAGCAGTCGACTCTATCCTGGACGCGCGCGCCAAGAGTCTGGATTCAACCAAGAAAAAGCTGTCCAATGACCAGGCGGCCCTGGATCGCCGAATCGAGACCCTGACGGCGGTGCTGACCAAAAAGTACAACGACATGGATACTCTGGTCGGCAAGCTGAAAGCGACAGCCAGTAACATCACCTCGATGTTTGAGGCGATGACAGCGCAGCAGAAGAACTCGTAACACCCGAACCGCCAAAAGCCCGGCAGCGTTTTAGAGCGCTCCGGGCTTTTTGTTTTTGGATCTAAAGTTTTTTGACGCGTCGTCGATACACTGGTTATACGAACCACAGATTTCTGATGAGGTACAACATGAATCCAATGTTAGCCCTTCGCCAATACCAGAAGATTGGCGCTCAGGCGCAGACTTCCGAAGCCAGCCCGCATCGTCTGGTTCAGATGCTTATGGAAGGCGGACTGGATCGCATAGCCCAAGCCAGGGGCGCGATGGAACGCAAAGACATTCCGAACAAGGGCGTTCTGATCGGCAAGGCCATCGGCATCATCGGCGGTCTGCGTGAAGGTCTGGATCTGGAAAATCAGGCTGAATCGGTAGGCGAGCTGGATAATCTCTATACCTACATGATGAAGCGTCTGGCTGAAGCCAATATCAAGACCGATCCAAAAATCCTCGACGAAGTCGCCGACCTGCTTCGCACGGTCAAAGACGGTTGGGATGCCATTGCCGCGCCGGGTCCGCAGTTTTAAGGAGATCACCATGAGTCTTGTCTTGCAGCGAATCGAACTAACCCGCGATGCCCTCGTCGGTGCATTGGCCGAGCGCAACTGGGAGGCCATTAGTGAATTGGACCTGGCTTGCCGTTGCTGCATGGAAGACGTCTTGAGTGAAGCTTCGGTGGATGAGGTCGCGTTGCGCGACAACCTTGAGGAGTTGCTGGGCGTGTATAAACAGCTTCTGGAGGCGGCGACAGGGGAGCGCCAGGCGATAGTCGACGAGATGTCGCAGATCCATCAAGCACAGAGCGCGGCAAAGGTTTACCATCTGTTTGGTTAATTAACCCTCAGTTAATCCAAACATAGTGCGCCATAAATTTGACTGTGCACGGTTTTTTGACTTAACTAGTGGCTGGTACCAGATTTCAGTCGTCTACAGGCATAACGTGTCTGCAAGCGTCTAGCTTGCCCCCTCATTTTGGGCATTGAGTTGACTAGGGAAGTTGCTATTGCATGTGGCGTGAAACCAAAATTCTGCTGATTGACGACGATAGCGTCCGCCGCCGCGATTTGGCGGTGATTTTAAATTTTCTTGGCGAAGAAAATTTACCCTGCGGTAGCCATGACTGGCAGCAGGCTGTCGGCTCTTTGTCCTCAAGTCGTGAAGTGATCTGTGTCCTCATCGGGACGGTCAATGCTCCTGGCGCACTTCCGGGCCTGTTAAAGACACTCGCAACCTGGGATGAGTTCCTTCCGGTTTTGTTAATGGGCGATAATTCTTCCATTGACTTGCCTGAAGACCAGCGTCGCCGAGTGCTTTCGACCCTCGAAATGCCACCCAGCTACAGCAAATTGCTCGACTCGCTGCACCGTGCGCAGGTCTATCGCGAGATGTACGACCAGGCCCGCGAGCGCGGTCGTCATCGCGAACCCAACCTTTTCCGTAGCCTTGTCGGCACCAGCCGGGCGATTCAGCACGTCCGTCAGATGATGCAGCAAGTGGCCGATACCGACGCCAGTGTGCTGATCCTTGGCGAGTCCGGCACCGGCAAGGAAGTGGTCGCGCGCAACCTGCACTACCACTCCAAGCGTCGTGACGCGCCGTTCGTTCCGGTCAACTGCGGGGCGATCCCGGCCGAGTTGCTGGAAAGCGAATTGTTCGGCCACGAGAAAGGCGCTTTCACCGGGGCGATCACCAGCCGCGCCGGGCGTTTTGAGTTGGCCAATGGCGGCACCCTGTTCCTCGACGAAATTGGCGACATGCCGTTGCCGATGCAGGTCAAGTTACTGCGCGTGTTGCAGGAACGCACCTTCGAGCGCGTGGGCAGCAACAAGACCCAGAGTGTCGACGTGCGCATCATTGCGGCGACTCACAAGAATCTCGAAAGCATGATCGAGATCGGTACGTTCCGCGAAGACTTGTACTACCGCCTGAACGTGTTCCCGATCGAGATGGCGCCGCTGCGCGAACGTGTCGAAGACATCCCGTTGCTGATGAACGAGTTGATCTCGCGCATGGAGCACGAGAAGCGCGGTTCGATCCGCTTCAACTCGGCGGCGATCATGTCGCTGTGCCGTCACGGTTGGCCGGGCAACGTTCGCGAACTCGCCAACCTGGTGGAACGCATGGCGATCATGCACCCCTACGGGGTGATCGGCGTGGTCGAACTGCCGAAGAAATTCCGCTACGTCGATGATGAAGACGAGCAACTGGTCGACAGCCTGCGCAGCGATCTTGAAGAGCGGGTGGCCATCAACGGTCATACCCCGGACTTCACCGCCAACGCCATGCTGCCGCCGGAAGGCCTGGACCTCAAAGACTACCTCGGTGGTCTGGAACAGGGCTTGATTCAGCAGGCGCTGGATGATGCCAATGGGATCGTGGCGCGTGCCGCAGAACGCCTGCGTATTCGTCGTACCACGCTGGTGGAGAAGATGCGCAAGTACGGCATGAGCCGTCGCGACGGTGATGAACAGGCGGATGATTGACGCCTGTTTTTCAAGTCGTTCATTTGTAGGCGGTTTTTTTTAGGCACGGGTATTGCTACATCCCTCGCAACGTTCCGTTTAACTGACGGTCAGCCTAGCGAGAGAGCACGATGCCCCAAGCCGCCCAGATGTCTCCTGTCCCTGATGCTTCGGGGCAACCGTCGTCCGTAGAGCAGGCAAGCCGGCTTGGCCTTGAGCAGGCGTTCTCGCTGTTCAACCAGATGTCGAGCCAGCTGACTGATTCCTACAGCATGCTGGAAGCCCGGGTCACCGAGCTCAAGGGTGAGCTGGCGGTGGTCAGCGCTCAGCGCATGCAAGAGCTGGCGGAAAAGGAACGTCTGGCCAACCGTCTGCAAAACCTCCTCGATCTGTTGCCTGGCGGCGTCATCGTCATCGATGCCCAGGGCATTGTGCGTGAAGCCAACCCGGCGGCCTGCGAGTTGCTCGGCCTGCCCCTCGAAGGCGAGCTCTGGCGCCATGTCATTGCCCGTTGCTTTGCTCCTCGCGAAGACGACGGTCACGAAATCTCTCTGAAGGACGGTCGACGTCTGTCGATCGCCACTCGTTCGCTGGATGCCGAGCCCGGGCAGTTGGTGTTGCTCAACGACCTGACCGAAACCCGTCATCTGCAAGATCAACTGGCTCGCCACGAACGCCTGTCGTCTCTCGGCCGAATGGTCGCCTCGCTGGCCCATCAGATTCGGACGCCGTTGTCCGCCGCGTTGCTCTACGCCAGTCATTTGACTGAGCAGGAATTGCCGGTCGCCACGCAGCAACGTTTTGCCGGGCGCCTGAAAGAGCGGTTGCATGAGCTGGAACATCAGGTTCGCGACATGTTGGTGTTCGCGCGGGGCGAGCTGCCGTTGACCGACCGCGTCACGCCCAAGCAATTGATGCAGTCGCTGCAATCGGCTGCACTGACTCATGTTCAGGATTTGCCGATTCGCTGGCAGTGCGACAGTCATGCCGGTGAACTGCTGTGCAACCGCGACACCTTGGTCGGCGCAATCCTTAATCTGATCGAGAACGCCGTTCAGGCCAGTGCCGGTAATGTCCGCTTGAAAGTGCATTTCTATGCCAGGGGAAACAACCTGCGGGTGTGCATCAGTGACAGCGGCAGCGGCATCGACGGCAAAGTACTGGCGCGCTTGGGTGAGCCGTTTTTCACCACTAAAACCACCGGGACTGGCCTGGGCCTGACCGTGGTCAAGGCCGTGGCCCGTGCTCATCAGGGAGAATTGCAGTTGCGCTCGCGGCCGGGTCGCGGCACCTGCGCGCAGGTCATCCTGCCGCTTTTTTCCGGTGAACAGCCTAACGCTCAGGGAGCGGAGTGAAGGACATGGCAATCAAGGTTTTACTGGTCGAGGACGACCGCGCGCTACGCGAAGCACTGGCCGATACGCTGCTGCTCGCGGGGCACGATTACACGGCCGTCGGTTCGGCGGAAGAGGCGCTCGCGACGGTCGGCAATGAGGCCTTCAGCCTGGTGATCAGCGACGTCAATATGCCAGGCATGGACGGCCATCAACTGCTCGGTTTGCTGCGAACGCGTCAGCCGCAATTGCCGGTGTTGCTGATGACCGCTCATGGTGCGGTCGAGCGGGCCGTCGATGCGATGCGCCAAGGCGCGGCGGATTATCTGGTCAAGCCGTTCGAGCCCAAAGCCTTGCTCGACCTCGTGGCGCGGCACGCACTGGGCACGCTCGGTGCGACCGAGAGCGAAGGGCCGATCGCCTTCGAGCCGGCCAGTGTGCAATTGCTGGAACTGGCCGCGCGGGTCGCGCGCAGCGATTCGACGGTATTGATCTCCGGCGAGTCCGGGACCGGTAAAGAAGTGTTGGCGCGTTATATCCATCAGCACTCCCATCGCGCCAGTCAGCCGTTCATTGCGATCAACTGCGCGGCGATCCCCGACAACATGCTCGAAGCCACTTTGTTCGGTCACGAAAAAGGTTCATTCACCGGCGCCATCGCGGCGCAGGCCGGCAAGTTCGAGCAGGCCGATGGCGGAACGATCCTGCTCGACGAAATTTCTGAAATGCCCCTCGGGCTCCAGGCCAAATTGCTGCGGGTGTTGCAGGAGCGTGAAGTCGAACGGGTCGGCGCACGCAAGCCGATCTCCCTGGATATACGGGTCGTGGCGACCACCAACCGTGACCTGTCCGGTGAGGTGTCGGCGGGGCGGTTCCGTGAAGACCTCTTCTATCGATTGTCGGTATTTCCGCTGGCCTGGCGTCCGCTGCGCGAGCGTACCGCCGACATCCTGCCGCTGGCCGAGCGTCTGCTGGCCAAACACGTCAATAAAATGAAGCATGCCGCTGCGAAACTGTCGCCCGAGGCACAGGCGTGCCTGATCGGTTATCCGTGGCCGGGCAACGTGCGTGAACTGGATAACGCGATCCAGCGCGCCTTGATTCTGCAGCAGGGTGGTTTGATCCAGCCCCAGGATTTCTGCCTGTCCGGACCGGTGGCTTGTGCGCCGTTGCCGGCGTTGGCGCCGGTGCGGGTCGTGGAGGTCGAGGCTGAATCGGCCGGGGCGTTGGGTGATGATCTGCGTCGCCGTGAATTCCAGATGATCATCGACACCTTGCGTTCCGAGCGCGGCCGTCGCAAAGAAGCGGCTGAGCGATTGGGCATCAGTCCACGCACCTTGCGATACAAGCTGGCGCAGATGCGCGATGCCGGGATGGATGTGGAAGCTTATTTGTTCGCGACTTGATTCGTTCGCCAACAAAGCCCGGGAAACGCTTTTGTTCAGAGCAGCCACGGAGCTGGCACCCTTGTTGCTAACACCTCACTACCCGCCGAGTGAGTGTCAAAAAATTGCGGGTCGCCAACGAGAGTAGACCATGAGCCAAGGTATTGAATTTAATCGGTTGATGCTGGACATGCGCTCCATGCAAATGGATGCCATGTCTGCGCCTAAATCGACTGCCGCAGTCCCTGAACTGGGTGGCAGCAGCTTTTCCGACATGCTCGGTCAGGCTGTCAATAAAGTGAACGACACCCAGCAAGCGTCCAGTCAGTTGGCCAGTGCCTTCGAGATCGGCAAAAGTGGCGTCGACCTGACGGATGTCATGATTTCCTCGCAGAAGGCCAGCGTGTCTTTTCAAGCGTTGACCCAAGTGCGAAACAAGCTGGTTCAGGCATACCAAGACATCATGCAGATGCCGGTTTAAGGACGAATTGAGTCATGGCAGAAGCAGTCGCCGATAACGTTCCGGCCAAGGCCACCCCAGTAGACGGCAAACCGCCGCTGTTCGGGTTGTCCTTCCTGGAAAACCTCTCCGAGATGACCATGTTGCGTCAGGTGGGCCTGTTGGTCGGCCTGGCTGCGAGCGTGGCGATTGGTTTTGCCGTGGTGCTGTGGTCGCAGCAGCCGGACTACCGGCCTCTGTACGGCAGCCTCGCCGGTATGGACGCCAAGCAGGTCATGGATACTCTGGCCGCCGCCGATATTCCCTACACCGTTGAACCCAACTCCGGTGCCTTGCTGGTCAAGGCCGATGACCTGTCCCGTGCACGGCTCAAGCTCGCGGGCGCTGGTGTCACTCCCAGCGATGGCAACATCGGTTTTGAAATCCTCGACAAGGACCAGGGCCTGGGGACCAGCCAGTTCATGGAAGCGACCCGTTATCGTCGCGGCCTCGAAGGCGAACTGGCGCGGACCATTTCCAGCCTGAACAACGTCAAGGGCGCTCGCGTGCACCTGGCGATTCCGAAAAGCTCGGTGTTCGTGCGTGACGAACGCAAGCCAAGCGCTTCGGTGCTGGTTGAACTGTATTCCGGCCGCTCGCTGGAGCCGGGTCAGGTGGTGGCGATCATCAATCTGGTCGCGACCAGCGTTCCCGAACTCAGCAAATCCCAGATCACCGTGGTCGACCAGAAGGGCAACCTGCTGTCGGATCAGGCGGAAAATTCCGAACTGACCATGGCCGGCAAGCAATTTGACTACAGCCGTCGCATGGAAAGCATGCTGACCCAGCGCGTGCACAACATCTTGCAACCGGTGCTGGGCAACGACCGCTACAAAGCCGAAGTCTCGGCCGACGTGGACTTCAGCGCTGTCGAGTCGACCTCCGAGCAGTTCAACCCGGATCAGCCGGCGTTGCGCAGCGAGCAGTCGGTCAACGAACAACGCACTGCCAGCAATGGCCCGCAAGGTGTGCCGGGTGCCCTGAGCAACCAGCCGCCATCGCCAGCTTCCGCGCCGCAGACCACCGGTGGCAGCACCGCGGCAGCCGGCATGGTTCAGCCAGGCCAGCCGTTGATCGATGCCAACGGTCAGCAAATCATGGACCCGGCCACCGGTCAGCCGATGCTGGCACCGTATCCGGCGGACAAGCGTCAACAATCCACCAAGAACTTCGAACTCGACCGTTCGATCAGCCACACCAAACAACAGCAGGGCCGTTTGAATCGCCTGTCGGTGTCGGTGGTGGTGGATGATCAGGTCAAGATCAACGCCGCCAATGGCGAGACCACCCGTGCGCCGTGGAGCGCCGATGAATTGGCGCGCTTCACTCGCCTGGTGCAGGACGCCGTCGGTTTCGACGCGAGCCGGGGTGACAGCGTCAGCGTGATCAACATGCCATTCTCCGCCGAGCGCGGTGAAGTGATTGCCGATATTCCGTTCTACTCCCAGCCTTGGTTCTGGGACATCGTCAAGCAAGTGCTGGGTGTCTTGTTCATCCTGGTGCTGGTGTTCGGTGTGCTGCGTCCGGTGCTCAACAACATCACCGGTGGCGGCAAAGGCAAGCAACTGGCCGGCATTGGCAGCGACGTGGAACTCGGTGGCATGGGCGGCCTGGACGGCGAACTGGGCAACGACCGCGTCAGCCTCGGTGGTCCGCAAAGCATCCTGCTGCCGAGCCCGAGCGAAGGCTATGACGCACAGTTGAATGCAATCAAGAGTCTGGTGGCAGAAGATCCGGGTCGCGTGGCCCAGGTCGTGAAAGAGTGGATTAACGCAGATGAGTGATAACCGAGCCGTTGCCGCCAAACTGACCAAGGTCGACAAAGCCGCGATTCTGCTGCTGTCCCTGGGTTCGACCGATGCTGCCCAGGTGTTGCGCCACATGGGGCCCAAAGAGGTCCAGCGCGTCGGCGTGGCCATGGCGCAGATGGGCAACGTCCATCGCGAGCAGGTCGAACAGGTCATGAGCGAGTTCGTCGACATCGTCGGCGACCAGACCAGCCTGGGCGTCGGCTCCGACGACTACGTGCGCAAAATGCTCACCCAGGCACTGGGCGAAGACAAGGCCAACGGCCTGATCGACCGCATCCTGCTGGGCGGCAACACCAGCGGCCTCGACAGCCTGAAGTGGATGGAACCACGCGCCGTCGCCGATGTGATCCGTTACGAGCACCCGCAGATCCAGGCGATCGTCGTGGCCTACCTCGACCCGGATCAGGCTGGTGAAGTGCTTGGCAACTTCGACCACAAGGTGCGTCTGGACATCATTCTGCGGGTCTCCTCGCTGAACACCGTGCAGCCAGCGGCCCTGAAAGAACTCAACCAGATTCTCGAGAAGCAGTTCTCCGGCAACTCGAATGCCTCGCGCACCACCCTGGGTGGCATCAAGCGTGCGGCCGACATCATGAACTTCCTCGACAGCTCGATCGAAGGCCAGCTGATGGACTCGATCCGCGAAGTCGACGAAGACCTGTCCGGTCAGATCGAAGACCTCATGTTCGTGTTCAACAACCTGTCCGATGTCGACGACCGCGGGATTCAGGCGTTGCTGCGCGAAGTGTCCTCCGACGTGCTGGTGCTGGCCCTCAAGGGTTCGGACGAAGGCGTCAAGGAAAAGATCTTCAAGAACATGTCCAAACGAGCGGCCGAACTGTTGCGCGACGACCTCGAGGCCAAGGGCCCGGTGCGCGTCAGCGACGTGGAAACCGCGCAGAAAGAAATCCTCACCATTGCCCGCCGTATGGCCGAAGCCGGAGAAATCGTTCTCGGCGGGAAGGGCGGCGAAGAGATGATCTAAGGTCACTATGTCGTCCAAACATGATGAGTCCCAGACCGACCTGATCCGAGGCAAGGCCGTCGCCGGTTTCGATGTCTGGGCGTTGCCCAGTTTTGATCCGTTTGTGCCGGAGCCCGAGCCGGAACCCGAGCCTGAACCGCCGGAAATGGAAGAGGTGCCGCTGGATGAAGTCCAGCCACTGACCCTCGAAGAACTCGAAAGCATCCGTCAGGAGGCTTACAACGAAGGCTTCGCCATCGGCGAGAAAGAAGGCTTCCACAGCACCACGCTCAAGGTCCGTCAGGAAGCTGAAGCCGTCCTGGCGCCGAAGGTTGCCGGCCTGGAACAGCTGATGGCCAACCTGTTCGAGCCCATTGCCGAGCAGGACACCCAGATCGAGAAATCCCTGGTCGACCTCGTGCAGCACATCACCAAACAGGTGATTCAGCGCGAACTGGCCATCGATTCGACGCAAATCGAACACGTCATGCGCGAAGCCCTCAAGCTCTTGCCGCTGGGCGTGGGTAACGTGCGGCTGCACATCAATCCGCAGGACTTCGAACAGGTCAAAGCCCTGCGCGAGCGCCATGAAGAAACCTGGCGTATCGTCGAAGACGAATCCCTGCTGCCCGGCGGTTGCCGGGTCGAGACCGAACACAGTCGCATTGACGCCACCGTTGAAACCCGCGTCGCCCAAGTCATGGCCAAGCTGTTCGATCAGTTGCATGACCAGGCCTTGCACCCGGCCGCTCCGGATCTGAGCCTGGAACTGCCGGTCGACGAAAAACCTGCGGTCGAGCCGACGCTGGACGAACCTGATGCGCCTTGATCGCACCAGCTTCGCCAAGCGCCTGGGCAGTTACGCCGAGGTCACTACGCTGGCGGGGGCGCCGATCCTCGAAGGCCGTCTGCTGCGCATGGTGGGCCTGACCCTCGAAGCCGAAGGTTTGCGCGCAGCAATGGGCAGCCGCTGCATGGTCATCAACGACGACAGTTATCAACCGGTGCAGGTCGAAGCCGAAGTCATGGGTTTCTCCGGCAGCAAGGTGTTCCTGATGCCGGTCGGCAGCGTCGCCGGCATTGCGCCCGGTGCCCGTGTGGTGCCTATGGCAGACACTGGCCGCTTGCCGATGGGCATGAGCATGCTCGGGCGGGTGCTGGACGGCGCCGGCCGTGCGCTGGATGGCAAGGGCGGCATGAAAGCCGAAGACTGGGTGCCGATGGACGGCCCGACCATTAACCCGCTCAAGCGTGAACCGATCAGTGAACCGCTCGATGTGGGCATTCGCACCATCAACGGTTTGTTGACGGTCGGTCGCGGTCAGCGTCTCGGTCTGTTCGCCGGTACCGGCGTCGGTAAATCCGTGCTGCTGGGCATGATGACCCGCTTTACCGAGGCCGACATTATCGTGGTCGGGCTGATCGGTGAGCGTGGTCGTGAAGTTAAAGAATTCATCGAGCACATCCTCGGTGAAGAAGGGCTCAAGCGTTCGGTGGTCGTCGCCTCGCCGGCGGACGATGCACCGCTGATGCGTCTGCGCGCCGCGATGTACTGCACGCGCATCGCCGAGTATTTCCGCGACAAGGGCAAGAACGTCCTGTTGCTCATGGACTCGCTGACCCGTTTCGCCCAGGCCCAGCGGGAAATCGCCCTGGCCATTGGCGAGCCGCCCGCAACCAAAGGCTATCCGCCGTCGGTGTTCGCCAAGTTGCCGAAACTGGTGGAGCGGGCCGGTAACGCCGAGAAGGGCGGCGGTTCGATCACCGCGTTCTACACCGTGTTGTCCGAAGGCGATGACCAGCAGGACCCGATTGCCGACTCGGCGCGAGGCGTGCTCGACGGGCACATCGTGCTGTCCCGGCGCCTGGCCGAAGAAGGTCATTACCCGGCCATCGATATCGAAGCCTCCATCAGCCGGGTCATGCCGTCGGTGGTCAGCCCCGAGCACATGGCGCGGGCGCAGATGTTCAAACAATACTGGTCGCGCTATCAGCAGAGCCGCGACTTGATCAGCGTCGGTGCCTACGTGCCGGGCGGTGATCGTGAAACCGACGTCGCGATTTCCTTGCAGCCCGCCATGACCACTTATCTGCGTCAGGGCTTGAACGACAACATCGGCATGGGCGCCAGCGAAAACCACCTCGCCTCGATCTTCGCTCCGGCAGCGGGCGGCTAACCGGCCATGGCCCTGAGCCGCGCGGCACGCCTGGCACCCGTGGTGGAAATGGCCGAAAAGGCCGAAAAAACCGCGGTCATGCGCCTCGGGCACTTCCAGGGCCAGGTTCGTGTGGCGGAAAGCAAGCTCGCCGACCTCGAAAACTTCCGCCTCGAATACCAGGAGCAATGGATTGTGCGCGGTAGCACTGGCGTTTCCGGCCAGTGGTTGCTTGGCTATCAGGGATTTCTTGCGCAATTGGGCACCGCCATCGATCAGCAGCGCCAAAGCCTGAACTGGCACCAGAACAACCTGAACAAGGCGCGCGAGTCCTGGCAGCAGGCGTTTGCCCGGGTCGAAGGTTTGCGCAAACTTGTACAACGCTACATGGACGAGGCGCGCAAGCTCGAAGACAAGCGCGAGCAGAAGCTGCTGGACGAATTGTCCCAGCGGTTGCCGCGGCATGATCCGTATTGAATCAGTGGGATCGCGTGACCGTTCTTCGCGGGCAAGCCTCGCTCCTACAGGTTTTGTGTCGTTTGCGAGTAATGTGGACGCATAACCTGTAGGAGCGAGGCTTGCCCGCGAAGGCGGTCTGACAGGCGCGACAACTTCCCGCCTTGCTCCCATCTCCGCCAAGTGCTAAACCTTGTACACGTACGTTTACCCATGACAAGGAAGCCGATAAATGTCAGTTGTTACAGATGTATCTCCGGATGGGAAAAAGCTGACGATTTCGATCGAGGGACGATTCGATTTTGGTCGGCATCAGGAGTTTCGCGAGTCTTACGAGAAACTCGAAAAAAAACCGGAATCTGTTGTGGTGGACTTAAGGAAGGCCACGTATCTCGATAGCTCGGCGCTGGGGATGCTGCTTCTGCTCCGTGATCACGCCGGTGGCGACAGTTCCGATATTCGCGTCGTTAACAGCAATTCAGATGTGCGCAAGATCCTCGCCATCTCCAATTTCGACAAGCTGTTCGACATCACTTGACCGCCATGCAGCCGGCGCTTGAACCGCTGACCATCCTCATCGCCGAAGACAGCGCGGCCGATCGCATGCTGCTGTCGAGTATCGTCCGTCGTCAGGGCCACCAGGTATTGACGGCCGCCAACGGCGCCGAAGCCGTCGAAGCGTTTCGCCAGCAGCGGCCGCACCTGGTTCTGATGGACGCGATGATGCCGGTCATGGACGGTTTCGAAGCGGCCAGACAGATCAAGGCGTTGGCCGGGGAAACCCTGGTGCCGATCATCTTCCTGACCTCGCTGACCGAAAGCGAGGCCCTGGCCCGGTGTCTGGAGGCCGGTGGTGACGACTTTCTGGCAAAGCCCTACAACCAGGTGATCCTTGCCGCCAAGATCAAGGCCATGGATCGCTTGCGACGGTTGCAGGCCACGGTGCTACAGCAGCGTGACCTGATCGCCAAACATCATGACTACTTGCTCAACGAGCAGCGGGTGGCCAAGGCCGTATTCGACAAGGTGGCGCATTCGGGCTGCCTGAGTGCGCCAAACATCCGCTACTTGCAATCGCCTTATGCGCTGTTCAACGGCGATCTGCTGCTGGCGGCGTTCACCCCGGCCGGCGACATGCATGTGCTACTGGGTGATTTCACCGGTCACGGGCTGCCGGCCGCGGTGGGCGCGATGCCCTTGGCTGAAGTCTTCTATGGCATGACTGCCAAAGGGTATGGCCTGGCTGAAACCCTGCGTGAGATGAACGCCAAGCTCAAGCGCATTCTGCCGGTGGACATGTTCTGCTGTGCCACCTTGCTGTGCCTGAGCTTTCAGCGGCGCTCGGTGGAAGTCTGGAACGGCGGGATGCCGGACGGTTATCTGCACAACATCGTCAGCGGTGAGCGCACGCCGTTGACGGCGCGGCATTTGCCGTTGGGCATATTGAGCCCGCAAACCTTCAATGACCGCACCGAAGTGTTTCCGATGGCCGTTGGCGATCGGGTTTTCTTGCTGTCCGACGGGGTCATCGATACCTGCGATGCCAACGATCAGTTGTTCGGTGTAGAGCGCTTGCATCAGGTGTTTGCGGCCAATCGTCAGCCAGACGCGCTGTTCGAGGACATCGAGCAGGCACTGCGAGATTTTCGTGGCGAGGCCCGCGATGATGTGAGCATGGTCGAGATCAGTCTGCTGGAGGCCGAGCAATTGAGCCCTCCGGCGCCGGTGTATTCCGACAGCGGCCAGTCGTGTCCGCTGGACTGGTCGGTGAGTTTCGAGTTTCGCGCCGCGACACTCAAACGATTCAATCCGCTGCCGTACCTGTTGCAATTGTTGCTTGAGGTCCATGGTCTGCGGGCTCAGAGTGGGGCGCTCCACAGCGTGTTGGCTGAACTGTATTCCAACGCCCTTGAACACGGCGTGCTGGGTCTGGATTCAAGCCTCAAGCGCGATGCTTCGGGTTTTGCGCGCTATTATCAAACGCGCAATGAGCGGCTGGAGGCGTTGCAGGACGGCTTTGTGCGGGTGCATTTGCAGATCGTGCCGACGGGCAAGGGCGGCAGCCTGATTGTGCGGGTCGAAGACAGTGGCAAAGGTTTCGATGTGGCGCGGGTAATGGAGCGTCCCGTCGACGGTGGCCGTCTGTCGGGGCGCGGCGTCAGTCTGATCCGTCAATTGAGCCGTAGCGCGAGCTGGTCCGACGATGGTCGTAGTGCTCGCGTAGAGTTTTTCTGGGAGGCTCTGGCATAATTCACCCATTCTTGATCAAGGAGTGAGCAAGTGGCTGACACACATCTGGACCGTGCCGTGCTGAGCGCGCTGCAAGAAGTCATGGAGGGTGATTATCCGATGTTGCTGGATACCTTCATTGCCGATTCCGAAAAGCGCTTGTGCGTGTTGCGAGAGGCTGAAGATGCCGCGCAACTCATGAGCACCGCCCATAGTTTCAAGGGCAGCAGCAGCAATATGGGGGCCGTTCGTCTCGCTGAGCTGTGCAATGAGCTTGAGCAACGCGCCAAGCAAAAAAGCCTCGCCGGTATTGAAAAGCTGGTCGGGGAAATCGACGGCGAATTCGCCATTGTCCGACCGCTGTATGAGGCGGAGCGACAGCGCTCTCTAGCGGACTGACGCAACCGTCCGGCGCTTTTAACCTTTGTCGAGCCGAACTGGCTCGACCTTTGCAATCAACTCACTCAACTGTACCTACGATCCCAGTGCAGCGGAGACCGTTTTATGCCCGTTACCCCCCATTCGCTTCTTCAGGCCGCCGCGACGGCCAAGACTCAAGTCGCCTCCGCCAATACCCCGGCGCTGGCCGCTGAGCCAGGGGGCAAGGCGTCCAGCTTCGCTGATGTTTACGCCGATCAAGCCCGGAACAAGCCTTCTGTGGTCGCCGATAAAGCGGCTAAACCGGCTACCGAAAATGCCTCGAAAACCCACGGCAAACCGGATGTCAGCACTGACAAGCCTGCCGCCCCGGAACGGGCGGTTGCCGATAGCGGCAATTCCTTGCCCGCCGATAAACCGGCGCCGAGCGATGACACAGCTGCCAGCGACAACCAACCCGAGACGGCTGAAACGCCGGTCGCCGATACGGCGCCTGTCGATCCGAGCCTCGACCCGGCCCTTGATCCTGCGTTGATGCAGGCAGTGCAGCCGTCGGTAACCGTACCGGCCGCGCAAACAGCTGCGCCAGTTGTCACGACCGCACAGCCGCAGGCTGAAGCGCCGGTTGCCGCCGCCGTTGTTGCCGCGTCTGTGCCAGTGGAGACGGCCACTGACGGCGATTTTGATCCCGAAGCTGATCCGCTCGACGCATTGCCCGCCGTGCGCATGGCCATGGAGCAGAGCGGCCACGTATCCGCCAGCAGCCAGGCCCAGTCCAAAGCCACGGCTGCCCAGACCCAGGCTGACGGTGAGCTGACGGCGGCGCAGAACTTTGCCGCCGGCATGGCCAGCATGCTCGACGTGCAAGCCGACAAGGACAGCACCAGTCAGGGTGGCGAGAAAGCCTTCAGCGGTCTGATTGATAGCGGCCTCAAGGATTTGACGTCCGCCAGCAGCGATACCCGTGTCGATGACTTCGCCAACCGTCTGGCGGCACTGACCCAGGCGGCCACCCCGAAAACCGCGAATGCCTTGCCGGTCAACCAACCGATCGCCATGCATCAGAGCGGCTGGACCGAGGAAGTGGTCAACCGCGTCATGTACCTTTCCAGCGCCAACCTCAAGGCGGCCGACATCCAGTTGCAACCGGCTGAACTGGGGCGTCTCGATATCCGGGTGAACATGGTTCCCGACCAGCAGACCCAGGTTACCTTCATGAGCGCCCATCCAAGCGTTCGTGAAGCGCTGGACAGTCAGATGCAACGCCTGCGTGACATGTTCGCGCAACAGGGCATGGGCCAGGTCGACGTCAATGTGTCCGACCAGTCTCGTGGCTGGCAAGGCCAGGGCCAGGATCAGGCTCAGCAGGGGCAGGGTGGTCGGACCAGCGCCAATGGAGGTCGTCTTGACTCCATGGATGAAGAGGTCGCAACCGCCGTCGCCGAAGTGGCGGCAACCGCTACCAGCGTGATCGGCTCCAGCGCGGTCGACTACTACGCCTGATCACACCTCTCCTGTAGGAGCGAGGCTTGTCCGCGAAGAACAATGACGCGGTATGGCTGATAAACCGCGGCGCCTGTTTCGCGGGCAAGCCTCGCTTCTACAATTGATTGCCTTTCGCTGTCTCCCATACCTCCTCGACACTTCTGGCATAACACTTGCTCTTGCCTTGCCGTGCGACTGTGAAAACCCGAATAGTGACGGATTATTGGCATGGCGAAGAGCGACGCAGTAGTAAAAGAACCCGCAACCAAAGGCAAGGTCAAGCTGATCATTGCGATCGTGGTGGCCCTGTTGCTGGCGGTCGGCATGTCCGTGGGGGCGACCTGGTTCTTCATGCACAGTGCCCAGAGCAAGCCTGTCGCCGCCGAAACCGCTGTGGTCGGCAAGCAGCCAGCGATTTTCGAGCCCATGGCCCCGGCTTTCGTGGCCAACTACAACGTGAACGGTCGCCAGCGCTACATGCAGGTGAGCATCACCCTGCAAGGCCGCAATCAGGTTGATCTGGAAGCGCTCAAAGTGCACATGCCGGTGATCCGCAACAACCTGGTCATGCTGTTCTCTGGCCAGGACTTCGCCACGCTGGCGACCCCGGTTGGCCAGGAGATGTTGCGTCAGAAGGCCACGGCCAGCGTCCAGGAAGTGGCGCAGAAAGAACTCGGCAAAGTGGTTATCGAACAGCTGCTTTTTACTAATTTCGTACTGCAGTAGGAACACGACATGGCCGTGCAGGACCTGCTGTCCCAGGATGAGATCGATGCGCTGTTGCATGGCGTCGACGATGGTCTGGTACAGACCGATAACGCTGCCGAACCCGGCAGCGTCAAAAGCTACGACCTGACCAGCCAGGATCGCATCGTCCGTGGACGCATGCCGACCCTGGAAATGATCAACGAGCGTTTCGCCCGCTACACCCGCATCAGCATGTTCAACATGCTGCGCCGCTCGGCGGACGTTGCCGTCGGTGGTGTGCAGGTGATGAAGTTCGGCGAATACGTGCACTCGCTGTACGTGCCGACCAGCCTCAACCTGGTCAAGATCAAGCCGTTGCGCGGCACCGCGCTGTTCATCCTCGACGCCAAACTGGTGTTCAAGCTGGTGGACAACTTCTTCGGCGGCGACGGCCGTCACGCGAAGATCGAAGGGCGTGAATTCACCCCCACCGAGCTGCGTGTGGTGCGCATGGTGCTGGAGCAGGCCTTCGTCGATTTGAAGGAAGCCTGGCAGGCGATCATGGAAGTGAACTTCGAGTACATCAACTCGGAAGTGAACCCGGCCATGGCCAATATCGTCGGCCCGAGCGAAGCGGTGGTGGTGTCCACTTTCCACATCGAACTCGATGGGGGTGGCGGCGACCTGCACGTGACCATGCCGTACTCGATGATCGAGCCGGTGCGCGAAATGCTCGACGCCGGCTTCCAGTCGGATCTGGACGATCAGGACGAGCGCTGGGTCAACGCCCTGCGCCAGGACGTCCTGGACGTCGACGTGCCGATTGGTGCCACGGTTGCCCGTCGCCAGTTGCGTTTGCGCGACATCCTGCACATGCAGCCGGGTGACGTGATCCCGGTCGAGATGCCGGAAGAGATGATCATGCGCGCCAACGGCGTGCCGGCCTTCAAGGTCAAGATGGGCTCACATAAAGGCAACCTCGCGTTGCAGGTGATCGAGCCGATCGAGCGTCGCTGATTGGCGCTCCAACCCCCTATTAATTGGCTGCTCTTGATTGAGCAGTTGCCCGCCGAGGACAAATGATGAACGACGATATGAACGCCCAGGACGACCAGGCACTGGCTGACGAATGGGCTGCCGCCCTGGAAGAAACCGGTGATGCCGGCCAGGCCGATATCGACGCCTTGCTGGCCGCTGACGTCGGCAGCTCGTCGTCTAACCGTCTGCCGATGGAAGAGTTCGGCAGCGTGCCGAAGAACCACGATCCGGTCACCCTGGACGGTCCGAACCTCGACGTGATCCTCGACATTCCGGTGTCGATTTCCATGGAAGTGGGCAGCACTGACATCAACATCCGCAACCTGCTGCAACTCAACCAGGGTTCGGTGATCGAGCTGGACCGACTGGCCGGTGAGCCGCTGGACGTGCTGGTCAACGGCACGCTGATCGCCCACGGCGAAGTGGTTGTGGTCAACGAGAAGTTCGGCATCCGCCTGACCGACGTGATCAGCCCAAGCGAACGTATCAAGAAGCTGCGCTAAGTGAAGAGGGTTCTGGGGTTTTTATTGGCGTTGCCGTTCAGCGTTCTGGCCGCCGAGCCGGTTGCGACGGCGGCGGCCGCGCCGGCAGTCAGTAGCGGTGTGGCCGGGCAACTGACGCAGTTGGTCTTCGGCTTGCTGTTGGTGCTGGGGTTGATCTTCTTCCTCGCCTGGCTGCTGCGCCGGGTCCAGCAGGCCGGGCCGGCCGGTAAGGGGCAGGTGATCGAGATTGTCGGTTCCCGTGCCTTGGGCCCCCGCGACCGTTTGATGCTGGTGCAAGTCGGCAATGAGCAGATCTTGCTTGGCCTGAGCCCCGGCACGATCACTGCACTGCATGTGCTTAAAGAGCCGATTGAAGTGCCGACCACCACCGAGAAAGCGACCCCGGAGTTTGCCCAGCATCTGTTGAAGATACTCGGCAAGGATCAGAAGGATAAGAAGTAATGGGTGCGTTACGCATCGTCTTGACGCTGGCTCTGATGCTGGTCGCGCCGCTGGCGTTCGCCGCCGATCCGTTGTCGATCCCGGCGATCACCCTGGGTACCAACGCCAATGGCGCTCAGGAATACTCGGTCAGCCTGCAAATATTGCTGATCATGACCGCGCTGAGTTTCATCCCGGCGTTCGTCATGCTGATGACCAGTTTCACCCGGATCATCATTGTGTTCTCGATCCTGCGTCAGGCCCTGGGCCTGCAGCAGACGCCGTCGAACCAGATCCTCACCGGCATGGCGCTGTTCCTGACCCTGTTTATCATGGCACCGGTGTTTGACCGGGTGAATCAGGACGCCTTGCAACCGTACCTGGCGGAGAAACTCACCGCTCAGGATGCCGTGGCCAAGGCCCAGGTGCCGATCAAGGACTTCATGCTGGCGCAGACGCGCAGCAGCGATCTCGAGCTCTTCATGCGCCTGTCCAAGCGCACCGACATCGCTTCGCCGGATCAGGCACCGCTGACTATTCTGGTGCCGGCCTTCGTCACCTCCGAGCTTAAAACCGCGTTCCAGATCGGCTTCATGATCTTCATTCCGTTCCTGATCATCGACCTGGTCGTGGCCAGTGTGCTGATGGCCATGGGGATGATGATGCTCTCGCCGCTGATCATTTCCCTGCCGTTCAAGATCATGCTGTTCGTGCTGGTGGATGGCTGGGCGTTGATCATCGGCACCCTGGCAAGCAGCTTCGGCGGTGTGTCGCCATGACGCCGGAAGTGGCGGTAGACATTTTTCGCGAAGCGCTGTGGCTGACCACCATGATGGTGGCTGTGCTGGTGATTCCGAGTCTGCTGGTGGGCCTGCTGGTGGCAATGTTCCAGGCCGCCACGCAGATCAACGAACAAACCCTGAGCTTCCTGCCGCGCTTGCTGGTCATGCTGGTCACGCTGATCGTCGCCGGCCCGTGGCTGGTGCAGACGTTCATGGAATACATCCTGCAGCTGTACGGCAATATTCCTCAGGTCATCGGCTAAACCATGCCGTCGCTGCTGCAGCTGACCGATACCCAGATCAGTACCTGGGTGGCGACGTTCATGTTGCCGCTGTTTCGCATCGGCGCCTTGCTGATGGTCATGCCGGTGTTCGGCACAACCCTGGTGCCCACTCGCGTGCGCCTGTATTTCGCCCTGGCGATCACAGTGGTGATTGCGCCGGGCCTTCCGCCGATGCCGCCGATCAATGCGCTGGATCTGAGTGCGCTGCTGCTAATCGCCGAGCAGATCCTCATCGGTGCGTTGCTGGGTTTCTCCTTGCAGCTGTTCTTCCAGGCGTTCGTGGTGGCGGGGCAGATCGTCTCCATTCAGATGGGCATGGGCTTCGCGTCGATGATCGACCCCACCAACGGCGTCTCGGTGGCGGTGATCGGGCAGTTCTTCACCATGCTGGTGACGCTGTTGTTCCTGTCCATGAATGGCCAT
This sequence comes from Pseudomonas sp. GW823-FHT02C02, assembly GCF_058797635.1. Classification (NCBI taxonomy): domain Bacteria; kingdom Pseudomonadati; phylum Pseudomonadota; class Gammaproteobacteria; order Pseudomonadales; family Pseudomonadaceae; genus Pseudomonas; species Pseudomonas sp. GW823-FHT02C02. Next base: position 121,048 of record NZ_JBXAJV010000015.1, on the reverse strand, counting down.
CTGGTGGTCTTCGAAGTCCTGACCGAAAGCTTCACCACGATGCCGGTGGGCAGTGGCTTGATGGTCAATCATTTCTGGGAGCTGGCCGGTAAGCTGGGCTGGGTTCTGGGTGCTGCACTGTTGCTGGTACTGCCGGCGATCACCGCGTTGCTGGTGGTCAACATTGCGTTCGGCGTGATGACCCGGGCCGCGCCGCAACTGAACATTTTTTCCATCGGTTTCCCGCTGACCCTGGTGCTCGGGCTGTTCATCGTCTGGGTCGGGTTGGCGGACATCATCAATCAGTATCAACCGCTGGCCTCCGAGGCCTTGCAGTTGTTACGCGAACTGGCACGGGCACGCTGAGTCATGGCTGAGAGCGAAAGCGGTCAGGACAAAACAGAAGACCCCACGGAGAAACGTAAAAAGGACTCCCGGGAAAAGGGCGAGATTGCGCGCTCCAAGGAGCTCAACACCCTGGCTGTCATGCTCGCCGGCGCTGGCGGGCTGCTGATTTTCGGTGGAGCCCTGGCGCAGGACATGATGGAGCTGATGCGCATGAACTTCACGCTGTCGCGGGAGGTGATTCTGGATCAGCGCAACATGGGCGCCTTCCTGCTGCACTCGGGGCAGATCGCCCTGCTGGCGATTCAGCCGGTGATGATCACCTTGTTGCTGGCCGCGTTGATCGGCCCGATTTCCCTCGGTGGCTGGCTGTTCGCGGCAGGCTCCCTGGCACCGAAATTCAGTCGCATGAACCCCGGTGCGGGGCTCAAGCGGATGTTCTCGGCCAAGGCGCTGGTCGAACTGCTCAAGGCCCTGGCGAAGTTTTTCATCGTGCTGTTCGTGGCGCTGGCGGTGTTGTCTGCCGACATCGACGACCTGATGCGCATTGCTCATGAGCCGTTGGACATGGCGATCATTCACAGCCTGCAAGTGGTCGGCTGGAGCACTTTGTGGATGGCTTGCGGGCTGATCATCATCGCTGCCGTCGACGTGCCGGTGCAGCTGTGGGAAAGCCACAAGAAACTGCTGATGACCAAGCAGGAAGTGCGTGACGAACACAAGGATCAGGAAGGGCGGCCGGAGGTCAAACAGCGCATTCGCCAGTTGCAGCGCGAGATGTCGCAGCGGCGGATGATGGCGGCCATCCCTGAGGCCGACGTGGTGATTACCAACCCGACTCACTACGCCGTCGCTCTCAAGTACGATCCCGACAAGGGCAGCGCGCCGGTGCTGCTGGCCAAGGGCAGTGACTTTCTGGCCTTGAAAATTCGTGAGATCGCTGTAGCCAATAATGTGCTGCTGCTCGAATCGCCGGCCCTGGCGCGTTCGATCTACTACTCCACGGAACTGGAGCAGGAAATTCCCGGTGGGTTGTACCTGGCGGTCGCTCAGGTGCTGGCCTACGTCTACCAGATCCGCCAGTACCGCGCGGGCAAGGGCAAGCGCCCGGATCCGCTCAAGGACAACTTGCCGATCCCACCGGATCTGCGGCGTGATTCCTGATCCCGTTCATCTGAAAACTCTGCAACCCTGTTAGTTCTGACAGTAGACGGTCAGCACCCGCTTGCGCTGTCATACCCGTGGGAATTCTCCCGATCAACGTCCTTGCAGTGGTGTTCTGATCATTCGACTGGAGCGCCAAGGATTGGTGTTTGCGTCTGTTCTAGAGGGAATAATCATGACCGAGCGTCTCTATCGAAAACTGCAGGGTATGGAGTTGAAGTTTGTTTCGGGTGTTCTGAAGGATAAGCCGACAGAAAGCGCTATCGGTTATTCGGTCACATTCAGAATGTCGCTGGATTTCGCGTGTTTTGTGCAGATGGCCAATGCTCATATACCTGGATATTTAAACTTTCCAAAAAATGCCATCAGGCCCTCGTTGGAAGGGTTCGCCAGCCATGACAGCTTCAACTATTTAGAAGATTCGGCCGGAAAAATCGGTAGCACAGAGGAGTTGTGCCGCCTTTTTACGGATCCAGAAAACTACAACGATCAGTGGTCCGCCGGGGTCTTGCAGCGACGCCCTCACAAACCTGAATTCTCATTTGTCGATGGGCAACTGCAAGTGGTCGCCACAGTAGATTATCGCCATTCGAAAAAACGCCCGATTCTGGTGAGTGATTTGCCGGTCATTAAATTTCAATGGGCATTAGACCTGTTGCTGGGGCACAACATGGCGGGTGATTCCCTTGCGCCGGGGACAGTCGTCATACTTGGCTATGCCTTGGAGGAGTTGGTGGAGGCGGAGGGATTGCAGATGAATAAAGGTACACGGTACATGGTTGGCAGAACGCTTGATTTCGGTGCCATCCGTGAGGCGCAGATTCTGACGGCGGGATGATTGAGCGCTGGTGTGTGATGTTTTTGTGCCTGACGACCGCTGACGTGAGCCCTTCTGTTTCGAACCTCCCTACGCAAAAGTTGCGAAGGGAGACCTGCAGTTGGAAAACTGCAGGTGAGTAGGCTTTTATCCTGGGGTTCTAATAGAAATAAAGCACAAAGATGCCGTTGTCAGGCCGCGCAAGCACCTCTCTCAGGTTGTTCTTTCCTGTATCGATTTTCTGGATAACCTCCAGGCTTACAGCATCCAGAACCCAGATGAACGCGGAGGTAAACGTAACGACATAGAGGTGCTTACCGTCGGCGCTCACCGACACATGTCTCGGCGATTTTTCGCTCCAGGCAACATTGATGATTTTGTTGGTAGCCGTATCAATTACCGCAATTTCGCTAGCACTGATATCGGCCACATAAAGGCGAGTACTGTCCTGGTTCAGGGCCATCGAGTAGGCAGATCCAGTGATCGGTATTCTTGCGACAGTTTTTAATTTTTCAGTGTCAATGACGTCAATAGCGGTTGGATCGGAGTCCGACTCCGCGTCGCCCCCGTGGGCAAGGTACACACGCGAACCGCTGGAATTGATAGCGAGGCCAAAAGGCCACGGATTGATCGGCAGCGACAGGACAATGGACTGAGTGCTTGTATCGACTGCTTTCAAGTACCCATTGATTCCCAGTGTGTTACAGGCATAGAGACGTTCGCCGCTTGAACTCACCACCATATAAGGTGAGCCGGATTCGAGGTCGGCGCCTTTCTTGATGTCGTGAGTTTTAGTGTCGATCTCCCAAATGTAATTCGAGTAACGACTGTTGACGTAAGCATGGTCACCGTTCGGGCTTAGGCCACCTAACGTTTCGCCTCCCGTTTCAGGTGAGTAGCTATGAACGATTGTCTGAGTACGGGTATCCATTGCGCGGACATAACTGACGCTGCCATCCGGGGATTGAACGAAATACAGCCGTGAAGCATCCCGGTTGAGGGTGAGGCCGTGGATGCCCTGGACCATCTGTATATTGTCGTTCGCCCGCGTCGCCAGGGGGGCAGCGTGCGGGTAGCTTATCTGGATCTGCGCAAATGGGCCGTGGTGACGGGAGGTCGCCTTTTCCAGGCGCAGGTCTGTCAGAGACCTGAGTGCAACGTGAATCTCTGCGCGTTGCTCGCATGTTTGAAATGGCTGGTTGTTGATTTTTACTCGATAGCTCAGTTCATGTCGGCCTTCGGTGAGGTCCTCGGGCTTCACATGGATCGTCAAAGGCGACCCCGCATCCGCAGTTGTGATGATGTGTCGAGCAATGACTTTGTCGTCGAGCAGTAGCTCCAGTTCGTTGTCTGAGGCTAAACACGGGTCGGCAATGGTTACGTTCACCCCATTGTAGGGAAAGAAGTCTTCGCGGGAGGCAAGCCTGATTCCGGTGTCTTTCCAGTCGAGAGTGTCGAGATTAACTTTCACCGACGGTGCAGTCAGTGGCGTGCGTGTGCTGTTCATGGGGCAATTCCTGTCGCTGCGATTGGTCTTTCATTGAAGGTCAATGCGCGGCACACGGCTACTGTCAGAACTAACAGGTACGAATGCTTTTTGGATCAGTGGTCACAAAGGTTGCGCCTGCAATCCACTACGTATTCCCCGCTCCGGCAAAAGTTGGAAGGCTTCTTGCAGTAGCCGCTCTGCGCCTGCTTCAGGCGTCAAAAGTTTGCTTTAAAGGAACGGGGAAAACCGGTGGATCGCTCTCAGTTACTCAGCACCGCACGCACAAACGTTGCCGACTTAAGTCGGGGCAATCTGGGTGTGCCGTTGTTGCTGCTGGTCATGTTGGCAATGATGATGTTGCCGATCCCGCCGTTCCTGCTGGACGTGTTTTTCACGTTCAACATCGCGTTGTCGATTGTCGTCTTGCTGGTTTGCGTCTACGCCTTGCGGCCGCTGGATTTTGCAGTGTTCCCAACCATTCTGCTGGTGGCAACGTTGTTGCGACTGGCGCTGAACGTGGCCTCCACCCGAGTGGTGATGCTCCACGGACAGGACGGTCACGCTTCCGCCGGTAAGGTGATCCAGGCCTTCGGCGAGGTGGTGATCGGCGGTAACTACGTGGTTGGTATCGTAGTTTTCGCGATCTTGATGATCATCAACTTCGTCGTGGTGACCAAGGGCGCCGGGCGGATTTCCGAGGTGAGCGCACGTTTCACCCTCGATGCGATGCCCGGCAAACAAATGGCAATCGACGCCGACTTGAACGCCGGCCTGATCGACCAGAACCAGGCCAAACTGCGCCGGATGGAAGTCGCCCAGGAAGCCGAGTTCTACGGTTCGATGGACGGTGCCAGCAAATTCGTGCGCGGTGACGCCATCGCCGGCCTGCTGATTCTGTTCATCAACCTGATCGGCGGCATGGCGGTCGGTATCTTCCAGCACGGCATGACCTTTGGTGATGCCGGCCGGGTTTACGCCTTGTTGACCATCGGTGACGGTTTGGTGGCGCAATTGCCATCACTGCTGTTGTCGACAGCGGCGGCAATCATGGTGACCCGTGCTTCCGGTTCGGAAGACATGGGCAAACAGATCAATCGCCAGATGTTCGCCTCGCCGAAAGCGTTGGCCGTGGCGGCGGGTTTGATGGCAGTGATGGGCCTGGTGCCCGGCATGCCGCACTTCTCCTTTCTCAGCATGGCGGCCCTGGCTGCTGGCGGCGCGTACCTGTTCTGGAAGAAGCAGAACGTGGTCAAGGTTCAGGCCCTGCAAGAGGTCAAGCGTCAACAGGAGCTGCTGCCATCGCCAGCTCGCGCGATGGAAACCAAGGAGCTGGGTTGGGACGACGTGACACCGATCGACATGATCGGGCTGGAAGTCGGCTATCGCCTGATTCCGCTGGTGGATCGCAATCAGGGTGGTCAGTTGTTGGCGCGGATCAAGGGCGTGCGCAAGAAGCTGTCCCAGGACCTGGGCTTCCTGATGCCGACTGTGCACATTCGTGACAACCTCGACCTGGCCCCGAGTGCTTACCGCCTGACCCTGATGGGCGTGATCCTGGCAGAAGCCGAGATTTACCCGGATCGCGAACTGGCGATCAACCCGGGGCAGGTCTACGGCACGCTCAACGGCATAACCGCCAAAGATCCGGCTTTTGGCCTGGAAGCGGTCTGGATCGAAATCAGCCAGCGTGCCCAGGCGCAATCGCTGGGTTACACCGTGGTGGACGCCAGTACGGTCGTGGCGACGCACTTGAACCAGATTCTGTACAAGCACTCCAGCGAACTGATCGGTCACGAAGAAGTCCAGCAACTCATGCAATTGCTGGCCAAAAGCTCGCCGAAGCTGGCCGAAGAGCTGGTGCCGGGTGTGGTCTCGCTGTCGCAGTTGCTCAAGGTGCTTCAAGCGTTGTTGGCCGAACAGGTGCCGGTGCGGGACATTCGCAGCATCGCCGAGGCCATCGCCAACAATGCTGCCAAGAGTCAAGATACTGCCGCTTTGGTGGCCGCGGTGCGCGTCGGCGTATCCCGCGCAATCGTCCAAAGCATTGTAGGGACTGACTCCGAGCTACCAGTTATCACGCTGGAGCCAAGGTTGGAACAGATATTGCTCAATAGTCTTCAGAAGGCAGGACAAGGCTCGGAAGAGGGTGTTCTGCTGGAGCCAAGCATGGCTGAGAAACTGCAACGTTCGTTGATCGATGCGGCGCAGCGTCAGGAAATGCAAGGTCAACCGGTGATTCTGCTGGTAGCCGGTCCGGTTCGCGCGATGCTGTCGCGATTCGGCCGACTGGCAGTGCCGGGTTTGCATGTGTTGGCTTACCAGGAAATTCCTGACAACAAGCAAGTGACCATCGTTGCGACAGTAGGGCCCAACGGCTGAGGTAGTGGTTTATGCAAGTTAAGCGTTTTTTCGCCGCCGATATGCGTCAGGCCATGAAACTGGTTCGTGATGAGCTGGGCGCTGATGCCGCCATTATTGGCAATCGCCGGATCGCCGGTGGTGTCGAGCTGACGGCTGCCCTGGATTACAAATTGTCGGCGCTGGCCCCGCGTGTTCCGAACATGGAACTCGAGGATGAGCTGCGCAAGACCCAGTCGCGGATCGTCACCGCCCAGGCCGAATTGAGCCTGCGTGGCGAAGGCGAAACCGAAGGCGACAAGACCACCAATCGCCAATTGTTCGCCGGCCTGCCGTTGACCGCCGCCGAGCCGCTGATCGAGCCGACGTATGCCGAACCTCGTCGCTCGGCACCAGCCCCGGCACCTGCCGCTGGCGGCGTCGATCCGCGGGCGTTCGATTCGATGCGTTTCGAACTCAACAGCCTGCGCGAATTGATGGAAGTACAACTCGGCTCCCTGGCCTGGAATCAGCTGCAAGGCAGCCGTCCAGCCCAGGCCAATCTTTGGCGTCGCCTGCAACGCATCGGCCTGTCCGGCCCGTTGTCCCGCGACTTGCTGGCGATGATTACCGACATTGACGAACCCCGTCAGGCCTGGCGCATGTTACTGGCGCACTTGGCACGGATGATTGCCACACCGGAAGTCGAACCACTGGAAGAGGGCGGCGTGATTGCCATGGTCGGCCCTGCCGGCATGGGCAAGACCACCACCCTGGCCAAGCTCGCGGCTCGCTACGTGCTCAAATACGGCGCGCAAAACATCGCGCTGGTGAGCATGGACAGCTACCGTATCGGTGCTCAGGAACAATTGAAGACCCTGGGCCGGATTCTCAACGTGTCGGTAACCCACGTCGATCCGGGCCAATCTCTGGTGCAGGCGCTGGACCCCTTGCTGCGCAAGCGCGTGGTGCTGATCGATACCGCCGGCCTCCAGGCCAGCGATCCAGCCCTGCGCATGCAGCTCGAAAGCCTGGCCGGACGGGGCATCAAGTCAAAAAATTATCTGGTTCTGGCAACCACCAGCCAGAAACAGGTTCTAACGGCCGCTTATCACAGTTACAAGCGCTGCGGGCTCGCTGGCTGCATCCTGACTAAACTGGATGAAACGGCAAGTCTGGGCGAGGTGTTGAGCCTGGCGATCAGTCATGAATTGCCGGTGGCTTACCTGACCGATGGCCCGCGTATTCCGGATGATTTGCATCTGCCGCGTCGTCATCAGTTGGTCAGTCGTGCCGTCAGCGTGCAAATGCAAGAAGAACCCAGCGAAGAAGCCATGGCTGACATGTTCGCTGATATTTACCACAGCCCGACCAAGCAGGTTGGCTGAGGTGCTAATGAACCGTTTTTGTACCTACATCGATGGTCTGCCATGCATTGTTCAGTTATTGAGCGCGCAGCCAGTAATGTGGCCTCCGTCTATGCAAGACAAGGTAAAGAAATAACATGGGCAGCATGCATCCCGTACAGGTGATCGCGGTGACCGGCGGCAAAGGTGGCGTCGGGAAGACTAACGTGTCAGTGAACTTGTCCCTGGCTCTAGCTGAGCTCGGCCGGCGCGTCATGCTGCTGGACGCCGATCTGGGGCTGGCGAACGTCGACGTCCTCTTGGGGCTGACACCCAAACGTACCCTGGCCGACGTGATCGAAGGCCGCTGTGAGCTGCGCGACGTTCTGTTGCAGGGCCCTGGCGGTATTCGCATTGTCCCGGCCGCGTCCGGCACACAGAGCATGGTTCATCTGAGCCCGGCTCAACACGCCGGTCTGATCCAGGCCTTCAGCGATATCGGCGACAACCTCGATGTCTTGGTGATCGACACCGCTGCAGGTATTGGTGACTCGGTAGTCAGTTTCGTCCGCGCAGCGCAAGAGGTCTTGCTGGTGGTGTGCGACGAGCCGACCTCGATCACCGACGCCTACGCGCTGATCAAACTGCTGAACCGCGATTACGGCATGAACCGCTTCCGCGTCCTGGCCAACATGGCCCAGAGCCCGCAGGAAGGTCGCAACCTGTTCGCCAAGTTGACCAAGGTCACGGACCGCTTCCTTGACGTCGCCTTACAATACGTCGGCGCGGTGCCTTACGACGAAAGCGTGCGCAAGGCCGTGCAGAAACAGCGTGCCGTCTACGAAGCCTTCCCGCGTTCCAAGTGCGCCCTGGCGTTCAAGGCCATCGCGCAGAAGGTCGACACCTGGCCGCTGCCTGCCAACCCGCGTGGGCACCTGGAGTTTTTCGTCGAGCGCCTCGTGCAACAGACCGCAGGACCCGTCCTATGACAGCCAGTGGCTACAACCTCTACAAGAAGTCGGCACGTGACGCGCAGTACGAGCTGATCGAGCGTTACGCGCCACTGGTCAAACGCATTGCTTACCACTTGCTGGCGCGTCTGCCGGCCAGTGTTCAGGTTGAAGACCTGATCCAGGCCGGGATGATCGGCCTGCTGGAAGTATCGACCAAATATGACGCCAGCAAAGGCGCGAGTTTCGAGACGTACGCGGGCATTCGAATCCGCGGCGCGATGCTCGATGAAGTGCGCAAGGGTGACTGGGCGCCACGCTCGGTTCACCGCAATACCCGCATGGTCAGTGACGCAATTCGCTCGATTGAAGCTAAAACCGGTCGTGACGCTAAAGATCATGAAGTTGCGGCCGAACTCCAATTGAGTCTCGACGATTATTACGGGATTTTGAACGACACCCTGGGCAGCCGGTTATTCAGTTTCGACGATCTGTTGCAGGACGGCGAACACGAAGGGCTGCACGAGGATGGCGCGAGTGCACATCTGGAGCCGTCACGCGATCTGGAAGATGAACGCTTCCAGGCCGCGCTGGCGGACGCGATTGCCAATTTGCCGGAGCGTGAGCGACTGGTGTTGGCGCTGTACTACGACGAAGAGCTGAACCTCAAGGAAATCGGTGAGGTCCTGGGGGTCAGCGAATCGCGGGTCAGCCAGTTACATAGCCAGTGCGCGGCCCGTTTGCGGGGGCGTTTGGGGGAGTGGCGAGCGCGCTGAAGGCAGTGTGGGGACACTGCGAACGAGGCCGGTGGGGTGTTGAGCTGCACCGGTCGCGATCTGTTGTGCTCCAGACAGTCATCGAGTGCATTGCCGGATTGATTGAAATGGCGCGTCCAGGTGCTGGGCGCGTTTAAGACTGCTTGGAGGTCGAATTGGACAAGAACATGAAAATCCTCATCGTTGATGACTTCTCAACGATGCGGCGGATCATAAAAAACCTGTTGCGTGACCTTGGGTTCACCAACACGGTCGAGGCCGACGATGGCACTACTGCCATTCCGGTTCTCAACAGCGGGAGCATCGACTTTCTGGTAACGGACTGGAACATGCCTGGCATGACCGGTATCGATCTGCTGCGTCACGTGCGCGCCGATGAAAAGCTCAAGCACCTGCCGGTGCTGATGGTGACCGCCGAAGCCAAGCGCGAGCAGATTATCGAAGCAGCCCAGGCCGGTGTTAACGGCTATGTGGTCAAACCCTTTACGGCCCAGGCGTTGAAAGAAAAAATCGAGAAGATTTTCGAACGCATCGGTTGATCCACTGCGCCACGGGGGAGCTATGGAGCATAACGAATCTTCACTGGGCGATTTTGAATCGACCCTGAAAAAACACGCGGTCGAACTGGTCGAAAGCCTTGAAAAGGGCAGGTTCGGCGACGCTGTGCAACTGATCCATGAGCTCAATCAGACCCGTGACCGCGGCCTGTACCAGGAAGTGGGCAAGCTCACTCGCGAGCTGCATAGCGCGATCGTCAATTTCCAGATTGACCCGAACATGCCGCAAGCCGAGGAAGTGTCGCAGATCACGGACGCCACCGAGCGACTGGGGTATGTGGTCAAGCTGACCGAGGCTGCGGCCAACCGCACCATGGACCTGGTGGAAAACGCCACGCCGCTGGTCAATGGCCTGAGCGCTGAAGCTCAGGCATTGAGCACCGACTGGGGGCGCTTCATGCGTCGCGAAGTCGGGGCTGAAGAGTTTCGCGAACTGGCCCGGCGAGTCGACGGTTTCCTGACACGCAGCAGCGAAGACAATCGCACGGTGTCGAGCAACCTCAACGACATATTGCTGGCCCAGGATTACCAGGACCTCACCGGTCAAGTGATCAAACGCGTGACCCAATTGGTCACCGAAGTTGAAAGCAACCTGCTCAAGCTTGTGCTCATGGCCAGTCAGGTAGACCGCTTTGCGGGTATCGAACATGACCGTGAAGCGATGCTCGCTGAAAAAGATCCGCAAAAACATCTCTCTCAGGGTGAAGGTCCGCAGATTCATGCCGATAAAAGAGAAGACGTTGTGTCCGGTCAGGACGATGTGGACGATTTGTTATCCAGCCTAGGATTTTAGAGTTTTAGCATTTTAGGTTTTTTAGGTTTTTAGACCTCAGGAGCACCCCCTTAATGAGCTTCGGCGCCGATGAAGAGATCCTTCAGGATTTCCTGGTTGAGGCCGGCGAGATTCTAGAGCAACTGTCCGAACAGCTGGTCGAGCTTGAAAGCCGACCGGATGATGCGGACTTGCTCAATGCAATTTTTCGCGGTTTTCACACTGTAAAAGGGGGCGCCGGCTTCCTCCAGCTCAACGAGCTGGTGGAGTGCTGTCACATCGCCGAGAACGTGTTCGACATCCTGCGCAAGGGTGAACGTCGCGTCGACTCGGAACTGATGGACGTGGTTCTCGAAGCGCTGGATGCGGTGAACAGCATGTTCACCGAGGTCCGCGAACGCAGCCCGATTACGGCTGCCACGCCTAAATTGCTCGCGGCACTGGCCCGTCTGGCCGAGCCGCAAACGGCTGATGAATCTGCACCGGTTGCTGAAGTGGTTGAAGCACCTGCTGCTGAAGAATCGGGCGACATCACTGATAACGAATTCGAGCAATTGCTGGACTCGCTGAACGCCGTCAAGGCTCAAGCCGAAGCGCCGGCGGTTGCTCCAGTAGCGGCTGCCGATTCGGCGGCCGGCGACGAAATCACCGATGCCGAGTTCGAGTCGTTGCTCGATCAACTGCATGGCAAAGGCCAGTTCGCCGTCGACGCGGTGGCACCGTCCACTGCACCGGCTGCTCCGAAAGCGGCCGGCGACAGCTCTGATATTACCGACGACGAATTCGAAGCACTGCTCGACCAGTTGCACGGCAAGGGCAACTTTGCGGTGGACGCGCTGGAGTCGGCCATTGCCGCCGTACCCGCCTCGGCTGCGCCAACCGCGAAAGCGGCCGGTGGTGATCTGATCTCCGATCACGAGTTCGAATCGCTGCTCGACGAATTGCATGGCAAAGGCAAATTCACTGAAGTCGGCACAGGTGCTGCGGTGGCTGCTCCAGCCGCCAAGGCTGCTGCACCGAAACCGGTTGCCAAGGCGCCCGAGCCGAAAGCCGAAGCGCCGAAACCGGCGGCTGCCGCTGCACCGGCTCCAGCCCGCGCACCGTCCGCGCCGCCACCGGAAAAACCGGCCAGTGAAGCCGAGACCACCGTGCGGGTTGATACCGCGCGTCTCGACGAAATCATGAACATGGTCGGCGAACTGGTATTGGTGCGTAACCGCTTGGTCCGTCTGGGCCTCAACAGCGGCGACGAAGCCATGTCCAAGGCTGTGTCGAACCTCGACGTGGTCACGGCCGACCTGCAGACCGCGGTCATGAAGACCCGGATGCAACCGATCAAGAAAGTTTTCGGGCGCTTCCCGCGCCTCGTTCGCGACCTGGCTCGCCAGCTCAAGAAAGAGATCAACCTGGAGCTGGTCGGCGAAGAAACCGACCTCGACAAGAACCTCGTCGAGGCCCTGGCCGACCCGCTGGTCCACTTGGTGCGCAACTCGGTCGACCACGGCATTGAAGAGCCGGCCGAGCGCGAAGCGATGGGCAAACCTCGCAGCGGCAAGGTGATCCTGTCCGCAGAACAGGAAGGCGACCACATCCTGCTGTCCATCTCCGATGACGGCAAGGGCATGGACGCCGATGTTCTGCGCGGCATTGCTGTGAAGAAAGGGCTGATGGACAAGGATGCCGCGGATCGCCTCAGCGAGTCCGACTGCTTCAACCTGATCTTTGCGCCGGGTTTTTCGACCAAGACCGAAATTTCCGATGTCTCCGGACGCGGCGTGGGCATGGACGTGGTGAAAACCAAAATCGCCCAGCTCAACGGCACCATCAATATTTATTCGACCAAGGGCAAAGGCTCGAAGATCGTCATCAAGGTCCCGTTGACCCTGGCGATCATGCCGACGCTGATGGTCATGCTCGGCAACCAGGCGTTCGCGTTCCCGCTGGTGAACGTCAACGAAATCTTCCACCTCGACCTGTCGCGCACCAACGTGGTGGACGGCCAGGAAGTGGTGATCGTGCGGGACAAGGCACTGCCATTGTTCTACCTCAAGCGCTGGCTGGTCAGCTCCGCCGCTCACGAAGAGCAGCGCGAAGGCCACGTGGTGATCCTTTCGGTGGGTACTCAGCGGATCGGCTTCGTCGTCGACCAGCTGGTGGGCCAGGAAGAAGTGGTCATCAAGCCATTGGGCAAAATGCTCCAGGGAACCCCAGGCATGTCGGGCGCCACCATTACCGGTGACGGTCGCATCGCGCTGATTCTCGATGTTCCGAGCATGCTCAAGCGTTACGCCGCACGGCGTATTTGATTCTGGTGGAGCGGGGCGACTAAGCCTCGCTCCGTCCTAACGGAGTGTTTATGGCAGTCAAAGTCCTGGTGGTGGACGATTCGGGGTTTTTCCGCCGCCGCGTCTCGGAAATTCTTTCAGCGGATCCGAATATCCAGGTCGTCGGTACGGCGACCAACGGAAAAGAGGCGATCGATCAGGCGCTGGCCCTCAAGCCAGACGTGATCACCATGGACTACGAGATGCCGATGATGGATGGCATCACGGCAGTGCGGCACATCATGCAGCGTTGCCCAACCCCGGTGTTGATGTTCTCCTCGCTGACCCACGAAGGCGCTCGGGTAACCCTCGACGCGCTGGACGCCGGCGCGGTGGATTTCCTGCCGAAGAATTTCGAAGACATCTCCCGTAACCCGGAGAAGGTCAAGCAACTGCTGTGCGAGAAAATTCTCAGCATCTCGCGCAGTAACCGTCGTGCCAGCACCTACAGCGCACCGGCCCCGGCCGCCGCGCCAGCCCCGACGCCTGCGCCTTCGAGCGTCAGCAGTTACGGCAGCAGCACGCCTGCGCGTCCGGCTCCGGCACCGATTCCGGCGCGTAGCTACGCCCCGGCATCGGCCCCGGCATCGTCCGGACCGTCGTCGCCTGCGCCAAAACGCAAAGCCTACAAACTGGTGGCTATCGGCACGTCCACGGGCGGTCCGGTTGCCCTGCAACGGGTGTTGACCCAGTTGCCGGCCAACTTCCCGGCGCCGATCGTGTTGATCCAGCACATGCCGGCGGCCTTCACCAAGGCCTTCGCCGAACGTCTGGACAAGCTCTGCCGCATCAGCGTCAAGGAAGCGGAGGATGGCGACATTCTGCGTCCGGGCCTGGCGCTGCTGGCGCCGGGTGGCAAGCAAATGATGATCGACGGCCGTGGCGCGGTGAAAATCCTGCCGGGCGACGAGCGTCTGAACTACAAACCGTGCGTGGACATCACCTTCGGTTCGGCAGCCAAGTCCTACGGCGACAAAGTTCTGGCGGTCGTACTGACCGGCATGGGCGCCGACGGTCGTGAAGGCGCGCGCCTGCTCAAGCAGGGCGGCAGCGCGATCTGGGCTCAGGATGAAGCCAGCTGCGTGATCTACGGCATGCCGATGGCCATCGTCAAAGCCGACCTCGCCGACGCGATCTACGGTCTGGACGATATTGGCAGGCACTTGGTCGAGGCGTGTATCTGATGGATGTTTTAAGCCTTATCGGGATCATCTTGGCGTTTGTCGCCATCATTGGCGGCAACTACCTTGAAGGCGGTCATCTCGGCGCATTGGCCAACGGCCCGGCGGCGCTGATCGTACTCGGTGGGACTATCGGCGCGGCATTGCTGCAATCACCGATGAGCGCCTTCAAGCGTGCCATGCAAATCATTGGCTGGATTCTGTTTCCGCCTCGCGTTGACTTGGCCGGTGGCGTCGACCGCGTCGTCAACTGGAGCCTGACCGCGCGCAAGGAAGGCCTGCTCGGTCTGGAAGGGGTGGCCGATGCCGAACCTGACAGCTACTCGCGCAAAGGTCTGCAACTGCTGGTCGACGGCGCCGAGCCGGAAGCGATTCGCAGCATTCTGGAAGTGGATTTCTACACCCAGGAAGCCCGCGACATCGAAGCGGCCAAAGTCTTTGAAAGCATGGGCGGCTACGCGCCGACCATCGGCATCATCGGTGCGGTGATGGGCCTGATCCATGTCATGGGCAACCTGGCCGATCCGACGCAACTGGGCAGCGGCATCGCCGTCGCCTTCGTCGCCACCATCTACGGTGTGGCCAGTGCCAACCTGGTGTTGCTGCCGATTGCCGCCAAGCTCAAGTCCGTTGCCTTGCGCCAGTCGCGTTATCGCGAAATGTTGCTGGAAGGAATCCTGTCGATCGCCGAAGGTGAAAACCCTCGCTCTATTGAGTTGAAGCTTCAGGGCTTCATGGATTGATGGGAGTAACGGACTATGGCTCGTCGTCGGCAACCTGAAGAACACGTCAATCACGAACGCTGGCTCGTTTCCTACGCCGACTTCATCACGTTGCTGTTCGCATTCTTCGTGGTCATGTACTCGATCTCGTCGATCAACGAGGGCAAGTACAAAGTCATTTCCGAGGCGCTGATCGGGGTGTTTACCGACAGCGATCGCGCCCTCAAGCCGATCCCGATCGGTGAAGAGCGGCCGAAGACCGTGACCCCGGCCAAGCCCCTGGTCAAGGACAGCGAGCAGGTCGATGCCGGCGTGGCCGGTGCCAGTGATCCATTGAAAAGCATCGCCGATGACATCAGCGCGGCATTCGGCGACTTGATCAAGTCCAATCAGATGACCGTGCGCGGCAACGAGTTGTGGGTCGAGATCGAACTCAATTCCAGCCTGTTGTTCGGCAGCGGCGATGCGATGCCCAGTGACATGGCGTTCAATATCATCGACAAGGTGGCCGCAATCCTCAAGCCGTTCGACAACCCGATCCACGTCGAAGGCTTCACCGACGATCAGCCGATCCGCACCGCGCAATACCCGACCAACTGGGAGCTGTCTTCGGCCCGTTCGGCGAGCATCGTGCGCATGCTGGCGATGCAGGGCGTAAACCCTGGCCGCCTGGCGTCGGTGGGTTACGGCGAGTTCCAGCCGGTGGCCAACAACGCCACCGCTGAGGGCAGGGCGCGTAACCGTCGCGTGGTGCTGGTCGTGTCGCGAAATCTTGATGTACGCCGCAGCCTCACGGGCACCGGGACCGCCCATGCGCAACCGGATGCCGCGTTGAAGCGTGCTGGCACACAAACTGCACCGACCCCGGTCAAGTCGCCGGTACGAGAGAGCGCCGTCAATTCTCCGTCACCTGCATTAACACGTTGAGCTATTTCTCGGTCGAGCATATCGACCGGGAGGAACAATCCGAATGAGAGTCTGGGCCGTTGCCAATCAAAAGGGTGGTGTTGGTAAAACCACTTCCTCTATCGCTTTAGCCGGCTTGCTGGCCGAGGCGGGCAAGCGCGTGGTCGTGGTCGATCTCGATCCGCACGGCTCGATGACCAGCTACTTCGGCTACGATCCCGACAGCCTGGAGCACAGCAGCTACGACCTGTTCCTGCACAAGGGCAGCGTGCCGCAAGGCTTGCCCGGGCAGTTGCTGTTGCCGACCAGCGATGAACGCATTTCGTTGTTGCCGTCGAGCACCGCTCTGGCCACGCTTGAACGTCAGTCGCCGGGCCAGAGTGGTTTGGGCCTGGTGATTGCCAAGAGCCTGGCGCAACTGTGGCAGGACTTCGATTACGCCGTGATCGACAGCCCGCCGTTGCTCGGCGTACTGATGGTCAATGCCTTGGCGGCGAGCCAGCAATTAGTGATTCCGGTGCAGACCGAGCACCTGGCCGTCAAAGGTCTGGAGCGCATGGTCAATACACTGGCGATGATCAACCGCTCACGCAAAGTGGCCTTGCCGTTCTCCATCATTCCAACCTTGTTCGACCGCCGCACCCAAGCGTCCCTCGGGACCCTTCGCGTGCTGCGCGACAAATACCCGGAAGAAATCTGGCAAGGCTACATCCCGATCGACACGCGCCTGCGGGATGCGAGCCGGGCCGGGCTGACGCCTTCGCAATTCGACGGCAAGAGCCGTGGGGTTCTCGCTTATCGCGCCTTGCTCAAGCATTTGCTGGCGGCACAACTTGTCCCGCAGGTGGCCTGAGATGAATCGGCCGGTGAAAATCACCTCGCGTCCGCAACTGGCGCTCCAGTCTTATCTGGACAGCCTGCTGATGGAAGCGACTGAAGAGTTGCCGCTGGAAGTGGAAGCGGTGGCTGAAGTCATCGAGGTCGTTGAAGCGGTAGAGGTTGAGGCTGCGCTGGACGAGTTCCAGGCAGCCGTGCTTGAAGAGCAGGCGCGTGATGCGCAGAAGTCCGTTGTGGCAGCTGCGCCTGTCGTCGCGCCAGTGGTCGCTGCGGTCGCAAAAGCCCCGGTGGTGATCGAAGATGCGCCGGCACCGATCCTGGCGCCGGTCTCGACCCTCGCACCGTTGCTGCAAACCCTGGTGCCGCCGCTGGTCGAAGTCCATCTGCCGCCGAGCAACACGCCGCCACCGGTGGAAACCGACGGTCGCCCGGCGTGGGCCGCCGAGCCGTTCGAATGCCTGCTGTTCGATGTCGCCGGGTTGACCCTGGCGGTGCCGCTGGTGTGCCTGGGCTCGATTTATTCGCTGGCCGGTCACGAGCTGACGCCACTGTTCGGCCAGCCCGAATGGTTCCTCGGAATCCTGCCGAGTCAGGCCGGCAACCTGAAAGTCCTGGACACCGCGCGGTGGGTCATGCCCGACCGCTACCGCGATGATTTCCGCCAGGGCCTGCAATACGTTATTTCGGTTCAGGGCTACGAGTGGGGGCTGGCGGTGCATCAGGTCAGCCGCTCGTTGCGCCTGGACCCGAACGAAATCAAATGGAGAAGTCATCGAGGTCAGCGGCCATGGCTCGCCGGCACGGTGATTGAGCACATGTGTGCGCTGCTGGACGTTTCCGCCCTGGCCGAGTTGATCGCCAGCGGTGGGGCAAAGCACATGGGCGGCAGCAAGCCGCTACACAAACCGACATAGCTGCCGACATAACAAGTATGCGACGGCATTGTTGAATGCCGCCACACAGAACACACACCGCCAGAAGCGGTTTTTCGAGGGGTCAGGGTATGAGTAGTCAAGCGACGAATGCAAAAGGTTCCGAAGATCCGATCCTGCAATGGGTAACCTTCAAACTGGACAATGAAACCTACGGCATCAACGTGATGCGCGTTCAGGAAGTCCTGCGTTACACCGAAATCGCCCCGGTCCCGGGTGCCCCGAGCTACGTGCTGGGCATTATCAACCTGCGCGGTAACGTGGTTACTGTGATCGACACCCGTCAGCGCTTCGGCCTGATGAATGCCGAGATCAGCGACAACACCCGCATCGTCATCATCGAAGCCGACAAGCAAGTGGTCGGAATCATGGTCGATAGCGTGGCCGAAGTGGTTTACCTGCGTCAGTCGGAAATCGAAACCGCGCCAAACGTCGGTAACGAAGAGTCCGCCAAGTTCATTCAAGGCGTGTGCAACAAGAACAATGAACTGCTGATCCTGGTCGAACTGGACAAGATGATGAGCGAAGAAGAATGGTCGGACCTGGAGAACATCTGATTGATTCTTGAGGTAGCGGTCATTGTCCTGTTCCTTTTCTGGGCAGGCACGCTGGCAATGTTTCTGGCGTACATTCGCGCTCAACGGCAAATTGCCGCGCAACAGGCCCAGGGTGATGCGCTGCGCGATCAGCGCATCAAGGACCTGGCCAAACGCGTCGACGACTATCAAAGCGGCAACGTGCGCATGGGTGAAGACCTGCACGAACTGCGCGCCGTCGTCAGTCCCTTGCCGGACAAACTGGCCCAACTGGAACAGCGCGATCCGTCGAGCCTGTCGTTTGCCCAGGCGGCGCGCCTGGTCGGCATGGGGGCTACCGTTGATGAACTGACTCAGTCCTGCGGGTTGACCCAGGCTGAGGCGGAGTTGATGCGCAAGCTTCACAAGAACTGACGCCTGCCAGAGATCGTTCCCCGCGTGGGAACGATCTCTGGGGACGCTCCGCATTCCGCTGTTGAATGTGACGCAGAGCGTCACGGGCTGCATTCCCACGCAGAGCGTGGGAACGATCAGTAGTCGTCACCGCGATCAGTGATGTCCTTCTCAACCATGGTCGCCTCCGGATCATGCCCCGCCGGAAACTTGCCCTTCAAGTTCCACGCGAACGCAATAATCTCGGCAATCGTGCGGTACAACTCTTCCGGAATACTTTCCCCCAGTTCCATCCGCGCCAGCAGCTTCACCAGCTCGGCGTTTTCATAGATGGGCACTTCATAATCACGGGCAAGCTTCAGAATGGCTTCGGCCAGTGCTTCGTCGCCTTTGGCCGTGAGGGTAGGGGCGTGGGTGCCGTCGTATTTGAGGGCGATGGCCTGGCGTGGGGTGTTGGGGTTTCTCATGCGGTTTCGTCGACCCAGCGTTGTTCGAGGCGGGTTTGTGGGCCTTGTGGCGGTTTACCGAGGTGGCAATCCAGATCGCCGACGTTCAGCCCGGAATCCAGCAAGCGCTGGCGCAGTGCAGCCAGATTGCTTTCGATCAGGCTGGCGGTGTACGGCCGTTCGGCCCAGAGCTGGCTGGACAGGCTGCCCTTGATCAGCTGCGCCTGAATCTGCATCGGGCCCAACGGTTCCATGTCGAACGCCAGGTCCACGCGCCACAGTTGCTGCTTCGGTTCGCGTTCGTCCCGGCGTTCATGGGGTTGTTCTTTCTCCGGCGCTTCTTCGCGCTGGAACTTGACCTGCAGCGGCACGATGTCCTGCAAATTGCGCATCGGGATTTCCAGCTGCCAGGTGCTGAGCAGGCGGCCATCGTCAGTGACGCCGGTCTGCTCAAGACTCGACAACTGATGGCTTTGCAGGCGCGAAACCGCCGCCGCAGCCAGACGCAGCAAATGCTCCAGATCGTTTTCACCGTCCTGGCTTTGCAGCAGCCGTTCGGGCAGCGGGAAACTGGTCGGCAACGGCTTGGCGCTGACCTGGCCGAGCATGCCCAGGGCGCTGCGCACGAAACTCGGCATGGACTGGACCAGCGTGTTGGCGGCAATGATCGCATTGAGATTGGTGTTGGCCGGCAGCCCTGGCGTCAATTGCGCAATCAGCTTGAGCAGATCGCCTTTCATGTCGGGCGCCAGTGTCGGATTTTGCCCGGTCAGCAATTTCGCTTCGAGGAATAGCCCGCTATTGGCCAGCGCCTGAGCGAGGCCTTTTGACGTACTCAGTTGCTGAACGTCCGGTAAACCGGCCAGCAGTTTTTCCACCGCGGCCCGCAGGTCGCTGGAGGTCTGATCCGATGGAGGCAGGTTTTGCAGCAGCTTGATCAAACCATCCAGCGAGCCTTGGCGGCTCTGCTGACTGACCAATTGCTGGGTGATCGCCAGTTGCTCCTGACGGTTACTCAACGGCACGAACTTCAGCGTTTGCGTGTCCTGCACCAAGGCACTCAACAGCGTGCCGATGCGCAGCGGCGTCGGACTGTCGATGCTCAGCGTGCTGCCGCTCAACGCGGTGTTGAGCAGGCTCACCATCGAACGAAACACCGTCGGCTGGCCCGGCACCTGCGGCAGCACTTGCGAGGTCAGTACTTTGCCCTGCAACAACGTCCCGACCGGCAATTGCGCGGTGTCGATGCGGGTGAGGGTGGCGACGCTGGAAGCAATGGCCTGTTGCACCGTGATCGCCAGATTGCTCGCTGACGGTTGGGTGATCGCCAGACTGGTGCCTTGGGGCAGCGGCTGGGTGCTGGTGGCCTGGACCGTGGTCTGGCGGCCGCTGTCGAGGGTGACTTTAAGCAGCAGTTGAAAGGTCTGATCCGCCTGCTTGAGCGACAGCACTTCAGCCTTGGCGGTCTGGCCGGGGGTGATCAGGCCCTCCATCGGCGACAGCAGCTTGAGCAGATCGCCGCTCACTACCAGCGGCCGCGAAGTCGCGGGCGTGGTCTGCGGTACCGGGAGGATGTTCATTTCGCCTGTCATACGCGGTCACAACCTGAGGAAAATGCACTCTTTAGAGTAGGGTATGGCATGTATAATGCCGCCCGTCCTTCGGGGAGTGGCGAAAACATTGCATTTGTTTGACGCAGCTCTCTAGAACAGGCCGCCAATGCATCTATGCTGCATCTCTTTAGCGGCCGCTCCGCCGCCGACTTGAACCGCAAAAGGCCCGTGATCTCTTGACCAGTCCTGTCCTGCAAACCGTTGCCCTTGCTTGTGAGCGAGACCTTCGGCTGCTCTTCGAAAATCTCGAATTGAGACTGGCCAGTGGCGAAATGGTGCAAATCAGTGGCCCCAACGGCAGCGGCAAGACCAGCCTGCTGCGGCTGTTATCCGGCCTGATGCAGCCGACCGCCGGTCAAGTGCTGCTCAACGGTAAGCCGCTGAACGATCAGCGCCTTGAACTGGCGCGCAACCTGCTGTGGATCGGTCATGCCGCCGGGATCAAGGACTTGTTGACGCCGGAGGAGAACCTGATCTGGCTCTGCGCCCTGCATCAACCGGCTCCCCACGAGGCGATCTGGCAAGCGCTGGCCGATGTCGGATTGCGCGGTTTCGAGGATGTTCCCTGCCATACGTTGTCCGCCGGGCAGAAACGCCGTGTGGCATTGGCGCGCCTGTACCTCGACAGTCCGCCGCTGTGGATCCTCGACGAGCCGTTCACCGCGCTCGATAAACAAGGCGTGGCGCAACTCGAAGAACACCTGGCCGCCCACTGCGAGCGCGGCGGCATGGTGGTGCTGACCACTCACCACACGCTGAGCCGGATGCCGGCCAGCTATCGCGATATCGACCTGGGGAAGTGGGCCGTATGAGTGTTTTCGGCCTGCTGGTCGCCCGTGAGTCCCGTCTGCTGTTCCGCCGTCCGGCTGAGCTGGCCAATCCGCTGGTTTTTTTCGCGATCGTCGTTTCGCTGTTCCCGTTGGCGGTCGGTCCCGAGTCTCAATTGTTGCAAACCTTGTCTCCGGGACTGGTGTGGGTCGCGGCACTTTTATCGGTCCTGCTCTCGCTGGACGGGCTCTTCCGCAGTGATTTCGAGGACGGATCGCTGGAACAGTGGGTCCTTTCGTCGCACCCCCTGCCTCTTCTGGTTTTGGCCAAGGTACTGGCACACTGGGCCTTCTCTGGCCTGGCACTGGTTTTGCTCGCTCCACTGCTGGCATTGATGCTCGGTTTGCCAACCGCCTGTCTGCCGGTGTTGCTGCTTTCTTTATTGCTGGGTACACCGGTGCTGAGCCTGCTCGGTGCGGTGGGCGCAGCCCTGACGGTGGGATTGAAGCGAGGCGGCCTGTTGCTGGCGCTGCTGATTCTGCCGCTGTACATCCCGGTGTTGATTCTCGGCAGTGGCGCCTTGCAGGCGGCCCTGCAGGGCATGCCGGCGACCGGTTATCTCTTGTGGCTTGGTAGCCTGACCGCCCTGGCGATAACCCTGACACCGTTTGCAATAGCTGCTGGCCTGAAGATCAGCGTCGGCGAATAATGAGGTCTGGTCATTTTTTGATCAGTAAAGACCCTTTGGCTCTTCATAGCGAAGAGCAACCGTGATGGAAACAGTAATGAACTGGACCTGGTTTCATAAGCTCGGCTCGCCCAAATGGTTTTACGGCATCAGTGGCAAATTGCTCCCGTGGCTGAGCATTGCCGCAGTGCTGCTGATCGGCGTCGGTGTCGTTTGGGGCCTGGCCTTCGCGCCGCCTGACTACCAGCAAGGCAACAGCTTTCGCATCATTTATATCCACGTTCCGGCCGCCATGCTGGCGCAGTCCGTCTACGTCATGCTGGCAGTGTGCGGCATCGTCGGGCTGGTCTGGAAAATGAAACTGGCCGATGTCGCCCTGCAATGCGCGGCGCCCATCGGTGCCTGGATGACCGCCGTGGCGCTGGTCACCGGCGCGATCTGGGGCAAGCCGACGTGGGGCTCGTGGTGGGTCTGGGATGCGCGACTTACGTCCATGCTTATTCTGCTGTTCCTGTACTTCGGTCTCATTGCACTGGGCAACGCGATCAGCAATCGTGACAGTGCGGCCAAGGCCTGCGCGGTGCTGGCGATTGTCGGCGTGATCAACATCCCGATCATCAAATACTCGGTGGAGTGGTGGAACACCCTGCACCAGGGTGCGACCTTCACCCTCACCGAAAAACCGGCGATGCCCGCCGAGATGTGGCTGCCATTGTTGCTGACGGTGCTGGGTTTCTACTGTTTCTTCGGCGCGGTGCTGTTGCTGCGCATGCGTCTTGAAGTGCTCAAGCGCGAAGCCCGGGCCAGTTGGGTGAAAGCTGAAGTGCAGAACAGTCTGGAGGCCGTTCGATGAGTTTTGCTTCATTCGGCGACTTCCTCGCCATGGGCCATCACGCCCTGTATGTCTGGTCAGCCTATGGCATCTGCCTGGCGGTGCTGATCCTCAACGTGGCGGCGCCGATCCTGGCCCGCAAGCGGTATCTGCAACAAGAGGCGCGTCGTTTGCGCCGGGAGAACGGCAAGTGAATCCGCTGCGCAAAAAGCGTCTTATCATCATTCTCGCGATCCTGGTGGGTGTCGGCGCTGCCGTCGGCCTGGCCCTGAGCGCCCTGCAGCAGAACATCAATCTGTTTTACACCCCGACCCAGATCGCCAACGGCGAAGCCCCGCAAGACACGCGCATCCGCGCCGGTGGTATGGTCGAGAAGGGCTCGCTGCAACGTTCCGGCGATTCGCTGGACGTGAAATTCATCGTCACCGACTTCAACAAGTCCGTGACCATCAGCTACCGCGGCATCCTCCCGGACCTGTTCCGTGAAGGGCAAGGCATCGTGGCGCTGGGCAAACTGAACGCCGACGGCGTGGTGGTGGCCGACGAAGTGCTGGCCAAGCACGATGAAAAGTACATGCCGCCGGAAGTGACCAAGGCTTTGAAAGACAGCGGTCAATCTGCTCCAACGCCCGTGAAGGAGGGTTGATCGATGACATCCGCACTGTTTATCCCTGAACTCGGCCACCTGGCCATGATCCTGGCGCTGTGTTTCGCGCTGGTCCAGGCCATCGTGCCGTTGCTCGGCGCCTGGCGCGGTGACCGTTTGTGGATGAGCCTCGCGCAACCAGCGGCCTGGGGCCAGTTCGCCTTTTTGCTGTTCGCCTTCGGTTGCCTGACCTACGCGTTCATGGCTGATGACTTTTCCGTCGCCTACGTGGCCAGCAACTCCAACAGCGCCTTGCCGTGGTACTACAAGTTCAGCGCGGTGTGGGGCGCTCACGAAGGTTCGCTGCTGCTATGGGCCTTGATCCTCGGCGGCTGGACCTTTGCGGTGTCGGTATTCTCCCGGCAGTTGCCGCAAGTGATGCTGGCCCGGGTGCTGGCGGTGATGGGCATGATCAGCACCGGTTTCCTGCTGTTCCTGATCCTCACGTCCAACCCGTTCAAGCGCATCCTGCCGCAAGTGCCCAGCGATGGCGCCGACCTCAATCCGTTGCTGCAAGACATCGGCCTGATCGTTCACCCACCGATGCTGTACATGGGTTACGTCGGTTTCTCCGTGGCCTTCGCCTTCGCCATCGCGGCGCTGATGGGCGGTCGTCTTGATGCGGCGTGGGCGCGTTGGTCGCGTCCATGGACCATCGTTGCCTGGGCTTTCCTCGGGATCGGCATCACCCTGGGTTCGTGGTGGGCCTACTACGAACTCGGCTGGGGCGGCTGGTGGTTCTGGGACCCGGTGGAAAACGCCTCGTTCATGCCTTGGCTGGTCGGTACGGCGCTGATTCACTCGTTGGCGGTCACGGAAAAACGGGGCGTGTTCAAAAGCTGGACCGTATTGCTGGCCATTGCCGCGTTCTCGTTGAGCTTGCTCGGTACGTTCCTGGTACGTTCCGGCGTGCTGACCTCGGTTCACGCCTTTGCCTCCGACCCGGAGCGCGGTGTGTTCATCCTGATTTTCCTGCTGTTCGTGGTCGGCGGTTCGCTGACGCTGTTCGCCCTGCGCGCTCCGGTGGTGAAAAGCCACGTCGGCTTCAACCTGTGGTCCCGGGAAACCCTGCTGCTGGGCAACAACCTGGTGTTGGTGGTGGCGGCGTCGATGATTCTGCTGGGCACCTTGTATCCGCTGATCCTTGATGCGATGACCGGCGCCAAGCTGTCCGTCGGCCCGCCATACTTCAACGCGCTGTTCATTCCGTTGATGGCGTTGCTGATGATGGTGATGGCCGTCGGCATGCTGGTGCGCTGGAAAGACACCCCGGTCAAATGGCTGATAAGCATGCTGACCCCGGTGTTGCTTGGCAGTGCCGCGTTGGCCGTGGTGGCCGGCGTCGCTTACGGCGATTTCAACTGGGCGGTGCTCGCCACGTTCATGCTCGCGGCCTGGGTGCTGTTGGCCGGTGTGCGCGACATCCTCGACAAGACCCGCCACAAAGGCCTGATCAAAGGCCTGCCGACCCTGACCCGCAGCTACTGGGGCATGCAGATCGCGCACTTGGGCATCGCCGTGTGCGCCCTTGGCGTCGTGCTGTCGAGCCAGAACAGTGCCGAACGCGATTTGCGCCTGGCGCCGGGCGAGTCCATGGACCTGGCCGGTTATCACTTCGTGTTCGAAGGCGCCAAGCACTACGAAGGCCCGAACTTCACCTCCGACAAGGGCACCGTCCGGGTGATCAAGGGCGGCAAGGAAGTCAGCGTGTTGCACCCGGAAAAACGCCTGTACACCGTGCAGAACTCGGTGATGACCGAAGCCGGGATCGACGCCGGTTTCACCCGTGACATTTACGTCGCCCTTGGCGAACCGCTGGGCGATGGCGCCTGGGCCGTGCGCGTGCACGTCAAGCCGTTCGTGCGCTGGATCTGGTTCGGCGGGCTGCTGACAGGTTTCGGCGGGTTGCTGGCGGCGCTGGATCGCCGTTATCGGGTCAAGGTAAAAAGCCGCGTGCGGGAAGCACTCGGTATGTCGGGAGCCACTGCATGAAACGTTGGTTAATGCTGTTGCCACTGGCGATTTTTCTGGTGGTGGCTGTTTTCCTGTATCGCGGGTTGTACCTGGACCCGGCCGAGTTGCCTTCGGCGATGATCGGCAAGCCGTTCCCGGCGTTTTCCCTGCCGACCGTGGAAGGCGACAAGACCCTGACCAAGGCCGACATTCTCGGTAAACCGGCGCTGGTCAACGTCTGGGCCACCTGGTGCATCGCCTGCAAGGTCGAGCATCCGGTATTGAACAAGCTGGCCCAGCAGGGCGTAACGATTTATGGCATCAACTACAAGGACGTCAACGCCGACGCTAAGAAGTGGCTGGTGGAGTTCCACAACCCGTACCAGTTGGGGATCAGTGACGCGGACGGCTCGCTGGGCTTGAACCTCGGTGTCTACGGCGCCCCGGAAACCTTTTTCATCGACGCCAAAGGCATCATCCGCGACAAGTTCGTCGGGGTGATCGACGAACAGGTCTGGCGCGAAAAACTGGCGGCCCGGTATCAGGCGCTGGTCGATGAGGCCAAGCCATGAAGCACTGGATAGCCGCCCTTGTATTGGGTTTGAGCATGGCCGGTGTTGCCCACGCCGCCATTGACACCTACGAGTTCGCCAAAGAAGGCGATCGCGAGCGTTTTCGCGAGCTGACCAAAGAGCTGCGTTGCCCCAAGTGCCAGAACCAGGACATCGCCGATTCCAACGCACCGATCGCCGCCGACTTGCGCAAAGAGATTTTCCGCATGTTGGGCGAGGGCAAGGACAATCAGCAGATCATCGACTTCATGGTTGATCGCTACGGTGATTTCGTCCGCTACAAACCCGCTCTGAACGCCAAGACCGCTCTGCTCTGGTTCGGCCCCGCCGGCCTGTTGCTGGGCGGTTTTGTGATCATCGCCGTGATCGTCCGCCGTCGTCGCGTGCAGCG
The DNA here is from genome assembly GCF_058797635.1 of Pseudomonas sp. GW823-FHT02C02. Lineage (NCBI taxonomy): Bacteria > Pseudomonadati > Pseudomonadota > Gammaproteobacteria > Pseudomonadales > Pseudomonadaceae > Pseudomonas > Pseudomonas sp. GW823-FHT02C02. The sequence goes on along the minus strand of NZ_JBXAJV010000015.1, from coordinate 94,776 downwards.
CGCTGACACCAAGGATGAGCTCTCTGCCGAGGAGCGTGAGCGCCTCGACCACCTGTTGGATAAAACCAAGAATGATTGATTTCTGGCTCGCTGCAGGTCTGCTGCTTCTGGTTGCCCTGAGTTTTCTGCTGATCCCCGTTTTGCGTGGCCGTCGTGCACAGCTTGAAGAGGATCGTACTGCCCTGAACGTTGCGCTGTATCAGGAGCGTGTGGCTGAGTTGCAAACCGAGCAGGAGGAGGGCGTGCTCAACGCGGCGCAACTGGAAACCGGTCGCGCCGAAGCTGCCCGTGAGTTGCTCGCCGACACCGAAGGCGTCGAGGCACCGCGCGTGGCACGCCTGGGCAAACCGTTGCCCTTGCTGGCGGCGATTCTGGTGCCGGTCCTGGGGCTTGGCTTGTACCTGCATTACGGTGCCAGCGACAAGGTTGAACTGACTCGCGAATTCGCCCAGGCGCCGCAGTCGATGGAAGAGATGACCCAGCGTCTGGAGCGCGCGGTCGCGGCGCAACCGGATTCGGCTGAAGGCTTGTACTTCCTCGGTCGCACCTACATGGCTCAGGACCGTCCGGGAGACGCGGCGAAGATCTTCGAGCGCACGGTGAACCTGGCCGGTCGTCAGCCGGAACTGCTCGGCCAATGGGCCCAGGCCCAGTACTTCGCCGATGGCAAAAAGTGGTCGGACAAGATTCAGGCGTTGACTGACGAAGCACTGAAAGCCGATCCGAAAGAAGTCACCAGCCTTGGCCTGCTGGGCATCGCGGCGTTTGAAAGCCAGCGGTATCAGGACGCCATCGACTACTGGAATCGCCTGTTGGCGCAACTGCCGCCGGAGGACAGTTCCCGTGCCGCGCTGCAAGGCGGGATCACGCGAGCCACCGAGAAACTCGAAGCCAGCGGCGGCAAAGTCGCCCAGGCACCAGTGGCCAAAGCGGCAGCGAAGCTTAAGGTCACCGTCGATCTGGCACCTGAGCTCAAAGCCAAGGTCCAGCCCGGCGACAGCGTGTTCATCTTCGCCCGCGCCACCTCAGGTCCACCGGCCCCGTTGGCCGCCAAACGCCTGACCGTGGCCGATCTGCCGGCCACCGTCGAACTGGGCGATGCCGACGCAATGATGCCGCAGTTGAAACTGTCGAACTTCCCTGAAGTCCAACTGGTTGCGCGTGTCTCCCGCGCCGGCCAACCGACTGCCGGCGAATGGATCGGTCGCAGCCAGCCCCTGGCCAGCAGCACCACCGCAGCGCAAAAACTGACCATCGACAGCCCGGATAAATGACAGGAAACGCCACTATGACCACCATCGCTCGTATCACCCTGCTCAGTATGGTTTTGGGGTTAAGCGCTTGTGTGGTCCAACCGCAGCCGCCTGAACGGCTGCCACCGATCCCGCCGTCGCAGCCGCGTCCGACGCCGTCCCCCACACCGACACCGAGCAAGCCGAGCATTCCGGCCAAGCCCGCCAAACCTTTGCCACGCACATCCGCCAGCTTCGCGCCGCCACCGGGTGGCAACAGCCATTGGGATGCCAAGCTTGGCGTGTACGTGCTTGATGACCAGCCAAACACCTTCTACCGCCAGCGCACCTACTACCGCTGGAACAACGGCTGGAGCCGGTCGATCAGCCCGGACGGGCCATGGGAAGAGACCAATATCCATGGTGTGCCGGGTGGGTTGGGGCGGCAATTCGGGGAATAAACAGAAACGGCGATCTTCGGATCGCCGTTTTGCTGTCTGGGGTTGCAAGGATCCCCGGTGATTCAGGTCTCCTTGGCCATCAACCCCTGCACAAACTCCACAAACGCCCGAGCCTTCGCGCTGGCCATTCTGCCGGTGGGAAATACCGCCCACAGGTCCTGATTCGGCAGGGCCCACTCCTTCATCACTTCCCTGACCGCACCGTTGGCCAGTTCCGGCGCAAACATCCATTCCGACGCCAGGGTCAGCCCTTGATGAGCGAGCACGGCTGCACGCAGGCCTTCGGCGGCGTTGACGCGGATTCGCCCGCTGATGATGACTGACTGCTCATCTGTTCCGTTGCTGAACTGCCAGTTGCTACCGCCGCCCAAGGTGTAGGCGATTGCCTGGTGGTTGCTCAGGTCGGTCGGGCAAGTGGGCTCACCGTGTTTTTCGAAATAGGCGGGGGTGCCCAGCACGACGCGCCGGCATTCGGCAATTTTACGAGCGGTGAGGCCGGAGTCGCTCAGGGTGCCCATGCGCAGGGCGATGTCGATGCCTTCCTCGACCAGATTGACGTTGCGGTCATCGAGCATCAGGTCGATGTTCAGGTCCGGGTTCTGATCGAGAAACGGTCCGAGGTGCGGAACGATGTGCAGTCGGCCGAAGGTCACGGCAGCACAGATCCGCAGGTTACCGGTCAGACCGCTGGCGGCGCCGCGTGCTGCGTTGTCGGCCTCATTGGCTTCTTCGATGGCGCGCTTGGCGCGTTCGAAGAAGGCCAGCCCGGCTTCGGTGGGCGTCAGGCCGCGGGTCGAGCGCAACAGCAGTCGAACCGCGAGACGCGACTCCAGTTGCGAAATGGTTTTCGACACGGCGGGCTGGCCGATATTCAGGCGCCGCGCGGCGGCAGAAAACGAACCGGTTTCCACCACGTAGACGAAGGTTTCCATTGCGCCGAGGCGGTCCATCTCAAGTCCTTTTTGCGATTCTAAATACTGTCGAGACCCCAGTGGGGGCGAGTCAGAACGCGGCTTTGCCTATGGAGGAGCCGCCGTCGACAAACAAGGTCTGCCCGGTGATAAACCCGCTTTGCTCGGACAACAAAAACGCAATGGCCGCCGCGATCTCTTGTGGCTGCCCCAGTCGTCCCATCGGCACACCCGCCAGATACCGAGCTTCACCTTCGCTGCCCGGCGGGTTGTTGGCGCGAAACAGCTCGGTCTCGGTCGGCCCCGGCGCCACGGCATTTACGGTCACGCCGGTTTGCGCCAGTTCCAGCGCCCAGGAGCGGGTGAAGCTGATCAACGCTGCCTTGGCCGCCGCGTAGGCCGTGCGCTGGGTGATGCCGAGTACAGTCAGACTGGAAATATTGACCACTCGACCCCAGCCCTTGGCGCGCATATTTGGCAGCAACGCCTGAGTGGCCTGCAACGCCGAATGCAGGTTGACCCGCATCACGTCATCAAAGGTGTCGAGGTCGATTTCGCCCAACACTTGGGGGCGGACCAGGCCGACGTTGTTGACCAGCCCATCAAATTCATACGTCCTGGACAGATCCGCCAGCACTTCCTGGGTCAGCGCCCTGTCGCTCAAATCCAGCGGAAACAGAATGCCGGGGAACGACAGGTCCGGGGTCCGGGCAATCCCGACCACCCGATGCCCCGCACGGTCCAGATGTTCGGCCACTGCCCGACCGATGCCTTTGCTGGCACCGGTAATGAGAAAGGTACGTCGAGTCATTGCACACTCCTTGAAAGCACAGGCCGCCGGGGCGGGCGGCCGTTGAACGGGTCAGCCGCGAATCGCATCCAGCATCCAGCATCGCTTCAGGCTTTGGACGCTGAGTGTAATCCGGGTTGGCCTTGGCGGTAACGAATCAGGTGAGATCCATCCTGACCGCAGGGGCGAAATGCGCTCAGGTGAAGTTATAGGATTCGTGCTTGGGGGAATGAGGATCGAGTGGGTATTCAAATACCGGATATCCCGGGTGCTGTGACTGCCGGGGATACGTTCGAGGAGGCATACGACGCAGCTGTCGAAATCGTGCAGATACTTCTGCAACAAATGGAAGCACAGGGGCTGGATCTTCCGGTGCCGACATCGGTGAACAAGATTTGAAGCGCGGAACATCAGTCGCACATCAGTCACGAGCAAGCCAGATTCCTGTGGGCGCGTGGCTTGCCCGCGATGCTTTTTGACCTTATGCAGCCGCCAACGCAGCCTTCGGCGAAACACTCAAAAACCGCAACAACGCCAACAGCGGGAACGCGCTGCCCACGATCACGATCCACAGCCAGCCGCCATGCTCATACACTGCGCTGGCCACCGATGAACCGAACGCGCCGCCGATGAAGATGCTGGTCATGTACAACGCATTCAAGCGGCTGCGGCTTTTGGCGTCGAGGGCGTAGACCGCGCGTTGGCCGAGAACCATGTTCATCTGCACGCAGAAGTCGAGGACCACGCCAGTGACCGCGAGACCGATGACGCTGTAGACCGGATGGATGAACGCTGGCAGGAAGCTCAGGCTGGCGAACAGCAGGGCCAGTAAGGAGGCGATGCGGGTGTGGCCGGCATCGGCCAGTCGACCGGCAATCGGCGCGGCGATCGCACCGATGGCACCGACCAGGGCGAAGATCGCGATCTGGGTTTGCGACAGGCCGTGATTGCGCGCCAGCTCCAGCGGCACGGCGGTCCAGAACAGGCTGAACGTGGCGAACATGCAACCCTGGTAGAACGCGCGCTGACGCAACACCGGTTGTTGGCGCAGCAGTGTCCATAGCGAACCGAGCAACTGGCCATAAGAGGCGCTGTGATCCGGCTGACGCTTGGGAATGGTCAACGCCAGCACGATGCTGATCGCCGCCATCAACGCCGCCGCGATCACAAACATCGCGCGCCAGCCGAAGTGGTCCGCCACGACGCTGGACACCGGCCGCGCCAACAGAATCCCCAGCAGCAAACCGCCCATGATCCCGCCGACGACCCGACCGCGTGACTCTTCCGGCGCGAGGTGCGCCGCCAGCGGAATCAGGATCTGCACCGACACCGAACTGAAACCCACCAGCAACGAGATCAGCAAAAACACGTTCGGCTGATCGGTGAACGCCGCGCCCAACAGGCTGGCAATCGCCACCACGGTGGTGATGATCATCAGTCGACGGTTTTCCAGCAGATCACCCAGCGGCACCAGAAAGAACAGACCCAGCGCGTAACCAATCTGGGTCAGCGAAACAATCAGGCTGGCCATGGTGCTGGTCAGGCCGATGTCCGGCGCGATCAGGCCGATGATCGGCTGGGCGTAGTAGATGTTGGCCACAATCGCGCCGCAGCAGAAGGCGAACAGCAGCACCATGCCTTTGGTCATTGTCGCGGTGCCGTGGGGCACCTGGGTCGCTGGGTTCATAACGTGTCTCGCTGAACAGAAGGGAATGCGCGCAGGCTAAAGAGGTATCGGATTCGGCAGAAGAGGGATTGGAGTGATAGCAATCATTCCTTTGCGGAATGAGTGACGGACAGGAGTGCTGTCCATCGATAAACCTTGCGTCAAAATATCGAGCTCCGATGATACATTCACTTACATCCTGTTCGATAGCGTGCTTATGTTCTCCTTCACGATTCATAACCGGAAGGCACTTCCATGAATGCGATGTTTCGTCACCTTGTACGCGGTGCTTCAGTGGTCACCTTGATCGGCCTGGTCACGGCAGGTCTGGCCCAGGCCGCCGACGCGCCGGGCCTGCGCATTGGCGTGCGCGGCGAGATCACCGGGGTCAGCCCCGACGTCTTGAAAGTCCACGTCAACACTGGCGAAAACGTGGTAATCAACCTGACCAACGACACCAAAGTCCGCGCCGTTACCCTGGCCAATATCGAAGACATCAAACCCGGCAGCTACGTTGGATCGGCGGCCATTCCGCAAGACGATGGCACCTTGAAGGCGCTGGAAGTCCACGTTTTTCCACCGGAACTGGCGGGCAGCGGCGACGGGCATCGGCCGTTCGATCTGGTCAAGGGCAGCAGCATGACCAATGGCAGCGTGGGCGATCTGGTGGTCAGCAATGGCCGGATGTTGACCGTCAACTACAAGGGCGGGCAGCAGAAGATCCTGGTGCCGGAGGATGTGCCGATCGTGAATTTGATGCCGGGGGACAGGAGTTTGCTGAAGGTGGGGGTGAAGATCGTGACATTCGTCACCCAAAGTGCAGACGGGACACTGACTGCGCAATCGATCTCGGCGGGCAAGGATGGCGTTACCCCACCGATGTGAAGGCAGGGCAAAAACCCTGTAGGAGTGAGCCTGCTCGCGATAGCGGAATGTCAGTTGATATCAATGTTGAATGACACTTCGCTATCGCGAGCAGGCTCACTCCTACAGAGGATCTTCAGTGAACTTGGGTTTTGTGTTCGACCACGAGAAAGGCGACCTTCTCAGGTCGCCTTTCTCGTTGGGCTCAGGAATTACTGTCCGCTGTAGATCTGATCAAAGACCCCGCCATCATTGAAGTGGGTCTTCTGTACGGTGCGCCAGTCACCAAAGGTCTTCTCCACCGACAGGAAGTCCACTTTCGGGAAGCGATCGGTGTACTTGGCCAGCACCGCCGGGTCACGCGGACGCAGGTAGTTGGCCGCTGCAATTTCCTGACCTTCCGGGGACCACAGGTACTTCAGGTATTCCTCGGCCGCGGCGCGGGTGCCTTTTTTGTCGACGGTTTTGTCGACCACCGACACCGGCGGCTCGGCTTCAGCGGAGACGCTTGGGTAGATCACTTCAAACTGGTCACGACCAAACTCACGGGCGATCATTTCCGCTTCGTTTTCGAAGGTCACCAGCACGTCACCGAGCTGGTTGGTCATGAACGTGGTCGTCGCGGCACGGCCACCGGTATCGAGCACCGGCGCTTGCTTGAACAGCTTGCCGACGAAATCCTTGGCCTTGTTCTCGTCACCGCCGTTTTTCAGCACATAACCCCAGGCAGACAGGTAGGTGTAGCGACCGTTACCCGAGGTCTTCGGGTTGGGTACGATCACTTGCACGCCGTCCTTGAGCAGGTCGGGCCAGTCTTTCAGGGCTTTCGGGTTGCCTTTGCGGACGATGAACACGGTGGCCGAGGTGAACGGTGCGCTGTTGTTCGGCAGGCGGGTGACCCAGTTGTCCGGGATCAGTTTGCCGTTGTCCGCCAGGGCGTTGATGTCGGTGGCCATGTTCATGGTGATGACGTCAGCCGGCAGGCCATCGATCACCGAACGCGCCTGTTTGCTGGAACCGCCGAAGGACATCTGCAGGGTGATGTTCTCGTTGTGCTCGGCTTGCCAGTGTTTCTGGAACGCAGTGTTGTAGTCCTTGTAGAAATCGCGCATCACGTCGTAGGAAACGTTGAGCAGGGTCGGTGCGGCCTGAGCCACGCTGGTCAATGCCAGGCCAGCGGCCAGAAGTGAGGCGCCAAAGAGTTTTTTCACTGCGCAGTCCTTGTTCTGATTTAAAAGTGAGGCAATTTGCCAGCGACTATAGCCGGGCTCGCATAGACCCTTAAAGATTAAAAAGCTCTTTGCTTATTCCCGTTTCTTAAACAGAGCGTTGCCGCACCGCGAGCAGAATGCCGCACCGTGTTCGTGACTGGTTTTCTTGCACACCGGGCAGTCGTGTTGCAGCTGTTCACCACGCATGGCATTGGCCAGTTCGGCGGTGAAAATACCGGTCGGCACGGCGATGATCGAGTAACCGGTGATCATTACCAGCGATGAAATCACTTGGCCCAACGGCGTCTTGGGCACGATGTCGCCGAAGCCCACCGTGGTCAGCGTGACGATCGCCCAGTAGATGCCTTTGGGAATGCTGGTGAAGCCGTGTTCCGGGCCTTCGATCACGTACATCAACGTGCCGAACACCGTCACCAGCGTGCAGACGCTGACCAGAAACACCACGATCTTCTGTTTGCTGCCGCGCAGCGCCGACATCAAATAGTTGGCTTGCTTGAGGTAGGGGCTGAGCTTGAGCACGCGGAAAATCCGCAGCATCCGAATGATCCGGATGATCAGCAGGTACTGCGCATCGGCGTAATACAGCGCCAGGATGCCGGGCACGATTGCCAGCAGATCCACCAGCCCATAAAAGCTGAACGCATAGCGCAACGGCTTGGGCGAGCAATACAGGCGCAATCCATATTCGATGGCGAAGATGACGGTGAAGCCCCACTCGATGTACGCCAGCACGTCGGCGTAGTTCTTGTGGACCGTGTCGATGCTGTCGAGCATCACGATCACGATGCTAGCAAGGATGATCAACAGCAGGATGCCGTCGAAGCGCCGCCCCGCCTTGGTGTCGCTCTGGAAAACCATGACGTAAAGCTCTTCACGCCAGTTTTTGCTGCTGTCCATGGATACCGCCTGAACCAATGATCAGCGAAGCCTAGGTTGATTCTCCTCAATAGTGCAAGGCGCACGGGTGACAGCGGTGATGCCGAGCAGTTGAACAACCGTGCGGACCAGCCAGCAGGCGAGGATGAACGGCGCGGTCAGCGTCGGCAGGCCGATGGCGGAAAACACCGGCGTCAGCAACAACGCTGATGCGATGCCAGCCAGCGGCAGCCACGGCTGCTGGCGCAGCGAGCTCAAGGCGAGGGCGGTGAGGACGGCGTTATAGCCGCCGAGGCCGATCAATGCGGTATAGAAATCGTGATGCAACAGGCTCCAGCCCATGCCCGCGACAGACGCCAATAACGCCCAGCAAAAGGCGCGACGATCAGCGATCAGCAAACCCACGGCAATCATCGCCCCGGCCAGCGGATGACCGAGGAACATCACCTGGCCGAAGCCTTTCAGCGGTGCGGCGAGCATGTTCAGCGTGTTGATTTCGATCAGATGCGCTTTTGTCGAGGGAGTGGCGAAGCACAGAAGCACCCAGCCCAACCCAACGAAGGGCGCCGTATAGGCAGGCAGGTAATGGCTGACCCGGACGCGTTTGAGCCATTGCTGGGTAAGCATCGCACTCAGTCCGCCCGCAGCAATGATCAGCGGCGGCAACAGTGCTGACCAAGGGAAATACAGGCTCAGCAAAAGACCGAGCAAGACACCGTTGTAACTGAACAGTCCGGCCTGACGATCGGCCTTGGCGTAACCGCGTCGTTGCGCGGTGAGCAACCCGGCGACGCATCCCAGCAGCGCACCGCCGAGCAGGGTAGGTGCGGTGAAAAGAATCGCCAACAGGCACAGCAGACCAAACAGCGGATGGCGCTGGAGGAAGATCTGGCTGAAACCATTGAGCAGGGCAGTCGCCCAATCGGGGCAGTGGGTGTTGAAGTGGTTGGCAGGCATTTTTTTGTGAGTCAGGAGGAGCGAGTAATCGTTCTTCGCGGGCAAGCCTCGCTCCTACAGGGTTTGCATCGTGCCAAATATCGGGATCACGCAAATCCTGTAGGAGCGAGGCTTGCCCGCGAAAAGGCCGGTAAGGACGCTAAATCAAGGTCTCGATACGCAAAGAGTTAGTCGACCCCGGTTGCCCAAACGGCACACCGGCCGTGATCAACAAGGTATCCCCGCGTTGCGCCATGCCTTGGGCCTGCGCGATCTCCAGCGCCGTCGAACACACTTCGTCCACTTGCCGCAGCCTGTCATTGACCACCGAGTGCACCCCCCACGCCACCGTCAAGCGGCGCGCCGTTTGCAGGTTCGGCGTCAGGTTCAGGATCGGCACCGTCGGCCGTTCCCGCGCCGCACGCAGGCTCGACGTCCCGGACTCGCTGTAGTTCACCAGCACCGCCACCGGCAGCACGTTACTGATGCGACGAATCGCACAGCTGATCGCATCGGAAACCGTCGCCTCGGCCTTCGGCCGGCTCACGTCCAGTTGCGCCTGATAATCCGGGCCGTTTTCCACTTGGCGAATGATCTTGCTCATCATTTGCACGGCTTCCAGCGGGTACTCGCCCGAGGCGGTTTCCGCCGACAGCATCACCGCATCGGCCCCTTCAGCCACGGCGTTGGCCACATCCGTGACTTCGGCGCGGGTCGGGGCCGGGGAGAAACGCATCGATTCGAGCATCTGCGTCGCCACCACCACCGGTTTGCCGAGTTCGCGGCAGAGGCTGATGATGTTTTTCTGAATCTGCGGCACGCTTTCCGCCGGCACTTCCACGCCCAGGTCACCGCGAGCGACCATGATCGCATCGCTCAACTCGGCGATTTCCCGCAGCTGAGTCACCGCTGATGGCTTCTCGATCTTGGCCATCAAGAACGCCTTGTCGCCGATCAGTTCGCGGGCTTCGCGGATGTCTTCAGGACGCTGCACGAACGACAGCGCAACCCAGTCCACACCCAGCTCCAGACCGAAGCTCAAATCGCGGCGATCCTTGGCGGTCAGCGGGCTCAGTTCCAGCACCGCTTGGGGCACGTTCACGCCTTTGCGGTCCGAGAGTTCGCCGCCGTTGAGCACCGTGGTGTCAATGGCGTCGGCGTACTTGGTGACCACGCGCAGACGCAGCTTGCCGTCGTCCAGCAGCAGGTCCATGCCGGGCTCGAGTGCGGCGATGATTTCCGGATGCGGCAGGTTGACCCGGCGCTGATCGCCCGGCGTCGGGTCGAGGTCCAGGCGCAGGGCCTGGCCGCGATGCAGTTGCACCTTGCCCTCGGCGAATTTGCCGACCCGCAGCTTCGGGCCTTGCAGGTCCATCAGAATGCCCAAGGGGTAATTGAGCTGGCGCTCGACTTCACGAATCCACTGATAGCGCTGAGCGTGGTCAGCGTGATCGCCGTGGCTGAAGTTCAGGCGAAAGATGTTGACCCCGGCCTGCACCAGCTCACGGATGTCATCGATCCCGTCGGTGGCTGGGCCAAGGGTGGCGAGGATTTTGACCTTTTTATCAGGCGTCATTGTTAGGGCTCTCGAGGATCAGGATGGCGCGGAAGTCGTTGACGTTGGTGCGGGTCGGCTCGGTGACGATCAATGCGTCCAGCGCCTCGAAATAGCCGTAGCCATTGTTGTTGTCCAACTCGTCGCTGGCGCTCAGGCCGAGGGCGGCGGCGCGGGCGTAGCTGTCCGGGGTCATGATCGCGCCGGCGTTGTCTTCGGAACCGTCGATGCCGTCGGTGTCACCGGCCAGGGCGTAGACACCGGGCAGGCCTTTGAGGCTGTCGGTCAGGCTCAGCAGGAATTCGGCGTTGCGTCCGCCACGGCCATTGCCGCGCACGGTGACGGTGGTTTCGCCGCCCGACAAAATCACGCAGGGCGCCGCCAATGGTTGGCCATGCAAGACCACTTGCCGGGCGATGCCAGCGTGAACCTTGGCCACTTCGCGGGATTCGCCTTCCAGGTCGCCGAGGATCAGCGGGCTGAAACCGGCCTGGCGCGCTTTCACGGCCGCCGCTTCAAGCGATTGCTGGGGGCGGGCGATCAACTGGAAGTGACTGCGCGCCAGGCTCGGATCGCCGGGCTTGACCGTCTCCGATTCCGGGCTCTGCAGCCAGGTTCGGACCGAGGCAGGGACGTCGATGCCGTAGCGTTTGAGGATCGCCAGGGCTTCGGCCGACGTGCTCGGGTCGGCCACGGTGGGGCCGGACGCGATGACGGTGGCGAGGTCGCCCGGCACATCGGAAATCGCATAGGTATAAACAGTGGCCGGCCAGCAGGCTTTGCCGAGGCGGCCGCCCTTGATCGCCGAGAGGTGCTTGCGCACGCAATTCATCTCGCCGATGGTCGCGCCAGATTTGAGCAGGGCTTTGTTGATCGACTGCTTGTCGGCGAGGGTGATGCCGGCGGCCGGCAAGGCCAGCAGGGCAGAACCGCCGCCCGAGAGCAGGAAGATCACGCGGTCGTCTTCGCTCAGGTTACTGACCAGTTCAAACACGCGCTTGGCGACGGCTTGACCGGCTGCGTCCGGCACCGGGTGAGCCGCTTCGACGACTTCGATTTTTTCGCACGGGGCGCCGTGGCCGTAACGGGTGACCACCAGACCGCTGACTTCACCCTGCCAGCAACGCTCGACCACCTGCGCCATGGCGGCCGCGGCTTTGCCGGCGCCAATGACAATCACCCGACCGCTGCGATCTGTGGGCAAATGGGCTTCGAGGACTTGCTGCGGATGGGCGGCGTCGATGGCTGTGGCGAACAGCTCGCGCAGGAATTGTTGCGGATCGACCGACATGGCGGGCTCCCGGAATTCTTGTTATTTGAAGGTGCAACTCAGATCCCTGTGGGAGCTAACCTGCTAGCGAATGCGGTGTGTCAGCCAACATAGATGTTGAATGTGAAACCGCTTTCGCGAGCAGGCTCGCTCCCACAGGGTTTTGGGCAGGGCTTACTTATCGCGAATCGAGAAGTTCGCCATGTGTTCCAGGCCCTTGATCAGCGCCGAGTGGTCCCAGTTGCTGCCGCCGATGGCTGCGCAGGTGCTGAACACTTGCTGGGCGTTGGCGGTGTTCGGCAGGTTGATGTTCAGCTCTTTGGCGCCTTGCAGGGCCAGGTTCAGGTCCTTCTGGTGCAGGCTGATGCGGAAGCCCGGGTCGAAGGTGCCTTTGATCATGCGCTCGCCGTGTACTTCGAGGATCTTCGAGGAGGCGAAACCCCCCATCAGCGCTTCACGGACCTTGGCGGGATCGGCACCGTTTTTCGCGGCAAACAGCAGTGCTTCGGCCACGGCCTGAATGTTCAGCGCGACGATGATCTGGTTCGCCACTTTCGCGGTCTGACCGTCGCCGTTACCACCGACCAGGGTGATGTTCTTGCCCATGGCCTGGAACAGCGGCAGTGCGCGTTCGAAGGCATCGGCATCACCGCCGACCATAATGCTCAGGGTCGCGGCCTTGGCGCCGACTTCACCGCCGGACACTGGCGCATCAAGGTATTGAGCGCCTTTTTCGTTGACCTTGGCCGCGAAGGCCTTGGTAGCCGTCGGCGAGATCGAGCTCATGTCGATAACGATTTTGCCTTTGCCCACGCCGGCCGCAACGCCATCGGCGCGGAACAGCACGTCGTCGACCTGCGGGGTATCCGGCACCATGATGATGATGACTTCAGCTTCCTGGGCGACTTCTTTCGGGTTCGCCAGGGCGACGGCGCCACCGGCAATCAGGTCGGCCGGGGCGGCATCGTGGTGCGCCGACAGGAACAGGCTGTGACCGGCTTTCTGCAGGTTCAACGCCATTGGGTGGCCCATGATGCCGGTGCCGATAAATCCGATTTTAGCCATGAGAAATTCCTCTTGTTTTTATTGCTCTGTTCGCAAAATTCTTGGGTGTCGGCGAGGGCGCCTTCGCGGGCGAGCCTCGCTCCTACGGGTACGTGTCTGTCGCCCTGTTGCGTATCAACCTGATCCTGTAGGAACGAGGCTTGCCCGCGAAGAACGATGACGCGGTATCAGATCGCGTTGTGGGTTTTCAGCCAGCCCAGGCCCGCTTCAGTGGTGGTCAGCGGTTTGTATTCACAACCAACCCAACCCTGATAACCGATGCGGTCCAAGTGTTCGAACAGGAAGCGGTAGTTGATTTCACCGGTGCCCGGTTCGTTGCGCCCCGGGTTGTCGGCCAACTGGATGTGGTTGATCTCGCCCAGGTGCGCAGCCATGGTGCGGGCCAGGTCGCCCTCCATGATTTGCATGTGATAGATGTCGTATTGCAGGAACAGATTGGCGCTGCCGACCTGTTCGCGAATCGACAGGGCTTGCGCCGTGTTGTTCAGGTAGAAACCCGGGATGTCGCGGGTGTTGATCGCTTCCATCACCAGTTTGATGCCCGCCGCTTGCAGCTTGTCGGCGGCGTACTTGAGGTTGGCGACGAAGGTTTTTTCCACGGTGGCATCGTCGACACCTTGTGGACGAATACCCGCCAGGCAGTTGACCTGGGTGTTGCCCAACACTTTTGCGTAAGCGATCGCCAGATCGACACCGGCGCGGAACTCTTCAACCCGGTCCGGCAGGCACGCGATACCGCGTTCGCCCTTTGCCCAGTCACCGGCCGGCAGGTTGAACAGCACTTGGGTCAGACCGTTGGCGTCGAGCTTGGCCTTGATCTCGGCAGAGCTGAAGTCGTAGGGGAACAGGTACTCGACACCACTGAAGCCGGCCTTGGCGGCCGCTTCGAAACGGGCAAGAAAATCCTGCTCAGTGAACAGCATGGACAGGTTGGCTGCGAAACGCGGCATGGTGGTCTCCCGTAAATTTGTGCAGTCCCCTGTGGGTGCGAGCTTGTGTGGCGCGGGAGCAAGCTCCCTCGCCACACAGGCGCGCTCCCACAGTGGGAACGATCAGCAGTTAATCGAGCAGCGAAATCGCCGTTGGCGCGTCGTTGCCGACCAGCGCCAGGTCTTCGAATTCATTGACGGCGTTGATCTCGGTGCCCATGGAAATGTTGGTCACGCGCTCCAGAATAATCTCGACGATCACCGGCACCTTGAACTCTTCGATCAGCTCTTGAGCCTTGCGCAGGGCAGGCTGGATCTGACCCGGTTCGAACACCCGCAGCGCCTTGCAACCGAGGCCCTCGGCCACCGCGACGTGGTCGACACCGTAACCGTTGAGTTCCGGGGCGTTCAGGTTATCGAAGGACAGCTGTACGCAGTAGTCCATGTCGAAACCGCGCTGGGCCTGACGAATCAGCCCCAGGTACGAATTGTTGACCACAACGTGGATGTACGGCAGCTTGAACTGCGCGCCCACCGCCAATTCCTCGATCATGAACTGGAAATCATAGTCGCCCGACAGCGCCACGACCTTGCGGGTCGGATCGGCCTTGACCACGCCCAGTGCTGCCGGAATGGTCCAGCCCAACGGGCCGGCCTGGCCGCAGTTGATCCAGTGACGAGGCTTGTAGACGTGCAGGAACTGCGCGCCGGCAATCTGCGACAGACCGATGGTGCTGACGTAACAGGTGTCTTTGCCGAACACCTGGTTCATCTCTTCGTAAACCCGTTGCGGCTTGACCGGCACGTTGTCGAAGTGAGTCTTGCGCTGCAGGCTGGCTTTGCGCTGCTGGCAGTCTTGCAGCCAGGCGCTGCGGTTTTTCAGCTTGCCGGCGGCTTGCCATTCGCGAGCGACTTCGATGAACACGGTCAACGCGGCCGCGGCGTCGGAGACGATGCCCAGGTCCGGGTTGAATACGCGGCCGATTTGCGTCGGCTCGATGTCGACGTGAATGAACTTGCGGCCTTCGGTGTACACATCGATCGAACCGGTGTGGCGGTTGGCCCAACGGTTACCGACGCCCAACACCACGTCGGACTTGAGCAGGGTGGCGTTGCCGTAACGGTGCGACGTCTGCAAACCGACCATGCCGACCATCAGCGGGTGATCGTCCGGGATGGTGCCCCAGCCCATCAGGGTCGGGATCACCGGGATACCGGTCAGCTCGGCGAATTCCACCAGCAACTCGCTGGCATCGGCATTGATGATGCCGCCACCGGCCACCAGCAATGGACGCTCGGCCTGATCGAGCATGGCCAGGGCCTTCTCGATTTGCACACGGTTAGCGGTTGGCTTGGCCAGCGGCAGTGGTTGGTAGGCATCGATGTCGAATTCGATTTCAGCCATCTGCACGTCGAACGGCAAGTCGATCAGCACCGGGCCTGGACGGCCGGAGCGCATTTCATAGAAGGCTTTCTGGAACGCATACGGCACCTGGCCCGGTTCCATGACGGTGGTTGCCCACTTGGTCACTGGTTTGACGATCGCGGTGATGTCGACAGCCTGGAAGTCTTCCTTGTGCATACGGGCGCGGGGGGCCTGGCCGGTAATGCAAAGAATCGGGATCGAGTCGGCCGAGGCGCTGTAGAGCCCGGTGACCATGTCGGTGCCGGCCGGGCCGGAGGTGCCGATGCACACGCCGATGTTGCCGGCCTTGGTGCGGGTGTAGCCCTCGGCCATGTGCGAGGCACCTTCAACGTGGCGCGCGAGGACGTGATCGATGCCACCAACCTTCTGCAAGGCGGAGTACAGCGGGTTGATCGCGGCGCCCGGGATGCCAAAAGCGGTATCAACCCCTTCACGGCGCATCACCAGAACGGCGGCTTCGATTGCTCTCATTTTGCTCATGGTTTTGTGCCTCTTACGTTTTGTAATTGTATACAAGTGGCTTTGCGCAGAGTGTATTCACGGCGGACGGCGCAGGTCAATCCATTTTCTCAAGCGACTGTTTCATTCGTCGGAAGCCCGTTCTGCTGTGGCTTTTCGTCGCATGTGGAGCTTTTCGATAATTATTGTATACAAAAAAATAACTCATTGTGTTCTATTTGTTGCATCGGACTGCGACGCAAGCGCGCAGTCCACTGGCTTTCCCTATAACAAAATGAGGACGGCACCATGAGCGCTTTAACCTTGAAAGTTGCAGTCAACCTGATCGATCAGGCCATCACCGCTGGGCGTACTATCTCCGCGGCTCCACTGACCGTCGCGGTGCTGGATGCCGGCGGGCACTTGATTACCTTGCAGCGCGAAGACGGCGCCAGCCTGCTGCGCCCGCAAGTCGCCATCGGCAAAGCCTGGGGCGCCATCGCCCTCGGCAAAGGCTCACGCCTGCTGGCGCTGGACGCCCAACAACGACCGGCGTTCTTTGCCGCGCTGAACAGCCTGGGGCAAGGCAGCGTCGTGCCGGCACCGGGCGGCGTGTTGATTCGGGATCAGGACGGGAATGTGCTGGGGGCGGTGGGGATCAGCGGGGATCTGTCGGATGTTGACGAGCAGTGCGCGATCAGTGCGATCGAGGCGGTGGGGTTGAGGGCGGATGCGGGGGTTACGGCTTGATTTGGGGTGACTGATTAATTGCTATCGCGAGCAGGCTCACTCCTACAAGGATCGGGGTTGGACACAAAATGTCTGAACACCACAAATCCCCTGTAGGAGTGAGCCTGCTCGCGATAGCTATCTACCAGACACATCCAGCCAAAAGTTTGCCCCGTCTTCCTTAATCCACAGGACTAGCCTTTTCCTGACCTGATCATGGGAGGCAAGGAATGCCGGATTTACCTGCTGCACACCGATTGCGAGTCGGGCGCTATGCCGAAGCCAGCCGGATTTATTTGTTAACCAGCAATACACTTCACAGGATCCCGGTTTTCAAGGATTTTGCCTTGGGCAGGCTGGTCGTCGATCAATTTCGAAATGCGCAGAATCTAGGCTTGGCGAACTCACTGGCGTGGGTAGTCATGCCCGATCATTTTCATTGGTTGATTGAATTACAGCAGGGCTCTTTGAGCGAGTTGATGCAAAAGACCAAGTCGATGAGTACCAAAGCGGTGAAGCAGCGTACCGGTCGAAATATTAGCCTCTGGCAGAGAGGATTCCATGATCGGGCACTTCGGCGGGAGGAGGATTTGGTGAAGTTGGCGAGGTATGTCGTGGCCAACCCGTTGCGGGCTGGACTGGTGGAGAAACTGGGCGATTATCCGTTGTGGGATGCGATTTGGGTTTGAGTTGGGACCGAATCGCCTCGATCGCGAGCAGGCTCACTCCTACAGGGGAATGCATTCCAAATGCAGGAGTGAGACTGCTGACGATAAGCCGCAGCGCAGTCTCACTGATCCGGCTCACACCCCTTCAGCACCAGCCGAATTATCGTCTGCGCCGCCGCTTCATAGTCCTCTTCATCCAGCTTGGCCTTGCCAGTAATGGCCGTGATCTGCCAGTCAAAGTCAGCATAGGTCTGCGTCGCGGCCCAGATGCTGAACATCAGGTGGTTAGGGTCGATCGGGGCGATCTGGCCGCGGTCGATCCAGGTCTGGATGCAGTCGATGTTGTGCTTGGCCTGGCCGTTGAGCTGTTCGACCAGGTCGGCACTCAGGTGCGGGGCGCCGTGCATGATTTCGCTGGCGAATACCTTGGAGGCGAAAGGCAAGTCGCGGGAGATGCGGATTTTCGAGCGAATGTAGCCACTCAGCACTTCGCTGGGCACACCGTCGGCGTTGAACGGCGTCGACGCCTGCAGAATCGGCTCGATGATGCTTTCCAGGACCTCGCGGTAGAGGTTTTCCTTGGATTTGAAGTAGTAATAGACGTTGGGCTTGGGCAATCCCGCCTTGGCTGCGATATCACTGGTTTTGGTCGCTGCGAAGCCCTTGTCGGCAAATTCTTCACTGGCGGCACGCAGGATCAGTTCTTTGTTGCGCTCGCGGATAGTGCTCATAAACCAGGGGGTTCCTTGCCTGTTCTGGCGGTTGCGCATGGTATCACCGGCCTCGCGCGGCGCTCAAGAATGCCCCGTGTGGCGCTCGGTCGCGCTATGCTGCGCGGCATTCATTCAAGAAGGAAACCTGATTTATGGCAGGAAGCAGTTTGCTGATGCTGATCGACGACATCGCCGCCGTTCTCGACGATGTGGCGTTGATGACCAAAATGGCCGCCAAGAAGACCGCCGGCGTGCTCGGCGACGATCTGGCGCTCAATGCCCAGCAGGTCAGCGGCGTGCGTGCCGAACGGGAAATACCGGTCGTTTGGGCCGTGGCCAAGGGCTCGTTTCTCAACAAACTGATCCTGGTGCCGTCGGCGCTGGCGATCAGCGTGTTCATCCCGTGGCTGGTCACCCCACTGTTGATGGTCGGTGGCGCCTACCTGTGTTTCGAAGGTTTCGAGAAACTCGCCCACAAATTCCTGCACAGCAAGGCTGAAGATCAGGCCGAACATGCCGAGCTGGTCGAAGCCGTGGCCGATCCTGCTGTTGATCTGGTGGCGTTCGAGAAAGACAAGATCAAGGGCGCTATCCGCACCGACTTCATCCTGTCGGCGGAAATCATCGCCATCACCCTCGGCACCGTGGCAGATGCGTCGTTGACTCAGCAGGTTATCGTGCTGTCGGGTATTGCCATCGTCATGACTATCGGTGTCTATGGCCTGGTGGCGGGTATCGTCAAGCTTGATGATCTCGGCCTGTGGCTGACCCAGAAGCCCGGGCAGATGGCCAAAAGCATCGGCGGCGGGATTCTGCGCGCAGCGCCGTACATGATGAAAGGCCTGTCGGTGATCGGCACGGCAGCAATGTTCCTGGTGGGCGGCGGGATTCTGACCCATGGCGTGCCGGTGGTTCATCACTGGATTGAGAGCGTCAGTGCAGGGGCGGGCGGTGCCGGGTTTATCGTGCCGACGTTGCTGAATGCGGTGGCGGGTATTGTGGCCGGAGCTGTGGTGCTGGCGGGTGTCATGGCAGCGAGCAAAATCTGGAAAACACTGAAAGGCTAGAAGCTGGGCACTTTCCAAGTGTGGGAGCGAGCCTGCTCGCGATAGCGGTGTTTCAGTCAGCATAGATGTTGACTGTGCTGGCCCCATCGCGAGCAGGCTCGCTCCCACATTGGTTTTTTGGTGCTTGAGAGACCTCATAAAAAAGGCCATTCGACGCGAATCGAATGGCCTTTTTTGTTGCCGATGAAATTACTCGGCGATCTGCAACTTGCGTGACTCGGTGTACACGTAGCGCACCTTCTCATACTCGAACGGCGAGTTCAGCTGGCCGTAGCGGAAGCTGTTCTGGTAGCGCTTGTCGACGCCGCGCAGGGCCCAGACCTCAGGATGGTTGGAGCTGACTTCCGAGACGTTCAGGAAATTGATCGCCGATTCGGCGCTGAAGTCCACCACCAGGCCGCCGGTGTCGCGGATGTTCGACGGGCCGAGGATCGGCAACACGAAATAAGCGCCGCCCGGTACACCGTAGAAGCCCAGGGTCTGGCCGAAGTCTTCGCTCTGGCGCGGCAGGCCCATGGCCGTGGCCGGGTCCCACAGGCCGGCGATGCCGATGGTGGTGTTGAGCAACAGGCGTGCGGTGGTTTCCATCGAACGCTTGCCCTTGAACTGCAGCAGGCTGTTCATCAGGTTCGGCACATCGCCGATGTTATTGAAGAAGTTGCTCACTCCGGTGCGCAGGAAACTCGGGGTGATGTAGCGATAACCGTCGACTACCGGCAGGAACACCCATTGGTCGAAGCGGTAGTTGAAGTGATAAACCCGGCGGTTCCACTCTTCCAGCGGGTCGTAGACGTTCAGCGCATTGAGCGTGGAACGTTCGAACTCGCGCTGATCCAGCCCCGGGTTGAACTTGAGTTTGCTCAGCGGTTCCTTGAAACCGTCACTGTCGACCACGACAGGTGCGTTGGCTTTGCTGTTGTCGGCATTGGCGACGCCTGCACAGAGTAACGCAGCGATAAGCAGGAGGTATTTAGCCACGGAAGAACTCCAGCATAGCGTCGCTGTTGACGCGGTAATTTAGGTTGCCGCAATGGCCGCCCAGTGGATAAACGGTCAAACGGTCGCCAAAGGTCTTGCGCAGGAAACCGAGGTCGCCAGGGCCGAGGATCACGTCGTCGGCGTTGTGCATGACGGCGATTTTCGGGCTGTCGTGCAGGTAATCCTTGAGGGCATACAGGCTGACTTGGTCGATCAGTTGCAGCAGGCTGCCGCCGTCGGTGCGGGCGCGCCACATCGGGATCACTTGCTCGGTGATGTAGCAGTCGAAGTCGCATTGCAGCGCACGCTTGAGGAACGGCGTGAGGCTGGTGCCTTCGGTGATCGGGTATTTCGGTGGGGTGATCAGGCCGCGACGGTTGATCAGGTCCGAGGTGAAGGCAATGTCGGCCGCCGAAAAGCGGAACGAAGTGCCGATCAGCATGGCCATCTGCTCGTTGGTCAGGTGCTGCTTGGACTGCTGGAAGTCGTAGAGCAGGGCATCGTTGAGGTCGATGTAGCCTTTTTGCTGGAAGTAGCGAGTCAGTTTGTTCAGCACCAGTTCATAAAATGTGGTGCTGTTGTTGATGCCCTTGACCTCGGTCTGGACCAGCTTGTCCAGGTTGGTGATCGAGGTGTAGAGGTTGACCGGCGGGTTGAGCAGCAAGACTTTCTTGAAGTTGAAGCTGCGACGGGTTTCGTCCAGGTGCGCGACGAAGGCCGCGTCCAGCGCGCCCAGGCTGTAACCGGTCAGGTAGTAATCGGTGACAGCGACGTGCGGGTTTTGCGCCCGGACGGCCTGCATCACCCGGTACATGTCTTCGGCGTCTTCCTTGGTGATACCCGGTGTGGCAAAGCGTGAGGCCGCGCTCATAAAGTCGAAACTGGTGGGCGACGACAGTTGCACCACGTGATAACCGGCCTTGTAGTAGAGCTTTTTCAGGTATTCATTGAGGCTGCTGTCATAACGCGCACCGGTGCCGGCGATCAGGAAGATCAGCGGCGCAGCCTTGTCCTGGGTGGCAATACGATAGGTCAGCTTTTTGACCGGCCAAAAATTGTCTGGCAGTTCGAATGCACGCTCCGGGCGCAGAGTCACGCTGCGAGTCTGCTGATCGATGTCGTCGTCCAGCGGTAACTCCGGGCGCAGGTCCGGCGGAGTCGTGGCAATGGTCGCCTCGAACGGGTTGGTCAAGGGGTAGCCATAACTGGCGGCGTCGATATCGACCGCCAGTGCGGACGCACTCAAAATAAGGCCGCCAAACAGGGCGGCGAAGCGCAAGGAACGGAGCATGACTAGATCCCTTAGAGGAAGGTGCCGAATGAAGTTCGCAGGCTATGACCACGGGGTTTGCGCCAAAGTGCCATGCTGCGGCACCAATCTGGGCGAATTTCGGATCAATAGTAGCTGGACGATACACTTTGCAGCTATTTCGTGACTAATTATCTGTTACGCGCGTTTGCTTAGCGCTGCCGGAGGATTAAGCTGGCCGCCGTTTTCGTTTATTGGAGTGCTTCATGTCCCGCCGTCTGCCCGTGATTCTGCTACTCGTTCTGCTGCCATTATGGCTGGCCGCCAGTTATGGCGCGCGTTATGGCTTTATGGAGGATGCGCAGTGGGTTGGCATCTGCGTGGACGAGGCGAGCCGCTGGGAATGCCAGATTCGTTCGAACCTGGGCTTGATGATTCACTTCAAGGTGTTGGGCTTTGCTGCACTGGCCGCTGCGATCATCGGGTTTGTGGTGCCGGGCCGGGCAGGGTGGTGGCTGGCAGTGCTGGCGCTGGTGTTCGGGTTTCCGGCGCTGGCGTTGTACAACACGACCTTGGCCGTTTTTGCGGTGGTGATTGCCGGGTTGCGGCTGGTCCGGGCCTCCCGTAGCGCCTGATAGTCCGTCTTCGCGGGCAAGCCTCGCTCCTGCAGGATCTTCGTCGTACACAACATCTGTATTCGCCGAATAATCCTGTGGGAGCGTGGCTTGCGCGCGAAGAGGCCACCTAGCTGCGCTGAAGATTACGCCTTGCGAACCCGCAAGCAGCGCCACAACATCGCCACCATCAAAACACTCACCAGCGCCCAACCCCAGGCTTGCTGGTTCTGCAACCCTTCACGGAACAGCTGCGGTGCAATGCCGGCGCCAATGATGAAGGTCAGCAGGGCGATTTCACGGCGCGCCGCGCTCACCGGGCGGCACAGGTAAACCAGCGCCGGCAGTATGAAGGCGACACTTGGAAAGCTGCGATAACGCGGGTCGATCACCAGTTCAAGCATCATCACCGCCGCCGCAAAACCTGCTCCGGCGACCAGCCAGCCTGCTCGACGCTCCAGTGCATTGAACGCCCGCTCACGCCAACCGGTACGAGCGCTCAGCGTCAATGCGGCATGCGCCAGCACCAACAGATTCAACCCCGTCAGCAACGCCACCCACAACCATTCACTGGCAAAGCGCGTCGTGACCCGCGCCAGATCACCCCAGGCGCCAATCGAGCACGCCGCCAGTGCGCCGAGCAGCGGCAGCACCAGTGCAGCGCGGGTGGTGCGTACACGCCCGCCAAGGATCAGCGTGCCAAGAAAAATCAAACCGCCAACGGCCAGCCACTGCGACCAGTACGGCACGTTCGACACGGGACCGGCCAGCACGCCCTTGTCCTGGCGATCGGCATCGAACAGCCCCCAGTAACCACCGACCGCACCTTCGCTGGCGCGCTTCCAGGGCTGGTCGAAAGCTTCGATCAGGTTGTAATGCCAGCCTTGCTGCTCGGCCATGATGACAAAACCGCGAATGAACTTGGCTTCGTTAACCCGGCTCGGCAGGGCGGTTTCGCGCTGACGGCCTTCGCTCGGCCAGCCGGTTTCGCCAATCACCACGTCCTTGGGCGCGAATTTGTTGCCGAACACCTGACGCACTTCGGCCACATGCTGCAGCGCGGCATCGATGTTCGAGGGATCATCTTCCCAGTACGGCAGCAAATGGATGGTCAGGAAATCCACTGCCGGGGCGATTTCCGGGTGCTTGAGCCAAAACTCCCAGACATCGGCGTAAGTCACCGGTTGCTTGACCTGGCTTTTGACTTTATTGATCAGCTTTGCCAGCTGCGCACCCGTGACTTCCTTGCGCAGCAGGGTTTCGTTGCCGACGATCACCGAGGTCACCACGTCCGCGTTGGCGTTGGCCGAGGCGATCAGCAGGTCGACTTCTTTCTCGGTGTCCACCGGGTTGCTGTTGACCCAGGCGCCAATCATCAGTTTCAGACCATGCTTGCGCGCCAGGTCGGGCAACGCCTCGAGGCCGGTCATGGAATAGGTGCGGATGCACTCGAAGCTTTTGGCCAGCAGCGCGAGGTCGGCGTCCATGCGCTCGGGGCGCAACTTGAACGGCACGTCGAACGGCGACTGGTCCTTGTCGAACGGGGTGTAGGAGGCGCATTGCAGCTTGTGCGTCGCGCTGGCCACGTCCGGCAGAATCACCGGTTTGCCAAGGCCGTACCAAAAGCCGCCAAGGGCAAACAGCCCCAGCAGGCAAGCGAAGAGATAAGCCAGAAAAGGAAAGCGGGAGGTCGCGGGCATGGTCAGGCCGTCTGGGAGCAAAGCCGCGCATGTTACCTTCATTTGCCCCGCGCTAGGGGGCTTGCATGATTTTGACATGCAAAGTTCGGGCGGATTGGTCGGCGCACTCCAGGCGGTCGTGATTAATGGCGTTCTGATGTCGTTTCTCGATGCCTTGAGGTCGCTGACAGCACAGGTTCCGGTTGTCGTCAGGTTGATTATCGAGGCATCAGTGCTCCCATGGAAAATCACGCTGATGTTCGAACGAGTTTGCGGTGGGCGTGATGGGGGCGCTGTGCACCATAACAATACGTTGACGCGACTCGGCACCCGTCGAGCGCAGCACTTTCGGGGAAGTAACGATGAAGATGCGACGACTTTTAGGCGCAGGTGCCGCTCTGGTGCTCGCGATTGGCTCCACAATGGCCAATGCCGAGAGCAAAACCCTGAGCATCGGTTACGTTGACGGTTGGTCCGACAGCGTCGCGACCACGCATGTGGCCGCCGAAGTGATCAAGCAAAAGCTGGGTTATGACGTGAAACTGCAAGCCGTCGCCACCGGGATCATGTGGCAGGGTGTGGCCACCGGCAAACTCGACGCCATGTTGTCCGCCTGGCTGCCGGTGACTCACGGCGAATACTGGACCAAGAACAAGGATCAAGTCGTCGATTACGGTCCGAACTTCAAGGATGCAAAAATCGGCTTGATCGTGCCGGAGTACGTCAAGGCTAAAACCATCGATGACCTGAAAACTGACGACACCTTCAAAAAACGCATCGTCGGCATCGACGCCGGTTCGGGCGTGATGCTTAAAACCGAGCAGGCGATCAAGGATTACGATCTGACCGGGTATCAACTCAAGGCCAGTTCCGGCGCCGGCATGATTGCCGAGCTGACCCGTGCCGAGAAGAAAAACGAATCCATCGCTGTGACCGGTTGGGTACCGCACTGGATGTTCGCCAAGTGGAAACTGCGCTTCCTGGACGACCCGAAAGGCGTTTATGGCGCGGCTGAAACCGTGAACAACATCGGCAGCAAAGAACTGGCCACCAAGGCGCCGGAAGTTGCCAAGTTCCTGAAGAACTTCCAGTGGGCCTCGAAAGACGAAATCGGCGAAGTCATGTTGGCGATTCAAGACGGCGCCAAGCCTGACGCCGCGGCGAAAGATTGGGTGGCAAAACACCCTGAGCGCGTTGCAGACTGGATCAAGTGATTTGAGCTGACGGCTCTAGTCAGCACCTCTCAAGGCCCCTTGGCATATTGCCAACGGGCCTTTTGTTTTTTTTTGTAGGAGCCAGGCTTGCCGGCGAAAGCGATCGTGAGGACGCCTTCGCCGGCAAGCCTGGCTCCTACAAAAGTTGCGTCACACCAGAAAATGGCGATTCTGTCATGTCGTTCTAATACTAAGGTCGTCTGGAACCTGCCCCGCAGCCGCATAGAGTGGATAACGTTCCAACTTTAATCTGTGCTGCGAGGATAAAAACAATGAACGACAGCATTTACCTCTCGATTCAAAACAGCCCGCGCTTCAAGGAGCTGGTTAGTAAGCGAGAAAGGTTCGCCTGGATTCTTTCGGCGATCATGCTTGGGCTTTACTCCGGATTCATCCTTTTGATTGCTTACGGGCCGCATATTCTGGGAGCGAAAATCAGCCCCGATTCTTCGATTACCTGGGGCATACCGATTGGTGTCGGGCTGATTCTCTCGGCCTTTATCCTGACAGCGATCTATGTACGACGCGCCAATGGCGAATTCGACGACCTGAACAATCTGATTCTCAAGGAGGCTCAGCAATGATCCGGCGTCTATTGGCTCTATTGAGCGTTGCAGCATTCGCACCGGGTGCCTGGGCGGCTGAAGCCCTGACCGGCGCGGTTCAGAAACAACCGCTGAACGTCGCCGCGATCCTGATGTTCGTGGCGTTCGTCGGCGCGACTTTGTATATCACCTACTGGGCCTCCAAGAAAAATAACTCGGCGGCCGACTACTATGCGGCGGGCGGCAAGATCACCGGTTTCCAGAATGGTCTGGCGATTGCCGGTGACTACATGTCCGCGGCGTCCTTCCTGGGTATTTCCGCCCTGGTGTTCACTTCCGGCTACGATGGCCTGATCTACTCGATCGGCTTCCTGGTGGGCTGGCCGATCATTCTGTTTCTGATCGCCGAGCGCCTGCGTAACCTGGGTAAGTACACCTTTGCCGATGTGGCGTCCTACCGCCTTGGGCAAACCCAGATTCGCTCGCTGTCCGCTTGCGGTTCGCTGGTGGTGGTGGCGTTCTACCTGATCGCGCAAATGGTCGGGGCCGGCAAGCTGATCCAGTTGCTGTTCGGTCTGGATTACCACGTAGCAGTGATCCTGGTCGGCGTCCTGATGTGCATGTACGTGCTGTTTGGCGGCATGCTGGCGACCACTTGGGTGCAGATCATCAAGGCTGTGCTGTTGCTGTCCGGTGCCTCGTTCATGGCGCTGATGGTGATGAAGCACGTCAACTTTGACTTCAGCACACTGTTCTCCGAGGCAATCAAGGTTCACGCCAAAGGCGAAGCGATCATGAGCCCGGGCGGTCTGGTGAAAGATCCGGTGTCTGCATTCTCCCTTGGCTTGGCACTGATGTTTGGTACCGCTGGCCTGCCGCACATCCTGATGCGCTTCTTCACCGTGAGTGACGCAAAAGAAGCTCGCAAGAGCGTGCTGTATGCAACCGGCTTCATTGGCTACTTCTACATCCTGACTTTCATCATCGGCTTCGGCGCGATCCTGCTGGTCAGCACCAACCCGGCCTTTAAAGATGCTGCTGGCGCGCTGTTGGGCGGCAACAACATGGCGGCGGTGCACTTGGCCAACGCGGTGGGTGGCAGTATTTTCCTGGGCTTTATCTCGGCGGTAGCGTTTGCGACCATTCTGGCGGTGGTTGCCGGTTTGACCCTGGCCGGTGCTTCGGCGGTGTCTCACGACCTGTATGCCAGCGTGATCAAGAAAGGCAAGGCCAACGAGAAGGACGAGATCCGTGTCTCGAAAATCACCACCATCGCTTTGGCAGTGCTGGCGATCGGCTTGGGCATTCTGTTCGAAAGCCAGAACATCGCGTTCATGGTGGGCCTGGCGTTCTCCATCGCAGCGAGCTGTAACTTCCCGGTGCTGTTGCTTTCCATGTACTGGAAGAAGCTGACCACTCGCGGTGCAATGATCGGCGGCTGGTTGGGTCTGGTGAGTGCGGTTGGTTTGATGGTGCTGGGTCCAACCATCTGGGTGCAGATCCTGCATCACGAGAAGGCTATCTTCCCGTATGAGTACCCGGCGCTGTTCTCGATGGCCATTGCGTTTATCGGGATCTGGTTCTTCTCGATCACTGACAAGTCGGCGGCTGGCGTTAATGAGCGTGCGCTGTTCTTCCCGCAGTTTGTTCGTTCGCAGACCGGTTTGGGGGCGAGTGGGGCGGTTTCTCACTAAGGCTTCGGGCTTGTCTGTGTAAGTTGCGTTAAACGAAAAATGCCCTGGTCGAGAGATCGGGGCATTTTTTTTGTTGGCGATGGTATTTGGTGTAGGAGCGAGGCTTGCCCGCGAAGGCGGCCTGTCTCTCTCGGGTGTACATATCCATTCCTGCGGTAACGGCCACTTATGGTTTCGCCCTTACGGCGAGTCCCTTTTGTCAAACGCCACAAAAGGAACCAAAAAGTCTCGCCCCAAGCGTCCGGCCCCTCGCTAAGGCTCGGCGTACCTTCGCTCCGGTATCCATCCGGGGACACTGCCCTCCGGTCTGCTTCGCGACGACCTACATGCAGCGTGTTCGACTGCGTCGAACGGCGCTGCGCGCCACTCCCCGTATGAACACCTCCACTCAGCCTCCCGAAAGGGGCGGGTGGATCAAGATCAAAAGCTGCAGGCGAGCTAACGCTCGGCCTGATGAGTGGTGAAGAGCGAAGCGTTTACACCGAACCCCTTGTAGGAGCGAGGCTTGCCCGCGAAGGCGGCCTGACAGCCGACCAATGACTTGCAGGTGAACACCTGACCCTGTGGGAGCTGGCCTGCCAGCGATGACGGCCAAGCTGCAGGCGAGCTAACGCTCGGCCTGATGAATGGTGAAGAGCGAAGCGTGTACAGCGAACCCCTTGTAGGAGCGCGGCTTGCCCGCGAAGGCAGCCTGACAGCCGACCTGTTCTTGCGGATGTACGCAAGCTTTCCAAAGGCAGTGATCCTTTTGGCTTTGGCTTTGGCTTTGGCTTTGGCTTTTGACGTTGATCTTGATCTTGATCTTGTTCTCTCGCCCCTTCGGCAGACCTTAGGCGATGCCCCCTGATGGACGCCGTAGCGAGGGATCGCGGAGCCTCAGCGAGGCGCCGTACGCCGGGGCGAAGCCTTTTGTTTTCTTTTTGGCGTTTGAAAAAGGGACTCGCTGTAAGAGCGAAACCATAAGTAGCCGTTACCGCAGAAACGGATATGTACACAACCAAAAACCCAGTCGGCCCCAAGGCCGCTGAGACCGCACAAACAAAAACGGCCTCTATATAAATAGAGGCCGTTCCCTGTACAACTTAAGACGTTATCGCAAGACAGGTCTTATTTGCGGTCTTCCAGCTTGGTGATGTCACGCGACTCGTAGCCGGTGTACAGCTGGCGAGGACGGCCAATCTTGTACGGGCTGGAGAGCATTTCTTTCCAGTGGGAGATCCAGCCGACAGTCCGCGCCAGGGCGAAGATCACGGTGAACATGCTGGTTGGAATGCCGATCGCCTTGAGGATGATCCCCGAGTAGAAGTCGACGTTCGGGTACAGCGAGCGTTCGATGAAGTACGGGTCGGTCAGCGCGATCTCTTCCAGGCGCATGGCCAGTTCGAGTTGCTTGTCGTGCTTGATACCCAGTTCCTTCAGCACTTCGTCGCAAGTCTGCTTCATGACGGTAGCGCGTGGGTCGCGGTTTTTGTAAACCCGGTGACCGAAGCCCATCAGCTTGAACGGATCGTTCTTGTCCTTGGCCTTGGCAATGTACTTGTCGATGTTCGACACATCGCCAATTTCATCGAGCATGGTCAGAACAGCTTCGTTCGCGCCGCCGTGGGCAGGGCCCCACAGTGCAGCGATGCCGGCGGCGATACAGGCGAACGGGTTGGCACCCGAAGAACCGGCCAGGCGTACAGTGGAAGTCGATGCGTTCTGCTCGTGGTCGGCATGGAGGATGAAGATCCGGTCCATGGCCTTGGCGAGTACCGGGCTGATCGGTTTGATCTCGCACGGGGTGTTGAACATCATGTGCAGGAAGTTTTCCGCGTACGTCAGGTCGTTGCGCGGGTACATCATGGGTTGGCCCATGGAGTACTTGTAAACCATCGCTGCCAGGGTCGGCATCTTGGCAACCAGGCGGATCGCGGAAATTTCGCGATGCTGCGGGTTATTGATGTCGAGGGAGTCGTGGTAGAAGGCCGAGAGGGCGCCGACTACGCCGCACATGACGGCCATTGGGTGAGCGTCGCGACGGAAGCCGTTGAAGAAGGTCTTCAGCTGCTCGTGAACCATGGTGTGGTTCTTCACGGTGCTGACGAACTGGGCCTTCTGTTCTGCGGTCGGCAATTCGCCGTTGAGCAGCAGATAACAGGTTTCCAGGTAGTCCGATTTTTCAGCGAGCTGTTCGATCGGGTAACCGCGGTGCAGCAGAATGCCGTTGTCGCCGTCGATATAGGTGATCTTCGACTCGCAGGAAGCTGTCGACATGAAACCAGGGTCAAAGGTGAAACGGCCCGTGGCCGTCAGGCCCCGAACGTCGATTACATCGGGACCAACGGTGCCGGTTAAAATGGGCAGCTCGACGGGGGCTGCGCCCTCGATGATCAACTGCGCTTTTTTGTCAGCCATGTGGCCTCCTATTTATGCTTGAAATCATCAGACAGACCCCCCACGCAGGGCCCGCACCACTATAGTGAGATAAATTCGAATGTCAATTTGCCTAAAGTCTTGCTCCAGAAGGCTTTAACCGGACTTTTTCCTCGAAATTGACTGCCATTTACGCCTTTTATCCAACTTGTGCAATGAGCTATTAGGGGAAGGTGAACGCGTTGTCATTAGTAGCCTAACTGTCTATACTCGGCCTCCGACCGCCAGGGGCTTTTGGGCCTGCTTTACTGGGGGTCGCACTCCCTGGGTGGTGGGTACCTGACCAGTGCACTCCCCAACAACTTTGCCCTGATTGTTAGGGGCTCTTCAGTGTGAAAAAAAGCCGTGAATAGCCAACGACCTGTAAACCTAGACCTAAGGACCATCAAACTCCCAGTCACTGCTTACACGTCCATTCTTCACCGAATCTCCGGAATCATCCTCTTTGTCAGCCTGGCCATCATGCTTTATGCATTGGACAAGTCGCTCGACTCGGAAGAAGGCTTCGGTCAGGTGAAAGCGTGTCTGACCAGTCCGCTAGCCAAGCTAGTGATTTGGGGCATCCTGTCCGCCTTGCTGTATCACCTGGTTGCCGGTGTGCGCCATTTGATCATGGACATGGGCATCGGCGAGTCGCTTGAAGGCGGCAAACTGGGCTCGAAAATCGTTATCGCCGTTTCCGTGGTGGTAATCGTTCTGGCAGGAGTTTGGATATGGTAACTAACGTCACGAACCTGTCCCGTTCGGGCCTCTATGACTGGATGGCACAACGTGTGTCTGCGGTCGTTCTCGCGGCTTATTTCATTTTCCTGATCGGATACGTCGTCGCCAACCCTGGCATCGGCTACGCCCAATGGCATGAACTGTTCGCAAGCAACTGGATGCGTATTTTCAGTCTCCTGGCCCTCGTTGCCCTCGGCGCTCACGCCTGGGTCGGCATGTGGACCATCGCGACCGACTACCTGACGCCAATGGCGTTCGGCAAGTCCGCAACTGCAATACGTTTCCTTTTTCAGGCGGTATGCGGCGTTGCGATGTTCGCTTACTTCGTCTGGGGTGTGCAGATTCTCTGGGGTATCTGATTCATGTCTACTACAGTTAATACGCTTTCGTTCGACGCCATCATCATTGGCGGCGGCGGTGCTGGCATGCGCGCTGCGCTGCAACTGGCACAAGGTGGTCACAAGACTGCCGTAGTTACCAAGGTTTTCCCTACTCGTTCGCACACTGTATCCGCCCAGGGTGGCATCACCTGCGCCATCGCCTCGGCAGATCCGAACGATGACTGGCGTTGGCACATGTACGATACCGTCAAGGGTTCCGACTACATCGGTGACCAGGACGCTATCGAATACATGTGTTCCGTAGGCCCGGAAGCTGTTTTCGAACTCGAGCACATGGGTTTGCCGTTCTCCCGTACCGAACAGGGCCGCATCTATCAGCGTCCGTTCGGCGGTCAGTCGAAAGACTTCGGTAAAGGTGGCCAGGCTGCACGTACATGCGCCGCTGCCGACCGTACCGGTCACGCACTGCTGCACACCCTGTACCAGGCCAACCTCAAGGCTGGCACCGTATTCCTCAACGAATACTACGGTGTGGATCTGGTGAAGAACGAAGACGGTGCCTTTGTCGGCATGATCGTCATCTGCATCGAAACCGGCGAAACTTCCTACGTTCGCGCTAACGCCACCGTATTGGCGACTGGCGGTGCAGGTCGTATCTACTCGTCCACCACCAATGCCCTGATCAACACCGGTGACGGCGTCGGCATGGCTCTGCGTGCTGGCGTGCCGGTACAAGACATTGAAATGTGGCAGTTCCACCCGACCGGCATCGCCGGCGCCGGTGTATTGGTGACTGAAGGTTGCCGCGGTGAAGGCGGTTACCTGATCAACAAGCACGGCGAGCGTTTCATGGAGCGTTATGCTCCGAACGCCAAAGACCTTGCAGGTCGTGACGTTGTTGCCCGTTCGATGGTTAAAGAAATCATCGCCGGCAACGGTTGCGGTCCGGATGGCGACCACGTAATGCTGAAACTCGATCACCTCGGTGAAGAAGTTCTGCACAGTCGTCTGCCAGGCATCATGGAACTGTCCAAGACTTTCGCCCACGTCGATCCAGCCGTGGCGCCGATTCCGGTCGTTCCAACCTGCCACTATATGATGGGCGGCGTTGCCACCAACATTCATGGCCAGGCAATCACCCAGGACGCAGACGGCGTCGACCAGATCATTCCTGGTCTGTTCGCAGTGGGCGAAGTGGCCTGCGTATCGGTTCACGGTGCCAACCGTCTGGGTGGCAACTCGCTGCTCGACCTGGTGGTATTCGGCCGTGCGGCCGGTCTGTTCCTGGAGCAGACCCTGAAAGAAGGCGTTGATTACGCCCGTCCTCGCCAGTCCGACATCGATGCAGCCCTGGCTCGTCTCGATGGCCTGAACTCGCGTACAGAAGGCGAAGACGTCGCCACTCTGCGTAAAGAACTGCAAAGCTGCATGCAGAACTACTTCGGTGTATTCCGTACCGGTGAATACATGCAGAAGGGTATTGCCCAGCTGGCTGACCTGCGTGGCCGTATCGCCAACGTCAAGATCAACGACAAGAGCCAGGCGTTCAACACCGCTCGAATCGAAGCCCTGGAACTGCAAAACCTGCTGGAAGTGGCCGAAGCCACCGCCATCGCTGCAGAGATCCGCAAAGAGTCCCGCGGCGCTCACGCCCGTGAAGACTACGAAGATCGCGACGACGAAAACTGGCTGTGCCACACCCTGTACTTCCCGGGTGACAAGCGCGTGACCAAGCGTGCCGTGAACTTCTCGCCGAAAACTGTTCCGACTTTTGAACCTAAGATTCGGACTTATTAAGGGTGGCCGCCATGTTGCAAGTCAGTGTTTATCGCTACAACCCTGATCAGGACGCTGCGCCGTTCATGCAGGAATTCCAGGTCGACACCGGTGGTAAAGACCTGATGGTGCTGGACGTGCTGGCCCTGATCAAAGAGCAGGACGAAGGTTTCTCCTATCGTCGCTCTTGCCGTGAAGGTGTTTGCGGTTCCGACGGCATGAACATCAACGGCAAAAACGGCCTGGCCTGCGTCACGCCGCTGTCTTCTGTCGTAAAAGGTAACAAGCTGATTGTTCGTCCGCTGCCAGGTTTGCCGGTTATCCGTGACCTGGTCGTCGATATGAGCATCTTCTACAAGCAATACGAGAAGGTTAAGCCATACCTGCAGAACGACACGCCGGCTCCGGCCATCGAACGTCTGCAGACCCCGGAAGAGCGTGAAAAGCTCGACGGTCTGTACGAGTGCATCCTGTGCGCTTGCTGCTCGACCTCTTGCCCGTCCTTCTGGTGGAACCCGGACAAGTTCCTGGGCCCGGCTGCACTGCTGCAAGCGTACCGCTTCCTGGCAGACAGCCGCGACACCAAGACTGCCGAGCGTCTGGCTTCGCTGGATGACCCGTTCAGCGTATTCCGCTGCCGCGGGATCATGAACTGCGTCAACGTCTGTCCGAAAGGCCTGAACCCGACTAAGGCCATCGGTCACGTGCGTAACATGCTGCTGCAAAGCGGCGTGTGATTCAGCTGTAACTGCAAGACCGCTGTACCCGTAGATGCTACGGCGCAGGCTTCAACCGGCGCCGTAGTTTTAACCTGGGCAGCAGCTTACAAGGCTGCGGCTCTTATTTTGAAGAAATGAGACAAGCAGGGGCATCCGGGCTGGTACCCGGACTATCAGCGTGATCCTAAGTGGCTTGTTTTGGTCGCTGCATTCGGACTTCTGCAAGTTTGCTCGGTGTCGACGCCGGTGGTGTTCCCCTAACCGAGGGTGACCAAGCATGCAAGAAAGCGTGATGCAGCGCATGTGGAACAGCGCCTACCTTTCAGGTGGAAACGCTGCCTATGTGGAAGAGCTTTATGAGCTCTACCTGCACGACCCTAACGCTGTGCCAGAAGAGTGGCGCACCTACTTTCAGAAGCTGCCTATTGACGGCAGCTCTGCCACCGATGTTTCGCACTCCACAATTCGCGATCATTTCGTCTTGCTGGCAAAGAACCAGCGCCGCGCCCAACCGGTTTCCGCCGGCAGCGTGAGCAGTGAGCACGAGAAGAAGCAAGTTGAAGTGCTGCGATTGATCCAGGCCTACCGTATGCGTGGCCACCAGGCAGCCCAGCTTGACCCGCTGGGGCTGTGGCAGCGTCCTGCACCTGCAGACCTGTCGATCAATCATTACGGCTTGACCAATGCCGATCTTGATACGACCTTCCGTGCCGGCGACCTGTTCATCGGCAAAGAGGAGGCGAGCCTACGCGAAATTCACGAAGCGTTGCAGCAGACATATTGCCGCACCATCGGCGCTGAATTTACGCATATCACCGATTCCGAGCAGCGCCAGTGGTTCCAGCAGCGTCTGGAAAGCGTGCGTGGTCGTCCGACGTACTCCGCCGACATCAAGAGCCACCTGCTCGAGCGCGTCACCGCCGGCGAAGGCCTGGAAAAATACCTGGGCACCAAATACCCGGGTACCAAGCGTTTCGGCCTGGAAGGCGGCGAGAGCCTGATTCCGATGCTCGACGAGTTGATCCAGCGTTCCGGTTCCTACGGCACCAAGGAAATCGTTATCGGCATGGCCCACCGTGGCCGTCTGAACGTGCTGGTCAACACCTTCGGCAAGAACCCGCGCGAGCTGTTCGACGAGTTCGAAGGCAAGAAGAAGGTCGAGCTGGGTTCCGGTGACGTTAAGTATCACCAGGGCTTCTCGTCCAACGTCATGACCACCGGCGGTGAAGTTCACCTGGCGATGGCCTTCAACCCGTCCCACCTGGAAATCGTATCTCCAGTGGTCGAAGGTTCGGTTCGCGCCCGTCAGGATCGTCGTAACGACCCTACCGGCGAGAAGGTTCTGCCGATCTCCATCCACGGTGACGCGGCATTCGCCGGTCAGGGCGTGGTGATGGAAACCTTCCAGATGTCGCAAACCCGCGGTTTCAAGACCGGCGGCACCGTGCACATCGTGATCAACAACCAGGTCGGTTTCACCATCAGCAACCCGCTGGACTCGCGTTCCACCGAGTACGCGACCGACGTTGCGAAAATGATCCAGGCGCCGATCCTCCATGTGAATGGTGATGATCCGGAAGCCGTATTGTTCGTGACCCAGTTGGCCATCGACTACCGCATGCAGTTCAAGCGTGACGTGGTAATCGACCTGGTCTGCTACCGTCGTCG
This sequence comes from Pseudomonas sp. GW823-FHT02C02, assembly GCF_058797635.1. Taxonomy (NCBI): domain Bacteria; kingdom Pseudomonadati; phylum Pseudomonadota; class Gammaproteobacteria; order Pseudomonadales; family Pseudomonadaceae; genus Pseudomonas; species Pseudomonas sp. GW823-FHT02C02. The sequence goes on along the minus strand of NZ_JBXAJV010000015.1, from coordinate 60,333 downwards.
TGGCCACAACGAGGCCGACGAGCCAAGTGGCACCCAGCCGATCATGTATCAGCAGATCACCAAGCAGCGCACCACCCGTGAGCTGTACGCCGATCGTCTGACCCAGGGCGGTGTACTCGACGCAGAGCGTGTTCAGGCGAAAGTCGACGAATACCGCAACGCGCTGGACAACGGCCTGCATGTTGTAAAAAGCCTGGTCAAAGAGCCGAACAAAGAGTTGTTCGTGGACTGGCGTCCGTATCTGGGCCACGCCTGGACCGCGCGTCACGACACGCGTTTCGATCTGAAAACCTTGCAGGAACTGTCCGCCAAGCTGCTGGAAATCCCGGAAGGCTTCGTGGTTCAGCGCCAGGTCTCGAAAATCTACGAAGACCGTCAGAAGATGCAAGCCGGCGGCCTGCCGATCAACTGGGGTTACGCCGAAACCATGGCGTACGCGACCCTGGCGTTCGAAGGTCACCCGATTCGCATGACGGGTCAGGACATCGGTCGCGGCACGTTCTCGCACCGTCACGCTGTCTTGCACAACCAGAAAGACGCGGGGACCTACGTCCCGCTGCAAAACCTGTACAAGGGCCAGCCACGTTTCGACCTGTACGATTCGTTCCTGTCCGAAGAAGCCGTGCTGGCGTTCGAATACGGTTACTCGACCACCACGCCTGAGGCGCTGGTGATCTGGGAAGCCCAGTTCGGTGACTTCGCCAACGGTGCCCAGGTGGTTATCGACCAGTTCATCACCAGTGGCGAGCACAAGTGGGGCCGTCTTTGCGGTCTGACCATGCTGCTGCCGCACGGTTATGAAGGTCAGGGGCCGGAGCACTCGTCGGCGCGTCTGGAGCGTTACCTGCAACTGTGCGCCGAGCACAACATTCAGGTAGCCGTACCGACCACGCCGGCCCAGATCTACCACTTGCTGCGTCGTCAGGTGATTCGCCCGCTGCGCAAGCCATTGATCGTTCTGACTCCGAAGTCGCTGCTGCGTCACAAACTGGCCATATCGACCCTGGAAGATCTGGCCGAAGGTTCGTTCCAGACCGTGATCCCGGAAATCGATGTTCAAGACCCGAAAAAGGTCGAGCGCATTGTTCTGTGTAGCGGCAAGGTCTACTACGACCTGCTGGAAAAACGCCGTGCCGAAGGTCGTGATGACATCGCCATCGTGCGTATCGAGCAGCTGTACCCGTTCCCTGAGGACGACTTGAATGAAGTCCTGGCTCCGTACACCAACCTCAAACATATCGTTTGGTGTCAGGAAGAGCCGATGAACCAGGGTGCCTGGTACTGCAGCCAGCACCACATGCGCCGCATCGTGGGCAATCACAACAAGGCACTCGTTCTCGAGTACGCCGGCCGTGATGCTTCTGCTGCACCTGCTTGTGGTTATGCATCGATGCACGCTGAGCAGCAGGAAAAACTGCTGCAAGACGCCTTTACTGTTTAACGCCTTCGCGCACCTGAAACCGAATTTAAGGACCCACAGATAATGGCTATCGAAATCAAAGCCCCCACTTTCCCGGAATCGGTTGCCGATGGCACCGTTGCCACCTGGCACAAAAAACCGGGCGACGCTGTAAAGCGTGACGACCTGATCGTCGACATCGAAACCGACAAGGTTGTGCTGGAAGTGTTGGCTACCGCTGACGGCGTGCTGGGCGCTATCGTCAAGAACGAAGGCGACACCGTTCTGTCCGACGAAGTGCTGGGCTCCATCGAAGCGGGCGGCGCTGCTGCCGCTCCAGCTGCTGCCGCGGCTCCGGCTGCTGCACAAGCTGCTGCGCCAGCCGCCGAAGGCGAAGACGATCCTGTTGCTGCACCGGCTGCTCGCAAGCTGGCTGAAGAAAACGGCATCAACATCGCTTCCGTTGCCGGCACTGGCAAAGGCGGTCGTGTGACCAAGGAAGACGTGGTTGCAGCCGTTGCTGCCAAGAAAGCCGCTCCGGCTGCCGCGCCTGCCAAGGCTGCTGCTCCGGCTGCCGCTGCTCCTGTGTTCGCCGCTGGCGACCGCATCGAGAAGCGCGTTCCGATGACCCGCGTTCGCGCTACTGTGGCCAAGCGCCTGGTAGAAGCCCAGTCGAACATGGCGATGCTGACCACCTTCAACGAAGTCGACATGACTGAAGTCATGGCCCTGCGTTCGAAGTACAAGGACCTGTTCGAGAAGTCCCACAACGGCGTGCGCCTGGGCTTCATGTCGTTCTTCGTCAAGGCTGCCACTGAAGCGCTGAAACGCTTCCCGGCTGTCAACGCGTCGATCGACGGTGCCGACATCGTTTACCACGGTTATGCCGACGTCGGCGTGGCTGTTTCCAGCGACCGCGGCCTGGTTGTACCGGTTCTGCGTAACGCCGAACTGATGAGCCTGGCTGAAATCGAAGGCGGCATCGCCACCTTCGGCAAGAAGGCTCGCGACGGCAAACTGTCGATGGACGAAATGACCGGCGGTACGTTCACCATCACCAACGGTGGTACCTTCGGTTCGATGATGTCGACTCCGATCGTCAACCCGCCGCAAGCGGCCATCCTGGGCATGCACAACATTCTGCAGCGTCCTATGGCGATCAACGGTCAGGTCGTGATCCGTCCGATGATGTACCTCGCTCTGTCCTACGATCACCGTCTGATCGATGGCAAAGAAGCTGTGACCTTCCTGGTTACCATCAAGAACCTGCTGGAAGACCCGGCTCGTTTGCTGCTGGATATCTAAAAAGCAGCTGCAAGCTGCAAGCTGCAAGCCTCAAGCGCAAAACATGCGAATGGGCTTCAACTTGCAGCTCGCGGCTTGAAGCTTGCTGCTAAAAGGGAACCTTTTTTATGACTCAGAAATTCGACGTGGTAGTGATTGGCGCGGGCCCTGGCGGCTACGTGGCTGCCATTAAAGCAGCGCAGCTGGGCCTCTCCACTGCCTGCATCGAGAAATACACCGACAAGGAAGGCAAACTGGCCCTCGGCGGTACTTGCCTGAACGTCGGCTGCATTCCATCCAAGGCGCTGCTGGACAGCTCCTGGAAGTACAAGGAAGCCAAAGAAGGCTTCGCGATCCACGGCATCAATCACGCTGGCGTGACCATGGACGTGGCGGCAATGGTTGGCCGTAAAGCCAACATCGTCAAAGGCCTGACCTCTGGCGTTGCCACCCTGTTCAAGGCGAACGGCGTCACTTCCCTGCAAGGCCACGGCAAGCTGCTGGCTGGCAAGAAAGTCGAGCTGACCAAGCCAGACGGCACCGTTGAAATCATCGAAGCCGAGAACGTGATTCTGGCTTCGGGCTCGCGTCCGATCGACATTCCACCGGCTCCGGTTGACCAGAACGTCATCGTCGATTCGACCGGCGCGCTGGAATTCCAATCCGTTCCCAAGCGTCTGGGCGTGATCGGCGCTGGCGTCATCGGTCTGGAACTGGGTTCGGTCTGGTCGCGTCTGGGTTCGCAAGTGGTTGTCCTGGAAGCGCTGGAAAAGTTCCTGCCAGCCGCTGACGAAGCCGTTTCCAAAGAAGCCTTCAAGACCCTGACCAAACAAGGTCTGGACATCAAGCTGGGCGCTCGCGTTACCGGTTCCAAAGTGAACGGCGACGAAGTCGTGGTGAACTACACCGATGCCAACGGCGAACAGAACATCACCTTCGACAAGCTGATCGTTGCCGTTGGTCGCCGTCCAGTGACCACCGAACTGTTGGCTGCCGACAGCGGTGTGAACATCGACGAGCGCGGTTTCGTATTCGTTGACGACCAGTGCGCCACCAGCGTACCGGGCGTTTACGCGATCGGTGACGTGGTTCGCGGCATGATGCTGGCGCACAAGGCGTCCGAAGAAGGCATCATGGTGGTTGAGCGCATCAAGGGCCACAAAGCCCAAATCAACTATGACCTGATCCCGTCTGTTATTTATACTCACCCGGAAATCGCGTGGGTCGGCAAGACCGAGCAGGTATTGAAGGCTGAAGGCGTTGAAGTTAACGTTGGCACCTTCCCGTTCGCAGCCAGTGGCCGTGCCATGGCAGCCAACGACACCGGCGGTTTCGTGAAAGTCATTGCTGATGCCAAGACTGACCGCGTATTGGGCGTCCACGTGATTGGCCCGAGCGCTGCAGAACTGGTTCAGCAGGGCGCGATCGGCATGGAGTTCGGCACCAGCGCTGAAGACCTGGGCATGATGGTTTTCTCCCATCCGACCCTGTCTGAAGCCTTGCACGAAGCTGCTCTGGCTGTGAATGGCGGCGCCATCCACATCGCCAACCGCAAGAAGCGTTAAGACAATAAGAAACCACGGCGGTATGGCCCGTCGTGAGCCTTGCATGCAAGACTCACCGCGGAATATCCGCTGGACGCAGTCTTGCGTAGCTGCACCGGTTGTCCGGAAAGGCTACGCAAGCAGCAGTCACAGGTGGTGCGGCACTTGAACAAGTGCAGCACCGAATGCGCAGTACCTAACGAAGACGGTAATAAGCATGAATCTTCACGAGTATCAGGGTAAGCAGCTGTTCGCTGAGTACGGCCTGCCAGTATCCCAGGGTTTCGCAGTAGACACCCCGGAAGCAGCAGCAGAAGCTTGCGACAAAATCGGCGGCACCGAGTGGGTTGTCAAAGCCCAGGTCCACGCTGGTGGTCGCGGTAAAGCGGGCGGCGTAAAGCTGGTTCGCAGCAAAGAAGACGCCAAGGCATTCGCACAGCAGTGGCTGGGCAAGCGCCTGGTGACTTACCAGACTGACGCCAATGGCCAGCCAGTCACCAAGATCCTGGTTGAATCGTGCACTGATATCGCTAAAGAGCTGTACCTGGGCGCTGTCGTTGACCGTTCGAGCCGTCGCATCGTGTTCATGGCTTCCACCGAAGGTGGCGTGGACATCGAGAAAATCGCTCACGACACTCCAGAAAAAATTCTGAAAGCCACGATCGATCCACTGGTTGGCGCCCAGCCATTCCAGGGTCGCGAGCTGGCATTCCAGCTGGGTCTGGAAGGCAAGCAAGTTGCTCAGTTCGCCAAGATCTTCGTAGGTCTGGCCAAGCTGTTCAAGGATCACGACCTGGCTCTGCTGGAAGTGAACCCGCTGGTGATCAAGGCTGACGGCGATCTGCATTGCCTCGACGCCAAGATCAACATCGACGCCAACGCCATGTACCGTCAGCCTAAGCTGAAGACTTTCCACGATCCGTCGCAAGACGATCCGCGCGAAGCGCACGCTGCCAAGTTCGAACTGAACTACGTAGCGCTGGAAGGCAACATCGGTTGCATGGTCAACGGTGCTGGCCTGGCCATGGGTACCATGGACATCGTCAACCTGCATGGCGGCAAACCAGCCAACTTCCTCGACGTGGGCGGCGGTGCTACCAAAGAACGCGTTACCGAAGCGTTCAAGATCATCCTGTCCGACACTAACGTCGCTGCAGTATTGGTCAACATCTTCGGCGGCATCGTTCGTTGCGACATGATTGCCGAAGGCATCATCGGCGCTGTGAAAGAAGTCGGCGTGAAAATCCCGGTTGTTGTTCGCCTTGAAGGCAACAACGCTGAGCTGGGCGCTAAAGTACTGGCAGAAAGCGGTTTGAACATCATCGCTGCTACCAGCCTGACCGACGCTGCTCAACAAGTCGTTAAAGCTGCGGAGGGCAAATAATGAGCGTCCTGATCAATAAAGACACCAAAGTTATCTGCCAGGGTATTACCGGTTCGCAAGGTAGTTTCCACACCCAGCAAGCCATCGAATACGGCACCAAGATGGTTGGTGGCGTAACTCCAGGCAAAGGCGGCACCGAGCACCTGGGCCTGCCAGTGTTCAACACCGTGAAAGACGCTGTAGCTGCCACTGGCGCTACCGCCAGCGTGATCTACGTTCCGGCTCCTTTCTGCAAGGATTCGATCCTGGAAGCTGCTTTCGGCGGCATCAAGCTGATCGTCTGCATCACCGAAGGCATTCCTACCCTGGACATGCTGGACGCTAAAGTTAAGTGCGACGAGCTGGGCGTAGTCCTGATCGGTCCTAACTGCCCAGGCGTGATCACCCCAGGCGAATGCAAGATCGGCATCATGCCAGGTCACATTCACTTGCCAGGCAAGGTCGGTATCGTTTCCCGTTCCGGCACCCTGACCTACGAAGCTGTGAAGCAAACTACTGACGCCGGTTTCGGTCAGTCGACTTGCGTCGGCATCGGTGGTGACCCGATCCCGGGTTCGAACTTCATCGACATCCTGAAGCTGTTCCAGGAAGACCCGAAGACCGAAGCGATCGTCATGATCGGTGAGATCGGCGGTTCGGCTGAAGAAGAAGCGGCTGCCTACATCAAGGCACACGTGACCAAGCCGGTTGTTTCCTACATCGCTGGTGTGACTGCCCCTGCGGGCAAGCGCATGGGCCATGCTGGCGCAATCATCTCTGGCGGCAAAGGCACTGCAGACGAGAAGTTTGCTGCCCTGGAAGACGCAGGCGTTAAAACCGTGCGTTCGCTGGCAGACATCGGCAAGGCATTGTCCGAGCTGACCGGTTGGGCGATCAAATAAGCCTCGCGCTTAGCTGACGCTTCACCAAACAAAGGCCACCTTCGGGTGGCCTTTGTCGTTTCTGGTGTTGAGATATTTGCAGTGCTTTTTGTGGCGAGGGCGCTTGCTCCCGCTGGGCTGCGAAGCGGCCCCAAAACAGGCCGTCGAAGATTGTCCGGTACGCCGCATGCAATGGATTTACCACTGCTGCGCAGCCGAGCGGAAGCAAGTTCCCTCGCCACGGGGCTCTTCTTAGGTAAATTAGATATGTAAACGCGACACGGAAATGTCGCGTATCGGATAGATCGCCCCTTAACAGTGCGTTTGTCGGGCAAATTCGTTAGGCTAGCCGCCATTTTTGCGTTTGCGTCCCACAAGGAAGCGTCGCGCTAAACGGGTCAGTCCTATACGGACCGACAGCATTTCCCTCACCCCTCAGGGAAATCCCTCTCTAAATTCCGATTCAGTAGTGTGGTATTTCCTTAATGAAAGTCTTGAAAGGTCAGGACATCCTGGCACTTGGTTTTATGACGTTTGCCCTGTTTGTCGGGGCTGGCAACATCATCTTCCCGCCTATCGTCGGTTTGCAGTCCGGGCCCAATGTCTGGATGGCGGCGCTAGGCTTCTTGATCACGGCAGTCGGTTTGCCGGTGATCACCGTGGTTGCGTTGGCCAAGGTCGGTGGTGCGATGGATGCCTTGAGCAGCCCGATCGGCAAAATCGCCGGCGGCCTGCTGGCCGCTGCGTGCTACCTCGCGGTCGGCCCGCTGTTCGCCACGCCGCGTACCGCGACCGTATCGTTCGAAGTGGGTCTGGCGCCGCTGACCGGCGAAAGCCCGCTGGCGCTGTTCCTCTACAGCTCGGTGTACTTCCTGCTGGTGTTCTTCATTTCGCTCTATCCGGGCCGTTTGCTGGATACCGTAGGACGTTTCCTCGCCCCCCTGAAGATCATCGCCCTGGCCGCACTCGGCATCGCCGCATTCGCGCTGCCTGCCGGTGACATCGGCGTGGCGACGCCTGAGTATGTCGCGGCGCCGTTCTCCCAAGGGTTCATCAACGGTTACCTGACCATGGATACCCTTGGCGCGCTGGTGTTCGGCATCGTCATCGTCAACGCGATCCGCTCCCGTGGCGTCGAGTCACCAGCGCTGATCACCCGCTACGCGATCATTGCCGGGCTGATTGCCGGCGTGGGCCTGGCGCTGGTGTATGTCAGCCTGTTTCGTCTCGGTTCCGGCAGTCATGAAGTGGCGGCCGGTGCAGCTAACGGTGCCGCGGTGTTGCACGCCTATGTTCAGCACACCTTTGGTTCGCTGGGCAGCGGTTTCCTGGCGGTGCTGATCTCCCTGGCCTGTCTGGTCACCGCGGTCGGTCTGACGTGTGCATGCGCCGAATACTTCAGCCGTGTGCTGCCACTGTCCTACAAGACATTGGTCATCATCCTCGCCGTGTTCTCCCTGTTTGTGTCCAACCTGGGCCTCACCAAGCTGATTGCGTTCTCGATCCCGGTACTGACGGCGATTTACCCGCCCTGCATCGCCCTGGTCGCGCTGAGCTTCTGCAAAGACTTCTGGCATGAACAGGGCCGTATCGTTGGCCCTGTGATGTTGGTGTCGTTCATCTTCGGCATGATCGATGCGCTCAAGGGGGCGGGTCTGGCGGACTGGATGCCAGCTCAGCTGTCCCACCTGCCGCTGAGCGAGCAAGGTCTGGCGTGGCTGGTGCCGTCGGTGATGACCTTGGTGGTTGCGGTGGTTTGCGATCGTCTGCTGGGCAAGCGCGAAGAAGTGCTGGCTTAAGTTGCTTCATGGCCCGCCACAAGCGGGTCTTGAGTCGCTATAGAAATGCCCCGTATCAATCGATACGGGGCATTTTTTTATCACCATTTACTTCTCTCTGGTGGCTAGAAACCGCGCTACAGTCGCCCTGTCAAAAAAATACCGGCAATCACCCGAAGCAATGATTTTTTGATCGGGTTGCACAACCACCGACTTCCAGAACTCGTAATCTTTTCCAAAGCGGGTATTCAGAAAGCCTTCGTCGCCGAACGTGATGTCGAGTTTTCCCGTAGCCTCATAACGGGCGATCAGCGTACTCTCCCTGCTTCTCGCGCCTGACAGGCCAACGACGACAATTCCATGTGCAGGGTCTCCGCCAATGTCAGACCATGCGTTGGCTGCGCTTGATGGCAACTCGGACACCACCGCTTTGCCACCGTTGAAAACAAGATTCGGCCAACCATTTCCATTAAACGCTGCAAGCACTTCCCGGCGGCCGTTGCCCCAAACATCGTTCGGGGTTCGGTCCAACGAGCCAGTCACGAACGTACTGCCATCTTCGCGCAGTAACAGGCCTGAAAATACTGTATCGGCTTCGTCGATGCGGATTCTCGTGATGCCGCTCGTCCCAAAGGAATTGTCTGGAGTTCCATCAGCTTTGAAGCGGGCGACGATACCTTCGTTCTGAGGGCTAAAGCCTACGGAGCTGGATCCGACGACAGTAATGGCGCCATCAGCGGACGCGCCGACTGCATGGATGACGAAATCGACATTGATGCTGCCGCTTCCGTTAAATGACAGATCAAGTTTGCCGTCTGGGTCGTATCGAAAGATGCTCATCCAACCCGCCATTATGATCTCGCCATTTGGACCGATTGCAGTGTTGGAGGTTGGTTGAGTCATTGAACGATGGGGTCTGGTTGAAACGGCCAGGTTACTCAAGTGGGTTGGGTAGGGATTCAGTACCAGACCTCCATCGCCAAACGTGTAATCAGGTTTGCCGTTTTCGAGAAAGCGCGCGAAAGCAAGATACTCAATATCGTCGCGGTGTGTACCAATGACCAGGATCTTCCCATCTTTGTAAAGTTGGGCGCCGTGTAGAGAGGCCCGAGATCCAACCTTAAACCCGCCCTTGAGTATTCCGTCATCCGCAAAATCAGGATCCCGGCTGCCATCTTCCAGCAGTTGCACAAGCTGGAAGTCTTGATGACCTTCCCAGTAGACGCCGCCTGCCAGAAGTAACTTCTCGTCGGGTCTTCTGGAAACAATTTGCAGTGGGTCACTTCCTGCAGAAAATTGATAGGCTACGCCAGCCTGCCCAAAAGACGGATCAAGCCATTGTTCATCAGGAGCCGCGGCTGATTTTTTTTTGGGCTGAGCATAGGAATTCTCCAGGTGCCGATTGATAAAGTTCAAGAGGCTACAAGCGATACCTTGGAGGCTAACCGGTAAAAATAAGACTGAATAGCTGTCAAATATGACAGCTATTGATGATGTTCAATCGATAGAATTTAATGAAGTGCGCCCTTTTTCGACTTTGCATTGAACAAGCGCTTATGTAACGTTGAACGCGAGAGGTAGTGGTTGCCTTGCACAGCCAATTCGTATTGAAAACTCAGCTTCAGCCCACGTTTAAGGACCTGCATGTCGTTCATCCACGCCAATATCATCCACATCGTTGCCGCGCTGTGGTTTGTCATCTGCTGGGGCGGTTACACCCGCTATGCCTCATGGAAGGGCCGCGACACCGCATGCCTGGCCAGTGTGCTGCACCTGTACCGTGAAGACTGGATGCGCCGCATGCTCTTGCGCGACAACCGCATCGCCGACGCCAGCGTGGTCGGCAACCTGGAGCGTAACGCCTCGTTCTTTGCCTCCAGCACGCTGATTATCCTGGCTGGCATTCTCACCGTACTCGGTGCGTCGGAACGGGCCGTCTCGTTGCTGGCGGATATTCCGATGGTGCAACAGGCGTCGCAGGGGATGTCCGAGATCAAGTTACTGTGCCTGGCGCTGGTGTTTGTCTATGCGTTCTTCACCTTCAGCTGGTGCATGCGCCAGTACAACTTCGCCGCCATTTTGATCGGGTCGGCGCCGATGATTGGCGAACGTCACGTGTCCGAACAAGAGCGCAAAGCCTTCGCCGCCCGAGCCGCCCGGGTAATTTCCATGGCGGCCAACCAGTTCAACTTTGGCCTGCGTTCTTACTACTTTGGCATGACCATGCTGGCTTGGTTCGTCAGCCCATGGCTGTTCATGTTGATGAGTGCTGGCGTGGTGCTGGTGTTGTATCGCCGGGAGTTTCATTCCGACGTTCTCGACGTGATGGTCTATACCCCTACAGAGGCGCCATTGCCCGAAGCCAATAAAGAGGCCGCTTGATGAGTATTCCGTTCTGGTGCGTGTTTATCAGCGCCTTGCTGATCTACGTGGCCCGCATGCCCGTGACCAAGGCCATGAAAGAGCAGGACGGTTACAACAATCACCTGCCGCGTCAGCAACAGGCGCAACTCACAGGTTTCGGCGCCCGTGCAGTGGCGGCGCATCAAAACTGCTTCGAGGCGTTCATATTGTTTGCGGTGGGGGTGTTGATGGCGCACACCACGCAGACGGCGGGGTGGCTGATCGATTCGCTGGCCATCATCTTTGTGATTTCCCGAATCATTTATTTACTGTGCTATTGGGCGGATCTTGCCTGGCAGCGCAGCCTGGTATGGATCGTCGGACTAGTGTGTTCGTTGCTGTTGATGATTAGTCCGACTTTTAGAACTGTTTTGCTCTGACGGACCGAATGACAGGCAAAAGAAAACCCGCACTTGGCGGGTTTTCTTTTATCACGCTAAAAACGATTTTAGTTTTTAGGTGCTTCTTCTTTTGCTGCGGCTTCGTTCGATTCGGCCTGAGCTTTGGCAGCTTCGGCGTTTTCTTTCGCAGCGTCGTTCACTTTATCCTGAGCTTTGTTCATGTCTTGCTGGGCTTGCTCAGCATGTTGGTTAGCATCTTGAGCTTTGTCCTCGGATTTTTTATCGCAAGCAGCGAGACCGAGGGAAGCGGTCAACATCAAGGCAATAGCTAAAGTCTTACGCATGGGGTGTATCTCCTTATGGAAAATATCTACTGGCCTTTCGAGCACAGCCCCCAGGGTTAAGTTCCTCAAATCGTTCAGATATATAAGAATATTCCTGCGGGAACTTTTACGAATACGCCGAATACGATTTCCGACTATTAAGAAGAGTGTTTATCACATGGCCGAAAACCCCGTTTTTGAGCGCGCGACGCGATTTCTTTCGGCACTCAGGCATTGTCAGGTGTTGGGTTTGCGGGTTCACAGCGCCAGCAACGAAGGGCTGACGGTCATCCTGCCGTACAGCCCGCAAATCGTCGGCAACCCGCAGACCGGTGTGATCCATGGCGGGGCTTTGACCTCGCTGATGGACACCGCGTGTGGCATGTCGACCCTCTGCGTCCTGCCCGAATTTGAAGTCTGCCCGACCCTCGATTTGCGCATCGACTACATGCACGCCGCCGAGCCTCATAAGGATGTCTACGGTTTCGCCCAATGCTACCGGGTGACCACCGACGTGATCTTCGCCCGAGGCTTTGCCTACCAGGACGATCCCGAGCAGCCCATCGCCCATGTCGTCGGCACGTTCATGCGCATGGGCAAAGCCGTCAAAGGCGCCAAGGGATTGGGTGGCGCAATCGCCGGAGGTGCGAAATGACTGACTCTTTCAAGGAGCAACTCCAGCAAGCCCACGCGCAGGGGGACTACGCTTCGCTGCTGCACCTGTTGCCTTATGCCAAACTGATCGGCATCGAGTGTTCGCGTGTCGGGGATGAGCTGCTGTTTCGCTTGCCGGCCAACAAGGACAACATTGGTAACCCTTTACTGCCGGCCATCCATGGTGGGGTGATCGCCGGGTTCATGGAGCTGTCCGCAGCGCTGCACCTGCTGATTTTCACCGGCTCGCCCGGTGTACCGAAGATCATCGATTTCTCCCTCGACTACCTGCGAGCCGGGCAGTTTCGCGATACGTGGGCCAAATGTCAGGTTTGCCGCCAGGGCCGACGCGTGGCAAACGTGGCGATTACAGCCTGGCAAACCACCGAAGCCGAGCCGATTGCCACCGCCCGCGGTCATTTCAAAATTGAAGAGCCCTTGAAATCCTGAACTCAGCCCCAAACTCTGATGACAACCCGCCGCCGACCCTTCAGGTCGCGGCCACTGCCATCTGATTGGAGTTTGATGACCATGAGTGTGGAAACTCAAAAGGAAACCCTGGGCTTCCAGACCGAGGTGAAGCAACTGCTGCACCTCATGATCCATTCGCTGTATTCCAACAAGGAAATTTTCCTTCGCGAATTGATCTCGAACGCCTCTGACGCTGTCGACAAATTACGTTTCGAAGCCCTGTCCAAGCCTGAACTGCTGGAAGGTGGCGCCGAACTGAAAATCCGTGTGAGCTTCGACAAGGACGCCAAGACCGTCACCCTCGAAGACAACGGCATCGGCATGAGCCGTGAAGACGCGATTACCCACCTGGGTACCATCGCCAAATCCGGCACTGCTGATTTCATGAAACACCTGTCTGGCGATCAGAAGAAAGACTCGCACCTGATCGGTCAGTTTGGTGTCGGTTTCTACTCGGCCTTCATCGTCGCTGACAAAGTTGACGTGTTCAGCCGTCGTGCCGGTTCTGCTGCCAGCGAAGGCGTGCATTGGTCGTCCAAAGGTGAAGGCGATTTTGAAGTTGCCACCGTTGAGAAAGCCGAGCGCGGCACCCGTATCGTCCTGCACCTGAAATCCGGTGAAGACGAATTCGCCGATGGCTGGCGTCTGCGCAACATCATCAAGAAGTACTCCGACCACATCGCTCTGCCGATCGAGTTGCCGAAAGAAGTGGCAGCTGTCGAAGGTGAAGAGAAGCCCGCAGTTGAATGGGAAACCGTCAACCGCGCCAGCGCCCTGTGGACTCGTCCTCGCACCGAGATCAAGGACGAGGAATACCAGGAGTTCTACAAGCACATCGCTCATGACTTCGAAAATCCGCTGAGCTGGAGCCATAACAAGGTCGAAGGCAAGCTCGAATACAGCTCGCTGCTGTACGTGCCGACCCGTGCTCCGTTCGACCTGTACCAGCGTGAAGCGCCGAAAGGCCTGAAGCTCTATGTACAGCGCGTATTTGTCATGGATCAGGCCGAGTCGTTCCTGCCGCTGTACCTGCGCTTCATCAAAGGTGTGGTCGATTCCAACGACCTGTCGCTGAACGTGTCGCGGGAAATCCTGCAGAAAGACCCGATCATCGACTCCATGAAGTCGGCCCTGACCAAGCGCGTTCTGGACATGCTGGAAAAACTGGCGAAGAACGAGCCTGAGCAATACAAAGGCTTCTGGAAGAACTTCGGCCAGGTCATGAAAGAAGGCCCGGCAGAAGACTTCGCCAACAAAGAGAAAATCGCTGGCCTGCTGCGTTTCGCCTCCACTCAGGGCGAAGAAGGCGAGCAGGTTGTGGGGCTGGCCGAGTACCTGGCGCGTGCCAAGGAAGGTCAGGACAAGATCTACTACCTGACCGGCGAAACCTACGCGCAGGTCAAAAACAGCCCGCACCTGGAAGTCTTCCGCAAGAAAGGCATCGAAGTGCTGCTGCTGACCGACCGCATTGATGAGTGGCTGATGAGCTACCTCAGCGACTTCGACGGCAAGAGCTTTGTCGACGTGGCGCGCGGTGACCTGGACCTGGGCAACCTGGATTCGGAAGAAGACAAGAAAGCCGCGGAAGAAGTCGCCAAGTCCAAAGAGGGCCTGGTTGAGCGTCTGAAAACTGCACTGGGCGAATCCGTCGCTGAAGTACGGGTTTCCCACCGTCTGACTGATTCCCCGGCGATCCTGGCCATCGGCGAGCAGGACCTGGGCATGCAGATGCGTCAGATCCTCGAAGCCAGCGGTCAGAAGGTTCCGGATTCGAAGCCGATCTTCGAATTCAACCCGGCTCACCCGCTGATCGAGAAACTCGACAACGAGCAGAGCGACGAGCGCTTCGGCGACCTGTCGCACATTCTCTTCGATCAGGCGGCACTGGCAGCCGGCGACAGCTTGAAAGACCCGGCCGCGTATGTGCGCCGCCTCAACAAGCTGCTGGTTGAACTGTCGGTTTAACCGAGTTGTAAAAAAACCCGCTTCGGCGGGTTTTTTCATTCTGGTGTCTTTTACTGGGAGTTAGTCATGAGCCAAATCACTGTTCGTTCCGTCGCTTATCAGCTTGATGGCCAGTCGTATGAAAGCCGTCTGGCGTTCGATGCCGACCACAAAGGCCCGCGCCCCGGTCTGTTGATGGCGCCGAACTGGATGGGTGTCAGCGCCGGTGCCGAGGAGATCGCCAAATCGGTGGCGGCCAAGGGTTATGTGGTGTTGATCGCCGACTTGTACGGCCAGTCGGTGCGTCCACAGAATGGCGACGAGGCGGGTGCAGCGATGATGCCCCTGAAGAACGACCGCGCCTTGCTGCGCAAGCGCATGCAAGCGGCGTTCGAACAGTTGCAAGGGCAGGGCGAGGCGGCGGTTGATACCTCGAAACTGGCGACCTTCGGTTTCTGCTTCGGCGGTTGCTGCGCACTGGAACTGGCCCGCACCGGCGCGCCGGTAAAAGCGGCGGTTTCGTTCCATGGCACGCTGGATACGCCGAACGTCAACGATGCTAAAACCATCAAGGGCTCGGTGCTGGTGTTGCACGGTGCATCCGACCCGCTGGTGCCGAAAGAGCAATTGCCGGCGTTTGAAGAGGAAATGAATGCGGCGGGCGTGGATTGGCAACTGCTGAGTTACGGCGGCGCGGTGCATTCGTTTACTGACCCGCATGCGAATGTGCCGGGCAAGATGATGTATGACGCGAAGACGGCGGCTCGGGCGTTTACTTCGATGCACAATCTGCTGGATGAAGTTTTTAAAGACTGATAGCTGATTCCGCCCTGACACTCTCGGTGTCAGGGCCGACCCCATCGCGAGCAGGCTCACTCCTACAATTGGAATGCATTCTCCCTTGTACGAGTGAGCCTGCTCGCGATGGCGGTGTAACTGTTACCGACGATGCTAAGGCAGCTCGATCCGCTCGCTTTCCCCCGGCACCGTCGGCCAATCCCCAGCCGCCCAGCGTCGTCGCGCTTCATCGATCGCCGCCGGATCGCTCGCCACAAAATTCCAGTTGATTCGCCGCGGTCCGTCCAGCGGTGCCCCGCCAAACAGCACGGCATGACAGTCGCTCTCGGCGAACAACGTCATTTCCTCTCCGGCAGGCAGCACCACCAGCGCATGCGGCTCCAGCAGCTCGCCATCAAGCTGTGCGTCGCCGCTGAGCACGTACAGTGCCCGCTCTTCATGCTCGGTCGTGATCAGCAAGGTGGTCGCCGTTTGCAGGTTCAATTCCGCATACAGCGTAGGAGAAAGCACCGGTACCGGCGATTCCAGGCAAAAGCCTGAACCGGCAATCATGCGGATCTTCACGCCAAGGTTATCGCTGACCGGCAACGTCGCTGCCGGATGATGGCTGTAGTGACCGGGCCCCTGTTCCTGCGTCTTGGGGGAGGCGAGCCAAACCTGCAAACCGTGCATCGTGAAGCCGCTTTCCTTCAAGGTTTCAGGCGTGCGTTCAACGTGAGCAATTGCACTGCCCGCCGTCATCCAGCTGACATCGCCGGCATCGACCACCTGATCGGAGCCGAGGCTGTCCTTGTGCTGGATTTTTCCTTCGAACAAATACGTGAGGGTGGACAGGCCAATGTGCGGGTGCTGACGGATGTTCATGCCTGTTCCCGCCGCATAACGGGTTTCGAGCATGTGGTCGAAAAAGACGAAAGGCCCGACGCTGCGGCATTTGGCTGACGGCAGCGGGCGCAGAATCGGTTGGCCCTCGACATCTTCGGCGCGAGGGCGGATCACGAGTGGCGTGTTCATGGTGCATTCCAGGCTGAGCGGGTGACGCGTGGAGCATAACCCGCTTGCGCAGCCCTTGCCGCTATTGGCTGAAGGCACCTTCGGAGAGATGGGTTTCGATGCTCACCTCGGTGCTGGTCATCAGCTTGTGTACCGGGCAGCGGTCGGCCACGCGGTGCAACTCGTCGCGCTGGGCGTCGGTGAGCACGCCCTTGAGGGTCAGTTTGACGTGCAGGGCATATTTGCCTTTCTGCTCTTCGCTGTTGTCACGTTTGACTTCAACCGTGACGCCGGTCAGCGGAATGTCTTTCTTCTTTGCGTACAGCTTCAGTGTCAGGGCCTTGCAGGCACCCAGGGCCGCGTCGAAGTAGTCGTGTGGCTCAGGGGCCGAGCCTTCGCCGCCAGACGTGGTCGGCACATCGGCAAAAAGCTCGTGGTCATCGATCTGGACGCTGTGGCGAAAACCTTCGGCGGAAACGGTATTGACGGTAACGGTCATTGGGAGCCTCCCAGGCTAAAAAGTCATTCGATCAAAACAGACCTCGAAGTTATAGAGCATTCCTGACGATGCGCGTTCCACTTTCTTACCGGCTGAACCGTCTTGAGTGTGCAAAGGTCTACGTCTTTCCTGCCCCCGGAGAATGCCCGTGCCCCTGTTCCGTTTGAGCCTTGCCTGTTTGCTGGTGCTATCCAGTGCTTACGTCAATGCACGCGAATACGCCTACAGCGATGCGCACCTGCATTACGTGGACTTTTTTCAGGAAACCGCCGGCATGCCGACATTGCTCAAGGCCATGGACGACAATGCCATTGATCATGTGATGATTTCCGGGATCCCGGTGGCGAAGAAATGGCACGAAGACGAACCGAAGCGCCCGCGCTATTACGCCGGTGATGACGCCGATGCCTATTGGTACAGCGCGACGGATGTGATCGTCGCGGCAGCGGTAAACAAATTGACCCCCGAGCAGCGTCAGCGCTTTCACCCGTTCCTGTCCGGTTTCAACCCCAACGACAAAAACTCCGCAGCGCACATCCAGCGAATGCTCGATCTCAATCCGGGGCTGTGGCAAGGGATCGGCGAAGTGTTTACCCGGCACGATGACCTGACCGCGCTGACCGCCGGCGACACGCCACGGGCCAACAACGAAGCGATGACGCGGATCTATCACCTCGCGGCGGAGAACGACTTGCCGGTGATGCTGCACTCCAACATCACCTCCAAGCGTGAGAAAAATCCGCTGTACCTGTCGGAAGTCGAGGAGCCGTTGCGTAATCATCCGCATACACGATTCATTTGGGCGCACGCAGGCACCAGCGCCGAGGTCCATCGGCATCAAACCCGACTGGATTTTCTGTTGCCGACCCTGAGCCGAATGCTCGAGGCCTACCCCAATCTTTACATCGACCTGTCCTGGAGCATGCTGACGCCTTACCTGCTGGATGAGCAGGGCAAGCCTTCTGAAGCCTGGCTGGGACTGGTGGAGCGCTTCCCGGATCGCTTCATGCTCGGCTCTGATGTGGTGGGACGTTTCAACAAGCTGGGTAAGGAAATGCGCAGCTTCGACCCGTTTCTCGACGCCTTGCCTGAGCAGGTGGCGAGAAAAGTCGCGCGGGACAATTTTCTGTCGATTTTGCCGCGCAACCGTTAAGGCTGCGACGCTACCGGTTGGCTGCGCACGGTTGCGGATAGCGCATTCCCTGCCTATGTTCCTTGCGAGGCATTACTGGTGACTGGCGCACGAAGACCCGATGCCGGTTGCTGTCCATCCAGTGCGGATTCTCGCAGCGAGGTAACGACATGCCAAACGACTCCCGCCCTGCCGTGCTTGAACTGATCGGCAATACGCCGCTGGTGCGCGTCAGCCGTTTCGATACCGGCCCGTGTACGCTGTTTCTCAAACTCGAATCACAGAACCCCGGCGGTTCGATCAAGGACCGCATCGGTCTGGCGATGATCGATGCCGCCGAACGCGATGGCCGTCTGCAACCCGGCGGCACCATCGTTGAAGCCACCGCCGGCAACACCGGCCTCGGCCTGGCCCTGGTCGGCCGAGCCAAAGGCTATCGAGTGGTGCTGGTGGTGCCGGACAAAATGTCCACCGAGAAGGTGTTGCACCTCAAGGCCATGGGCGCCGAGGTGCACATCACCCGTTCCGACGTCGGCAAGGGTCATCCCGATTACTATCAGGACGTGGCGGCGCGGCTGGCGCAGGAGATTCCCGATGCGTTCTTCGCCGACCAGTTCAACAACCCGGCCAATCCGCTGGCCCACGAATGCAGCACCGCGCCGGAGATCTGGGCACAGACCCAGCATGATCTGGATGCCATTGTCGTCGGCGTCGGTTCGGCCGGCACCCTGACCGGGCTGACGCGCTTCTTTCAACGCGTGCAACCGAACCTGGAAATGGTGCTGGCCGATCCGGTCGGTTCGGTGATGGCCGAGTACAGCCGCAGCGGCACCCTCGGCAAGGCCGGTTCATGGGCGGTGGAAGGCATCGGCGAAGACTTCATTCCATCGATTGCCGACCTTTCCAGCGTGCGCCACGCCTATTCGATCAGCGACGAGGAAAGCTTCGATCACGCCCGTCAACTGCTGCGCGCCGAAGGCATTCTCGGCGGTTCCTCGACTGGCACTTTGCTGGCGGCGGCGTTGCGTTACTGTCGCGAGCAGACCGAGCCGAAACGGGTGGTCAGCTTCGTCTGCGACACCGGCACCCGTTACCTGTCGAAGGTCTACAACGACCAATGGATGAACGATCAGGGCCTGCTGCAATACAAGCGCTACGGCGATCTGCGCGACCTGATCGCGCGGCGTTTCGAGGATGGCCGCGTCATCAGCGTCGGCCCCGACGACACGCTGCTCACCGCCTTCCAGCGCATGCGCCTGGCGGATGTATCGCAATTGCCGGTGCTGGCGGACGGCAAGCGGCTGGTCGGCGTGATCGACGAATCCGATATTCTGCTGGGCGTGCACGAAGACGCTTCGCATTTGCGCATGCCCGTAGCCAGCGCCATGACTGACAAGTTACAAACCCTGCCGGCAAACGCCAGTCTGGCCGAACTGCAGGCGGAACTCGATCGTGGTCTGGTGGCGATCATCGCCGATGCCTCGGGCTTCCATGGCCTGATTACGCGAGTCGACCTGCTTAATCACTTACGGAGATCGCTTACATGAGTCAGCACGATGAATCCGGCGCGCCCCGCGCCTTCGGCACCCGTGTGATCCATGCCGGACAGACGCCGGATCCTTCCACCGGGGCGCTGATGCCGCCGATCTACGCCAACTCCACTTACTTGCAGCAAAGCCCCGGCGTGCATAAGGGCCTCGACTATGGCCGCTCGCACAATCCGACGCGCTTTGCGCTGGAGCGTTGCGTGGCGGACCTCGAGGGCGGCACCCGGGCCTTCGCCTTTGCCTCCGGGCTGGCGGCGATTTCCACGGTGCTCGAATTGCTCGATGCCAACGCGCACATCGTCTCCGGCAACGACCTGTACGGCGGGACGTTCCGTCTGTTCGACAAAGTCCGTCAGCGCAGCGCCGGGCATCGCTTCAGCTACGTCGACCTGACCGACCTGTCCGCCTTCGAAGCGGCGTTGCAGGACGACACGCGGATGGTCTGTGTCGAGACGCCGAGCAATCCTTTGCTGCGCCTTTCTGATCTCGCCGCCATTGCGCGTATCTGCCGCGAGCGCGGCATCCTCTGTGTCGCCGACAACACCTTCGCCAGCCCGTGGATCCAGCGCCCGCTGGAGTTGGGTTTCGATATCGTGGTGCACTCGACGACCAAGTACCTGAACGGCCACTCCGACGTGATCGGCGGCATTGCGGTGGTCGGGCAGAACGCCGAACTGGCCGAGCGCCTGGGCTTTTTGCAGAACGCGGTAGGTGCCATCGCCGGGCCGTTTGACGCGTTCCTCACCCTGCGCGGCGTGAAGACCCTGGCGTTGCGCATGGAGCGTCATTGCAGTAACGCGCTGGAGCTGGCGCAATGGCTGGAGCGTCAGCCGCAAGTGGCACGCGTTTACTATCCGGGCTTGCCGTCGCACCCGCAGCACGAATTGGCGCGGCAGCAGATGCGTGGATTTGGCGGGATGATTTCCCTCGACCTGAACAGCGACCTGGCCGGTGCCAGACGCTTCCTTGAAAATGTGCAGATATTTGCCCTGGCCGAGAGCCTGGGCGGGGTGGAAAGCCTGATCGAGCATCCGGCAATCATGACGCATGCCACCATCCCCGCAGACACCCGTGCACAACTCGGGATCGGCGATGCGCTGGTGCGTTTGTCCGTGGGGGTCGAGGATGTCGAGGATCTGCGCGCTGACCTGGCTCAGGCGCTGGCGCGGATTTGACGTTCAGCAGGCATAAAAAAATCCGGAATCCCTGAGGGATTCCGGATTTTTGTTCAGGCCCGGATCAGCTGCCTTTGACAGCCTTGCCGTTGACCGTACCGTCAAGGAGCATGATGTTGTACTCCTTGCCATCGGTTTCGACCTGTTGCAGGCGAACCAGCAGGTAATCCCAATCCTTGGCGAACCACAGGACGGTGATGCGCTTGCTTTGCGTCGGGTCGCGCACGCGCTCGACCTTGATCGCATCGATCTGGCCGGCCTTGGTGTCGACTTTCTCCGAACCCAGCACGCGGAAGTCATACGTATCGACTTCGCCATCATCGACGACCTGATAGCTCATGCTTTTTTTGCCGGCGGCCACATCGTGTTGCAGGGCCAGCTGATAGGTGGATTTGTCGACCATGCCACGGTTCAGCGGGATCTTGACCGCATCACCGCGATCGGTGCCAGTGACCATTTTGTTGGTCCAGTCGAAGTCCAGGTCGGCTTTCTTGGCTTTACCCAGACCACCGCGTTCGAAGTGGTAGGACTGGGGCAGCAACGTGTCCTTGTCCAGGGTAAGGGTGCTTTCTTCTGTCAGGCTGGCGATCATCATCGAGGCCTTGAAGCTGAGCTTCCAGACACCGTTGGCACCCTGGGTCAGGCTGCGTTCAGCCGTGCCACTCATGGGCAGCTGCTTCCAGTCGGCGGTGTAGCTGGCGGAGAAAGGTTGAAGGTCTGCAGCCTGCGCGAAAGGCAGGGCAAACAGAGCGCAAGCGAAGAGCAGGGCGCGACGCATAAAATCTCCTAGTGTCGAATCAAGTGGCCGCTGGCCGCGAGTAACTTTCCATCCAGTAAAGCACCTTGCTCACCGAGCGATAAACGGCCTTCGGCAAACCAGCGTACAGCCATCGGGTAGATCAGGTGTTCCTGAACATGGACTCGCTGCGCCAGACTCTGCGGCGAATCGTGCAACTCTACCGGTATTACTGCCTGTACGACCAGTGGTCCGCCATCGAGTTCCTCGGTGACGAAGTGCACGGAGCAGCCATGTTCCGTGTCGCCGGCTTCCAGCGCGCGCTGATGAGTGTGTAACCCTTTGTATTTGGGTAGCAGCGAGGGATGGATGTTGAGCAGGCGACCCGCGTAGTGGCGCACGAAGTCAGCGCTGAGAATGCGCATGAAACCGGCCAGTACCACGAGTTTGGGGTTGAAGGCGTCGATCAGTTCGATCAGCGCGGCATCGAAGGCTTCGCGGCCTTCGAAAGCCTTGTGATCCAGGGAGCGGGTGTCGATACCCGCGTCCCTGGCGCGTTGCAGGCCGTAAGCGTCGGCGCGGTTGGAAATCACCGCGGCGATGCGGACCGGGCTGTCGCCGGTCCGCGTGCTGTCGATCAAGGCCTGCAAGTTACTGCCGGTGCCGGACAACAGCACCACCACATCACAGGTCTGGGACATCAATGAGCCTTGAGGTTCTTCAGTTCAACCTGGGCTGCGCCTTCGGCAGCGGTGGCGATCTGACCGATAACCCATGGCTGCTCGCCGGCTTCACGCAGGACGTTCAGGGCAGTTTCAACGTGCTCTTGAGCCACGCAGATGACCATGCCCACGCCGCAGTTCAGCACGCGGTGCATTTCGTTTTCGTCGACGTTGCCTTTCTCTTGCAGCCAGTCGAACACGGCAGGGCGGGTCCAGCTTGCGACGTCAACCACGGCTTGGGCGCCTTTTGGCAGTACGCGCGGGATGTTGTCCAGCAGGCCGCCACCGGTGATGTGGGCCATGGCTTTGACCGCGCCGGTGTCCTTGATCAGCTTGAGCAACGGTTTCACGTAGATGCGGGTCGGGGCCATCAGCAGGTCGGTCAGCGGTTTGCCGTCGAGCTGGATATTTTCGATATCGGCACCGGAGACTTCGATGATCTTGCGGATCAGCGAGTAGCCGTTGGAGTGCGGGCCGGAAGACGGCAGGGCGAGCAGGGCATCGCCGGCAGCGACTTTCGAACCGTCGATGATTTCGGATTTTTCCACGACGCCGACGCAGAAGCCGGCCAGGTCGTAGTCTTCGCCTTCGTACATGCCAGGCATTTCAGCGGTTTCGCCGCCGACCAGGGAGCAGCCGGACAGTTCACAGCCAGCGCCGATGCCGGTCACGACCTGGGTCGCGGTTTCGACGTTCAGCTTGCCGGTGGCGTAGTAGTCGAGGAAGAACAGCGGCTCGGCGCCGCAGACCACCAGGTCGTTCACGCACATGGCCACCAGGTCGATGCCGATGCTGTCGTGCTTGTTCAGGTTCAACGCCAGGCGCAGCTTGGTGCCCACGCCGTCGGTGCCGGAAACCAGTACGGGCTGCTTGTAGCCGGCCGGGATTTCGCAGAGGGCGCCGAAACCGCCCAGGCCGCCCATGACTTCCGGGCGCGCAGTGCGCTTGGCGACGCTCTTGATGCGTTCGACCAATGCTTCACCGGCGTCGATGTCTACACCGGCGTCCTTGTAGCTCAGGGAGGGTTGCTTGCTCATGATCCAGGCCTTTAGGGGGGATTCAGGGGTAACGACCGAGTCCAGTGGGACCGCTGAAATAAACGAAGGCGAGCGCCTTGCACGAATTTCAGGGTGCCCGGCTGTTGCCGGTCTGCGAAGGCGCGCGATTTTATCAGGCTTGAAGGGCAGCGGCCATCCTCACGCCGACGGCAGGGGCATATCGGCTGAAAAAAACCTTTATTGCCCGTGTTGGTCGCCGCCTCGATGGCTGTATAAGGTATCGCGATTAACCGTCTATCGTTATGACAGTGCGAAAAACTTAGTCAGATCGTGGTGAATGTTTTGCGCAGGGATGTGGTCACAGCCTTGCTCGATCATCTTCATGCGGTCTGTTCCAGCCGCTCTCGTCGTCAGGAATCTCCCATGCGTTTTTTTTCCAGATTTTTATTTGCAGGCTGTTTTTCACTGGTCAGCCTGGCGAGTCATGCCGAAACCGTCAAAGGCCTGTATCAAGTGCGTGAGCCTGTCAGCAGTCAATCGTCTGAGGAGCGCGACCAGGCGACCCAGCGCGCGCTGGACACCCTGGTGCTGCGCCTGACCGGTGATCCCAAGGCTGCGCAAAGTCCGGGGTTGGCGGCGCTGCGCAAAGACCCGCAACAGATCATCAGTCAATACGGTTTCGACGCCGGCCCGCCGGAAGTGCTGAAAGTCGATTTCGACCCGGCCAGCACCGAACAAGCCTTGCGCCGCGCCGGGTTGTCTTTGTGGGGGACGAATCGGCCGTCGATCCTGAGTTGGTGGTTGAACGACTCCGCCGAGGGATCGAGCCTGGTGGGCGATGGCCAGTCCAGCGCCGCGCCGTTGCGTCGCGCAGCCCAGCATCGTGGTCTGCCGTTGCGATTGCCGTTGGCGGACCTGAGTGAGCAGCTGGTGGCTACGGCACCCAACCTTGAAGGGGCAGATGCAACGCCGTTGCGCGCTGCCTCGGACCGTTACAATGCCGATGCCTTGCTCGCGGTGCATGCCCGGGAAGAGGGCGGCCAGTGGCAGGCCAAATGGAACATGTGGCTGGGCGACAAGAAAGAGGCGGGCAGCGTACAAGGGGCGGATCAGGCTGCTGTAGCCGATGCAGTGATGCTGGCGGTCAGTGAGCGCCTGGCACCGCGGTTTGTCGTCAAGCCGGGCGCTTCGGGCGAACAATTGCTGGAAGTGCAGGGCATGAACCTGGAACGCTACGCCGCCCTTGGACGCTTGCTGGAGCCTTTTAGGGCGCGCCTGCAAACGGTTGATGGCGAGCGC
Source organism: Pseudomonas sp. GW823-FHT02C02 (assembly GCF_058797635.1). NCBI lineage: Bacteria > Pseudomonadati > Pseudomonadota > Gammaproteobacteria > Pseudomonadales > Pseudomonadaceae > Pseudomonas > Pseudomonas sp. GW823-FHT02C02. The sequence continues at coordinate 36,049 of NZ_JBXAJV010000015.1, read as the reverse complement.
ATTCTCTATCGGGTCAATGGCAGCGCCGAGCAGTTACGTTCGCAGCTGTCCCTCGCGAAGTTGCAGGAAGTTCCAGCCGGTGAGGCGCCTGCACCGGCAGCGCCTGCGCAGCCAGCCGAGGGTGCGGCGCCGGTCGTTGCACCAACCCCGGCACCGGTGCCACAGCTGAGATTCCGTTGGTAAGGTTTTCTTTCTTTATATAGATGCATATGGAGTGGTACATGGCGGATACGCGGCGTTGGTTCTGGTTGGGTGGGGTGGTTCTGCTCTGCGTGTTTGTCTGGTTGTTGCATCCGATCCTGACGCCCTTTCTGGTCGCGTTGCTGCTGGCCTATCTGTTCGATCCGCTGGTGGATCGGCTGGAAAAGGCCGGTCTGTCACGCACCTGGGGCGTGGTGGCGGTGTTTGCGCTGATCACCTTGATCTTCACCACATTGCTGCTGGTGCTGGTGCCGATGCTCGCCAAGCAGTTATTTCGCTTGTATGAACTGGCGCCGCAGATGCTCGACTGGCTGCAGCACACTGCACTGCCGTGGGCGCAATCAAAATTCGGACTGTCGGATAACTTCTGGAAGTTCGACAAGCTCAAGGCCGCGATCAGCGAACACATGGGCCAGACCACCGACATCGTCGGGGTGGTGCTGAGTCAGGCGACGGCGTCCGGGCTGGCGTTGATCGGCTGGCTGGCGAATCTGGTGCTGATCCCTGTCGTGAGTTTCTACCTGCTGCGGGACTGGGACCTGATGATGGCCAAGATCCGCAGCCTGCTTCCTCGTGATCGTGAAGAACGCGTGGTGACCCTGGCGGGCGAATGCCATGAAGTGTTGGGGGCATTTGTGCGCGGGCAGTTGCTGGTGATGCTGGCGCTGGGCGTGATCTACGCTGCGGGCTTGATGCTGGTGGGGCTGGAGCTGGGGTTGTTGATCGGTCTGATCGCAGGCCTGGCGGCCATTGTGCCGTACATGGGGTTTGTCATCGGGATCGGCGCGGCGTTGATCGCCGGCCTGTTCCAGTTCGGTGGCGATCTGTATCCCATGATCGGCATCGTTGCGGTGTTCATGGTCGGGCAGGCACTGGAAGGCATGGTGCTGACGCCGTTGCTGGTGGGCGATCGTATCGGTCTGCACCCGGTGGCGGTGATCTTCGCGATTCTGGCGGGGGGCGAACTGTTCGGCTTTACCGGCGTGTTACTGGCGCTGCCGGTGGCGGCGGTGATCATGGTGCTGGTGCGCCATGTGCATGATTTGTATAAGGATTCTGATATCTACAGTGGTGTCGACGAACCGGAGCTGTAAGAGTCGTTGAAGTCCTGTGGCGGGCGGCCTGGTTCCATGCCGGGTCGGCCCGTATCCCTCGCGCGGCTGTCACATGCGCCGCCAAAGAAACTGTCATGAAACCAGGGCGTTAACGCAAACCTTTGATTTTGCTTGTGGTCTGTCGCATTGTGCGACCCGCCTCACGGGTATAAACTTCGCAAACTTTACACAGAGGCCACTAACGGTTCCTTTGGAACTGTTCAGTCAGCATGAAACCGATTCAGCTGCCCCTAGGTGTGCGTCTGCGTGATGACGCTACCTTTATCAATTACTACCCAGGCGCCAATGCCGCTGCACTCGGCTATGTCGAGCGGCTATGCGAAGCCGACGCCGGCTGGACAGAAAGCCTGATTTATCTCTGGGGCAAGGACGGGGTAGGGCGCACGCACTTGTTGCAGGCCGCCTGCCTGCGCTTCGAACAACTGGGGGAGCCGGCGGTGTATCTGCCGCTGGCCGAGCTGCTGGACCGCGGCATCTCGATCCTCGACAACCTCGAACAATACGAACTGGTCTGCCTGGATGATTTGCAGGCCGTGGCCGGCCGGGCGGATTGGGAAGAGGCGTTGTTCCATCTGTTCAATCGTCTGCGCGACAGCGGTCGGCGTCTGTTGATTGCTGCATCAACCTCGCCGCGCGAACTGCCGGTGAAACTGGCTGACCTGAAATCGCGCCTGACCCTGGCACTGATCTTCCAGATGCGTCCGCTCTCTGACGAAGACAAGTTGCGCGCCTTGCAACTGCGTGCATCCCGTCGCGGCCTGCACCTGACCGATGAAGTCGGGCATTTTATTTTGACTCGTGGTACCCGCAGCATGAGCGCGCTTTTCGAGCTGCTTGAGCGTCTCGATCAGGCCTCCCTTCAAGCTCAGCGCAAGCTGACGATTCCGTTCCTGAAAGAAACCCTAGGCTGGTAAACCTAAGCTTGGCGGGGGTTTTTGGCATATTTCAGGCGCCAGAAAATCCGCTTTCCTGCAGGGTGCAGGCTGCGCGAGTGTCTAAATGGGGCTTAAGCGCTTAGATGTAATCGCGAAACCGGGAAGTCACATAAAGTTCGATTGAATTTGCAAATGAGGATGATAGCGGGCATAGTCTCGGCTTCTTTACAACTATCAGCCACGGTCGTGCCCATGCTAAAGCGCTTCGCACCCCTCGTGCCTCTCGCACTCGTCACCCTGTTGTTCGGTTGCGCTGCCCACTCCCCAGTGACTCAGCAAGAGCAACAACAGCAGGTCAAGAATTCAGTTACTGCGCAGTCTTCTTCCGTTCTTTTCCAGGAAGAGCTAGCCACCGATAAAGAACTGGCAAACTTCGCCGATGGCAAGTCGTACCAGCTTCCGGTTCTGGCTGACAGCATCCTCGAGCGTGGCATGTCCCTGATCGGTACCCGTTACCGTTTCGGCGGCACCTCCGAGGCTGGCTTCGATTGCAGCGGTTTCATCGGTTATCTGTTTCGTGAAGAAGCCGGCATGAACCTGCCGCGCTCCACTCGCGAAATGATCAACGTCGACGCTCCGCTGGTAGCTCGCAGCGCGCTGAAGCCGGGTGATCTGCTGTTCTTCGCCACCAATGGTCGTCGTGGTCGTGTCAGTCACGCCGGGATCTACCTGGGTGACAACCAGTTCATCCACTCCAGCAGCCGCAAAAGCGGTGGTGTCCGGGTCGATAGCCTGGGCGACAGCTACTGGAGCAAGACCTTCATCGAAGCCAAACGCGCCCTCGCGATGGCTCCGACCGTGGTCACTGCACGCAAATAAGGCTTAACCTGTCGCCACGTGGGTGGCGACAACTACCTCTTCGCAACGAAGTAGGCGGACACTTTGTAAGGCGAACTTAAAGTCTTACTTGAAGTTTGGCCCATAGCCGCTAGAATCCAGATCTATTATTGATGGCAAACCGCCTGCGTCCTGCGCAGGCGGTTTTCTTTTCTGCCTTCCCGGCAGAAAAAGCCGCAGCCAGATCAGGATGTTCTGCTTATGACGATGTCGGCCCGCCTCGCAATCATGTTCTTCGCAGCGCTGCTCAGCGCCTGCGCCAGTCGCACACCGCCGCCTGCGCCGGTGGTTCGTGCACCCATTGTTTTCGGTAACCCACAACCCTTTTCCCCCGAGGCAGAAGACGTGCTGTTCCGCGCGCTGGGCCTGGTGGGCACGCCGTATCGTTGGGGGGGCAACACGCCGGATTCGGGTTTCGATTGCAGCGGCCTGATCGGTTACGTCTACCATGACGTCACCGGTATTTCCCTGCCGCGTACCACCCGCGAAATGATCAGCATGCAGGCGGCCAACGTCGGCAAGGAAGGCCTGCAAACCGGTGACTTGATCTTCTTCGCCACCAATGGCGGATCCCAGGTCAGTCATGCCGGTATCTACGTCGGTGAAGGTCGCTTCGTTCATGCGCCGGCCACTGGCGGCACGGTGAAGCTCGACAGCCTGTCCAAGGCTTACTGGCAGAAGGCTTATCTGAGCGCCAAGCGCGTTCTGCAGCCTGAACACCTGGCGCGTAATCCGTAGCGTCCTGTCCGAAGAGGTTGTCATGACCGCTCGCACTCTCAATCTCGACGATGCCCTGTATCAATACCTGCTCGACGTTTCCCTGAGGGAAACGCCGCTGCTCAAGCGCTTGCGCGACGAGACCCAGGCGATGCCAATGGCGCGCTGGCAGGTAGCGCCGGAGCAGGGGCAGTTCCTCGCGTTATTGGTCAAACTCATTGGTGCCAAGCGCTTGCTGGAAGTCGGTACGTTTACCGGTTACAGCGCCCTGTGCATGGCCGCTGCATTGCCGCAGGGCGGTTCGCTGATTTGCTGCGACATTCCCGGCGACTACAACGCTATCGCACGCCGTTATTGGCAGGAAGCGGGGCTGGCCGAGCGAATTGACCTGCGGCTGGCCCCTGCACTGGAAACGCTCGCCATGCTGGATCAGCCGGAGGCGTTCGACCTGATCTTCATTGATGCCGACAAGTCCAACTATCCGAACTATCTGGAGCATGCACTGCGTCTGCTGCGCGTCGGCGGGCTGGCGGTGTTCGATAACACGCTGTGGAGTGGGCGGGTGCTTGAGGAGAATCCCGAGAGTGCAGACACCCGAGCCATCCAGGCGCTCAATCGCGCCTTGAAGAATGACGTGCGTGTGGATCTGTCGTTGTTGCCGTTGGGTGATGGGCTCACGCTCTGTCGAAAACGCTGACCCTTGTAGGAGCGAGGCTTGCCCGCGAAGGCGTCGGCACATCCAACATTGATGTTGCCTGTCCTACAGCCTTCGCGGGCAAGCCTCGCCCCTGCAGGGCGGCTATTTAGCGGCCGAAACGCGCCACACCTTGTTCCCCACATCATCGGCCACCAGCAAACCGCCCTGCTGATCAATCACCACGCCTACGGGCCGACCCATGGCTTTTTCATCTTCGTTGAGGAAGCCTGTCAGTACATCAACCGGTTGGCCGGTCGGCTTGCCACCCGCGAACGGGACGAAAATCACTTTATAGCCACTGTGCGGCTTGCGATTCCAGGAGCCGTGCTGGCCGATGAAGGCGCCTTCCTTGAATTGCGCGGGAAGTGTGTTGCCCTCGGCAAACGACAGGCCCAGCGATGCGGTATGTGGGCCGACCGCATAATCCGGAGCAATGGCCTTGGCCACCAGATCTGGGTTTTGCGGCTCGACGCGGATATCGACGTGCTGGCCGTAGTAGCTGAAGGGCCAGCCGTAGAACCCGCCGTCTTTCACTGACGTGATGTAGTCCGGCACCAGGTCGCTGCCGATTTCGTCGCGCTCATTGACCGCCGTCCACAGGGCGCCGGTCTGAGGTTCCCAGGCCAGGCCGTTCGGATTACGAATCCCCGAGGCGAAGATCCGGTGATTGCCGGTGGCGCGATCCACTTCCCAGATCGCCGCACGACCTTCCTCCTGATCCAGGCCGTTTTCGCCGACGTTGCTGTTGGAGCCGACGGTGACGTACAGCTTGCTCCCATCCTTGCTGGCGATGACGTTTTTGGTCCAGTGGTGATTCAACGTGCCGCCCGGCAGATCGACCACCTTGATCGGCTGCGACTTGATTGCGGTGTCGCCATTTTCATAATGAAAGCGCAGCAAGCGGTCGGTATCGGCGACATACAGGTCATTGCCGACCAGGGTCATGCCGAAGGGCGAATTGAGGTTTTCCAGGAACACCGTGCGGGTTTCGGCGATGCCGTCGTGGTCCTTGTCCCGCAGCAGCGTGATGCGGTTGGGGCTAGGGACGCCGGCACCGGCACGGCCCATGACTTTGCCCATCACCCAGCCGCGAATGCCTTTGCCGTCATCGGGTTTGGGAGGGGCATTGGTTTCCGCCACCAATACATCGCCGTTGGGCAGCACGTAGAGCCAGCGCGGGTGATCGAGCCCTTCGGCAAATGCCGCTACCTGAGTGCCTGCCGCAGCGGTGGGTTTTGCACCCTCCGGCCAGCCGATCGCCGGGGCGATATTCACCGTCGGGATCAGGGTCTTGTTCGGCTCGGGCAGCTTGGGTGACGGGCCGGTGCCGTCGGAGACTTGCAGGCTGGAGGTTTCACCACAGGCGGCGAGCCCTCCGGCGAGCGCGATGACGAGAACGAGCTGAGTCTTGCGCATGCTGGACTTCCCTATGAATGCATTGACTTAGTCATAGAGAAGCTTAGACGCGCGATGGTTCAACCGGTCAGCCGCGGGCTTCCTTGAGCAGCACGGCGATGCCGGGGTGATAGTGACCGGCTTCGTTGCGCAACTTGCGATAGGCGTACGGGAAATACCAGGCCACGGCGCAGCTGTGTTCCTTTTGCAGGTCGTCGACCATGTCCTGGAGTTCTTCCGGGGTCGCGCTCTGTTGGGCCTTTTGTGGCGCAACGAACAGGCAGCCGAGTTTCAGGTCGCTGGCGTAGCTGATGCGTTTGGCGTCGCTGGTGATGTCCTGCAGCGCCTGGCTCAGGTTCAGGCTGTTGACCTTCGGCCAGCGTTGAGTGGCCTGAAGGTAGGCGCGTTCTTCGGCGGTGGCGATAAACAGGTCGGCGCGGCTGTTGCGTTCGCCTTCTTCGTTCTGTTTACGGGTCGGCGTTTGTTGCAGCGTGACCATTTCCGCCATCCAGGCCGCGGCGCAGAGCAGGCCAAGGTTGGCTTTCTCGTCGTACCAATAAGGCGTGTCGTTATCGCCGCGCACGGCGTTAAAGCGGTCGATACAGTCAAACCAGCGTTCCAGCACCGGTCGCAGGAATTCCAGCTTCGGATTACTGATGATCATGCCTTGCATGTCGCTCACCCTTGTAATTGTGTTGTTGGGTTTATGGCGCTTTGATATCACTGCTGGCAGTATGGCGCAAGATTGACGTCAGGTTATTGATGGGCGGCAGTCTATCGAGAATCCGTGCCCTGTCTTCAATTGACGCTCCCCCCCCAACCCTCTAACCTTCGCGGCTTGTTTCAGGTGCTCTGTGGCGAAGCCGACAGAGTGAAACAGGGAAGCCGGTGAGTGACTCTCTTCAAGCGACGAAGAGTCATGATCCCGGCGCTGCCCCCGCAACGGTAAATGAGTAAAGACTGCGTCTTGAGCCACTGTGTCGACTGTCGATATGGGAAGGCGCGCAGTCCGGCGCAAGCCGCTCATGAGCCCGGAGACCGGCCTGATTCATCCAACGGCATCACGGTGGGCGATGCCAGGCTTGTTGCCGTCTATTCTTGTGCCTGCCCGCCGTTATCCAGCCTCAACGGAGAGCTCCCCATGACTGATTCCCCTGATCGTGACGAACGCCACCTGGCGCGCATGCAGCGCAAAAAAGCGGTGATCGACGAACGCATCGCCAACTCCCCGAACGAGTGCGGCCTGCTGCTGGTGCTGACCGGCAACGGCAAAGGCAAGAGCAGCTCGGCCTTCGGCATGCTCGCCCGGTCCATGGGCCACGGCATGCAGTGCGGCGTGGTGCAGTTCATCAAGGGCCGTAACAGCACCGGCGAAGAGCTGTTCTTCCGCCGCTTCCCGGAGCAGGTGCGTTTTCATGTGATGGGCGAGGGCTTCACTTGGGAAACCCAGGACCGCCAGCGTGACATCGCCGCCGCCGAGGCCGCATGGGCGGTGTCCCAGGAACTGCTGCGTGACCCGTCGATCGGTCTGGTGGTGCTGGATGAGTTGAACATCGCCCTCAAGCACGGCTACCTCGACCTCGATCAGGTACTCAGTGATTTGCAGGCGCGTCCGCCGATGCAACACGTGGTGGTCACCGGTCGCGGCGCCAAGCCAGAGATGATCGAACTGGCCGACACAGTCACCGAAATGGGCGTGATCAAGCACGCGTTCCAGGCCGGCATCAAAGCGCAAAAAGGCGTCGAGTTGTGAGCCGCACTTTATGAATAGTCATCGTCATTGCCCGGCGGTATTGATTGCCGCGCCGGCCTCCGGTCAGGGCAAGACCACCGTCACCGCCGCGCTGGCCCGTTTGCACCGCAATCAGGGGCGCAAGGTCCGCGTGTTCAAATGTGGCCCGGACTTTCTCGACCCGATGATTCTCGAACGCGCCAGCGGTGCGCCGGTGTATCAACTGGACATGTGGATGGTCGGCGAGCAGGAAAGTCGTCGTCTGTTATGGGAAGCGGCCGGGGAAGCCGACCTGATCCTGATAGAAGGCGTCATGGGCCTGTTCGACGGCACGCCGTCCAGCGCCGACCTGGCGCGGCACTTCGGTGTGCCGGTGCTCGGCGTGATCGACGGCACGGCCATGGCGCAGACCTTTGGTGCGCTGGCGTTGGGGCTGGCGAAGTATCAGCCGGACTTGCCGTTTGCCGGTGTACTGGCCAACCGCGTGGGCACGCTGCGTCATGCGCAATTGCTCGAAGGCAGCCTGACGGAAGGCTTGCGCTGGTACGGCGCCTTGTCGCGGGAAACCGCGATCGAATTGCCGAGTCGGCACCTCGGTCTGGTCCAGGCCAGCGAGTTGAATGATCTGGACCTGCGCCTCGATGCGGCGGCCGAATCGCTGGCCAGCAGTTGCGATGTGACGCTGCCGCCTGCCGTGGAGTTCGCCGGGCCCGACGTGATCGCCGCCGAGCCTTTGCTTAAAGGCATCCGAATTGCCGTGGCCCGTGATGAAGCGTTTGCCTTCACCTACGGCGCGAGCCTGGACTTGCTGCGCGCCATGGGCGCCGAGTTGCTGTTCTTCTCGCCGATCCGCGATGCTGATCTACCGGAAGCTGACAGCCTTTATCTGCCGGGCGGTTATCCGGAACTGCACCATGTGGCGCTGTCACAGAACACCTCGATGCTCGACGCGATCCGCGCCCATCATGCCGCCGGCAAACCGTTGCTGGCCGAGTGCGGCGGGATGTTGTACCTGCTCGATTCGTTGACTGATGTCGAGGGAGCTCGCGCCGAACTGGTGGGCTTGCTCAAAGGTGATGCGGTGATGCAAAAGCGTCTGGCCGCGCTGGCGTTGCAAGCGGTTGAGTTGCCGGAAGGTTCACTGCGTGGGCACACCTATCACCATTCGTTGACCAGCACCGAACTTGAGCCGATTGCCCGTGGACTCAGTCCGAACGGCGGGCGTGGGGCGGAGGCGGTTTACCGTGAGGGGCGGATGACCGCCTCTTATGTGCATTTTTATTTTCCGTCCAATCCCACCGCAGTCGCCGCGCTTTTTGCGCCTGACCTTGATGCCGCCTTCGCGAGCAGGCCGAATCGTCGCACCGTCGCTCCTACAATGGATCACCCAACCCCTGTAGGAGCGAGCCTGCTCGCGAAGAGGCCATGACCGACAACGCATTCTCCGAAGCCGAACGCGAAGCGGTCTACCGAGCCATCGCCGAACGTCGCGACATGCGCCACTTCAGTGGCGGCACCGTCGAGCCCGAGTTGTTGCGGCGTCTGCTCGAAGCCGCCCACCAGGCCCCGAGCGTCGGCCTGATGCAGCCCTGGCGCTTCATCCGCATCAGCGACCGGGCCCTGCGAGGCAACATCCAGCGACTGGTGGAAGAAGAACGCATCCGCACCGCCGAAGCCCTCGGCGAGCGCATTGACGAATTCATGAAGCTCAAGGTCGAAGGCATCAACGACTGCGCCGAGGTGTTGGTCGCCGCGCTCATGGACGATCGCGAGCGCCACATCTTCGGTCGTCGCACCTTGCCGGAAATGGACATGGCCTCGCTGTCCTGCGCGATCCAGAACCTCTGGCTGGCCTCCCGCGCCGAAGGTCTGGGCTTGGGCTGGGTGTCGCTGTTCGAACCGCAAGCGCTGGCGGACCTGCTGGGTTTGCCACCCGGGGCCAAGCCGTTGGCGGTTCTTTGCCTCGGCCCGGTCAAGGAATTCTATGCGGCGCCGATGCTGGTACTCGAAGGGTGGGCGCAGGCGCGTCCGCTCAGTGAGTTGCTGTATGAAAATTATTGGGGAGTGAGTCAATGAGTGTGGCGTTATTGAGTGTCGCCGCGGTTGCGCTGGACGCGCTGCTGGGTGAACCCAAACGCTGGCATCCGCTGGTGGCGTTCGGCCGTTTTGCCGACCGCATCGAGCAACGTTTCAACGGTGAGGGGCGTGGCTGGCGCAGCCATGGCGTCACCGCGTGGGTGATCGCGGTCGTGCCGCTGACCTTGCTTGCCACGGCTTTTTCCTGGGCACCGTATGTGGGCTGGATTGTCGAGATTCTCGCGCTCTATTGCGCCCTCGGCATGCGTAGCCTCGGTGAGCACGTCGAGCCGGTGGCCAAGGCTTTGCGCAGCGATGATCTGGACGAAGCCCGCAAGCGCGTGGGTTATTTGGTCAGCCGTCAGACCAGTGAACTGGATCAAACCGAAGTGGCCCGTGCCGCCACTGAATCTGTCCTGGAGAACGGCAGCGACGCGGTATTTGCTGCGCTGTTCTGGTTTGCCGTGGCCGGCGCGCCCGGCGTGGTGCTCTATCGCTTGAGTAACACCCTCGATGCCATGTGGGGTTACCGCAACGAACGCTTCGAACGTTTCGGTTGGGCGGCGGCGAAGATCGACGATGTCCTCAACTACCTGCCTGCACGCCTGGTGGCGTTGACCTACGCGCTGCTGGGCAAAACCCGGCTGGCCTTGAAATGCTGGCGCACCCAGGGCCCGACCTGGGACAGCCCCAACGCCGGGCCCGTCATGGCGGCCGGTGCCGGTGCGCTCGGCGTCGAGTTGGGCGGGGCGGCGATCTATCACGGTGAATTGCATCAGCGCTCGCAACTGGGCGAAGGCGTGCCGGCGGATGCCGATTCCATCGACCGTGGCTGGCAATTGGTTCAGCGCGGGGTATGGTTATGGCTGCTGATTCTCTGCGTGGGAGCTGAATTCTATGCTTGAGCACGGTGGTCGCTTGCGCAAGGCCGCGCTCGAATATGGCATTGCCGAAGCTGACTGGCTGGACCTGTCCAGCGGTCTCGCGCCGTGGCCATTCCCGATCCCGGACATTCCGTTGCGCGCCTGGGCGCGCTTGCCGGAAACCGATGATGGTCTGGAGCAGGCCGCTTGCGATTATTACGGCACCGGACAGGTGCTGCCGGTGGCCGGTTCGCAAATGGCCATCCAGTTACTGCCGCGTTTGCGTCGGGCCGGTAAGGTCGGCGTGCTGTCGCCGTGTTACGCCGAACACGCGCACGCATGGCGCAGCAATGGTTACATCGTGCGCGAGGTGCTGGAGCAGGAAGTCGACTTCTATATCGACAGCCTCGACGTGCTGGTGGTGGTCAACCCGAACAACCCGACAGGCTTGAGCCTGAGCCCGAGTCGCTTGCTCGACTGGCATGCCCGACTGGCCTCGCGCGGCGGCTGGCTGGTGGTGGACGAAGCGTTCATGGACAACACGCCGGCGTTGAGCCTCGCGCCGTTTGCCCATCAGGTCGGCCTGATCGTGCTACGTTCCTTCGGCAAGTTTTTTGGCTTGGCCGGTGTGCGGTTGGGCTTTGTGCTGGCTGAGCGCAAGCTGCTCAAACTGCTCGCAGAACAGGTGGGCCCGTGGGCGGTCAGCGGGCCGACACGCGTGTTGGGCCAAGCCTGTTTGCTGGACACCGAAGGCCATGCAAGGCAGCGCGCGCGCAGCGAAGAGGCCGGCAAACGCCTGGCACTTTTGCTTGGGCAGTATGGTTTGCAGCCGCAGGGTGGCTGCGCCTTGTTTCAATGGCTGATGACCGAGCATGCCGAAGCGCTTCACGAGTTCATGGCCAGGCGCGGCATCTTGCTGCGGCTGTTCGCCCACAACAGCAGCGTGCGTTTCGGCTTGCCGGCGGATGAAGCCGATTGGCTGCGTCTTGAGCAAGCGCTTCAAGCCTTCGTAAAGGAAGCCCAATGACAACATTGATGGTGCAGGGCACCACCTCCGACGCCGGTAAAAGCACGCTGGTGACGGCCTTGTGTCGCTGGGTCACGCGTCAGGGCGTGCGCGTCGTGCCGTTCAAACCGCAGAACATGGCCCTCAACAGTGCCGTGACCGCCGACGGCGGCGAGATCGGCCGCGCCCAGGCGGTGCAGGCCCAGGCGGCCAACCTGGAACCGCACACTGACATGAATCCGGTGCTGCTCAAGCCCAACAGCGACACAGGCGCCCAGGTCATCATCCATGGTCGCGCGGTCACGACCATGAACGCGGTCGCCTATCACGACTACAAAGCCATCGCCATGCAAGCCGTACTGGCTTCCCATGAACGATTGAGCGCGGCGTATCCGGTGGTCATGGTCGAAGGCGCGGGCTCGCCGGCCGAGATCAATCTGCGTGCCGGCGACATTGCCAACATGGGCTTTGCCGAAGCGGTGGATTGTCCGGTGGTGTTGATCGCCGACATCAATCGCGGCGGGGTGTTCGCGCATCTGGTGGGCACGCTGGAACTGCTGTCGCCGACCGAGCAGGCGCGGGTCAAAGGCTTCATCATCAACCGTTTTCGCGGTGACCTCGCCTTGCTGCAACCCGGCCTCGATTGGCTGGAAGCGCGCACCGGCAAACCGGTGATCGGCGTGCTGCCGTATGTGATGGATTTGCACCTGGAAGCCGAGGACGGCATCGATCAGCGCCAGGCCGTCAAGGCTGAACGCGTGCTCAAAGTGCTGGTGCCGGTGCTGCCGCGCATCAGCAACCACACCGATTTCGATCCGCTGCGCCTGCATCCGCAAGTCGACCTGCAATTCATCGGCCCCGGCCAGGCAATCCCGCCGGCTGATCTGATCATTCTTCCCGGCTCGAAAAGTGTGCGCAGTGATCTTGCGTACCTGCGGGCCAATGGCTGGGACACGGCCATCAGTCGTCATCTGCGTTATGGCGGAAAAGTGCTGGGGATTTGCGGCGGTCTGCAGATGCTCGGTGAGCAGGTGCACGATCCGCTGGGCCTCGAAGGCGCGCCGGGTTCCAGTGCTGGCCTGGGCTTGCTGGCGTTCGAAACACAGCTCGAAGAAGAGAAGCAATTGCGCAATGTGCGCGGTCGTCTGGCGCTGGAGGATGCGCAGGTCAGTGGCTATGAAATCCATGCCGGGGTGACCACCGGGCCAGCGCTGGAAAACGCTGCGGTGCAGCTGGACGATGGTCGCTGCGATGGCGCGCAAAGTGTTGACGGGCAGATTTTCGGCACCTACCTGCACGGCCTGTTTGAATCCCCGGCGGCGTGCAGTGCGCTGCTGCGCTGGGCGGGTTTGCAGGAGGTGCAGGACGTGGATTACCACGGGTTGCGCGAGCGGGATATCGAGCGGTTGGCGGATCTGGTGGAGAAGCATTTGGATACCGCGTTGTTGCGTGAGCTCTGCGGTTTTTGAGAGGACGCTTTCGCGGGTAAGCCTCGCTCCTACAAGGTCAGGAGCGGCTCAGCCCTGTAGGAGCGAGGCTCGCCCGCGAATAGGCCAGCAGCTACACCGCATATTTAAGGAATGAACCATGCTGCAACTGATCCTCGGCGGCGCCCGCTCCGGCAAAAGCCGACTGGCTGAAAAACTTGCGTTAGACAGTCACCTCCAAGTGACTTACATCGCCACCAGTCAACCGCTGGACGGTGAAATGAACGAACGGGTCGCCCATCATCGGGCCCGTCGTCCAGCCGAATGGGCGTTGATCGAAGAGCCAATCGAACTCGCCCGCGTATTGCGCGAAAGCGCCCGCGCCGAGCGTTGCCTGCTGGTGGATTGCCTGACCCTGTGGATGACCAATCTGCTGATGCTCGACGACGCCAAACGTCTCGACGCTGAACGCGAAGCCCTGTTGGACTGCCTGGCCTCCTTGCCGGGTGAAATCATTTTTGTCAGCAACGAGACCGGAATGGGTGTCGTGCCGCTGGGCGAATTGACTCGCCGCTATGTCGATGAAGCCGGTTGGCTGCATCAAGCCCTGGCCGAGCGCTGCCAACGAGTCGTCCTGACCGTCGCCGGCCTGCCCCTGACTTTGAAAGGAACCGCGTTATGACTCAATCCTGGTGGCTGAACCCGTGCAAGCCGATCGACGCGCAAGCCGTCGAGCAGGCGCAGGCACGTCAACAGCAACTGACCAAACCCGCTGGCTCCCTTGGCCGACTGGAATCGGTGGCCGTGCAAATGGCGGGGCTGCAAGGGCAGGTCAAACCGAGTCTCGATCAGCTGTGGATTGCCATTTTTGCCGGCGATCATGGTGTGGTTGCAGAAGGCGTGTCGGCGTTCCCTCAGGAAGTCACCGGGCAAATGCTGCACAACTTCGTCAGCGGCGGTGCAGCGATCAGCGTGTTGGCGCGCCAGCTCGGGGCTTCCCTCGAAGTGGTCGACCTCGGCACGGTAACGCCGTCGTTGAATCTGCCAGGCGTGCGTCACCTCAATATCGGCGCGGGCACCGCCAATTTCGTCGAAAGCCCGGCCATGACGGCTACTCAGGGCGAACTCGCCTTGCAGGCTGGTCGCGACAGCGTGCAACGTGCGGTCGCCAATGGCGCGCAGCTGTTCATCGGCGGCGAGATGGGCATCGGCAACACCACGGCGGCCAGCGCGCTGGCCTGTGCCTTGCTCGATTGCCCGGTGGTGCATCTGGCCGGGCCGGGCACCGGTTTGAACGCGGCGGGGGTCAGCCACAAAGCCCAAGTCATCGAGCGTGCCCTGGCATTACACGGTGCTCAGCGCGGTGATGCGTTGCAAACCCTGTTCAATATCGGCGGTTTTGAGATTGCGGCGCTGGTCGGCGCGTATCTGGCGTGCGCCCAGGAGGGCGTTGCGGTGCTGGTGGACGGCTTTATCTGCAGCGTCGCCGCGTTGGTGGCGGTGCGTTTGAACCCTGGCTGCCGCGAATGGCTGTTGTTCGGCCATCGCGGTGCCGAGCCGGGTCATCGTCATGTACTGGAAACCCTCAATGCCGAGCCGCTGTTGGATCTGGGGCTGCGTCTGGGCGAGGGCAGTGGCGCCGCGTTGGCCGTGCCGTTGCTGCGTCTGGCCTGCGATCTTCACGGGCAGATGGCAACCTTCGCCGAAGCGGCGGTGGCGGATCGTCCGGCATGACGTTGCGACTGGATCTTCTGCGCCACGGGGAAACCGAACTGGGCGGCGGTTTGCGCGGCAGCCTCGACGATGCGCTGACCGACAAGGGCTGGGCGCAGATGCGCGCGGCGGTGGTCGAGCAAGGGCCATGGGATCGGTTGATCAGTTCGCCGCTGCAACGATGTGCGCGGTTTGCGCATGAGCTCGGTGCGCAGTTGGAGTTGCCTGTGCACCTGGACAAGGATCTGCAAGAACTGCATTTCGGTGCCTGGGAAGGACAGAGCGCGGCGGCGCTGATGGAGACTGACGCCGAGGGGTTGGGGCTGTTCTGGGCCGATCCGTATGCCTTTACGCCGCCGGGAGGTGAGCCGGTCGAGGATTTCTCAACGCGGGTGCTGACGGCGGTAGCGCGTCTGCACGCGGCGTATGCGGGTGAACGGATCTTGCTGATCAGTCATGGCGGTGTCATGCGTTTGTTGCTGGCTCAGGCACGTGGCTTGCCCCGTGAGCAGTTGCTGAATGTCGAGGTCGGGCATGGCTCGCTGTTTTCGTTGAGCGTCGAGTCAGGCGTCCTCCTCAAGGAAGCGATCTGACCATGCTGCCCTTCTGGATCGCCCTGCAATTTCTCAGCTGTTTGCCGATTCGTCTGCCGGGTATGCCGGCGCCTCAGGAACTGGGTCGGTCGCTGCTGTTTTATCCGCTGGTGGGGCTGCTGTTCGGCGCGCTGTTATGGGCACTGAACTGGCTGCTACTGGGCACGCCTTCGTTGCTTCACGCCGCGCTGCTGCTGAGCACTTGGGTATTGCTCAGCGGCGCGTTGCACCTGGACGGTCTGGCCGATAGCGCCGATGCGTGGCTCGGGGGCTTCGGCGACCGCGAGCGCACGCTGACCATCATGAAAGACCCGCGCAGCGGACCGATTGCGGTGGTGACGCTGGTGTTGGTGTTGCTGCTCAAATTCGCCGCGTTGCTGGCATTGATCGAGCAGCAGCACAGTCTTTTTCTGATGATCGTTCCGCTGATTGGCCGCAGCGCGATGCTGGGATTGTTCCTGACCACGCCGTATGTGCGTGCCGGCGGGTTGGGGCAGGCGCTGGCGGATCATTTGCCGCGTTTGGCGGGTAAGCGGGTGCTGGCAGTCAGCGCGTTGGCGTGTGTGCTGATCGCAGGGTTCAGTGGTGTCTGGGCGCTTGTGCTGGCGGGGGTGATGTTCGTTTGGTTGCGGCAGGTGATGCTGCGGCGATTGGGCGGGACGACGGGCGATACGGCCGGGGCGATGCTGGAATTGCTGGAGATGGTGGTGCTGGTGGGATGGGCGTTGGTCTGATGGTTTGTGGGCAGGATGTGCCGGCCTCATCGCGAGCAGACTCGCTCCTACGTTGATGGCGTCTTGCATAAATTTAACGTCCACTGAAGATCCACTGTGGGAGCGAGCCTGCTCGCGAAGGCGGTCGACCAAGCACCTCGAATATTTATCAATGAACCCATCTGTAACTTGATTTAACACACTCGCGGGTATATACACGCACCATGCTCGATTCCCAATGTTTATGCATCAACCTGCGTCGCGCCGCCCGTGGCGTCAGCAGGCATTACGACGGCGCTCTCGATGGCTTCGGGATCAACGTTGCCCAGTATTCTTTGCTGTGCAATCTGCAGCGTCTGAATGAACCGAGTATTTCCACCCTGGCCGAAGCCATGGGTCTGGACCGCAGCACCCTGGGGCGCAATCTTCGGGTGCTGGAAGGTGAGGGCCTGGTGGCGCTGGTCGAGGGTGAGGACATGCGTAATCGCATTGTCCGGCTGACCGAGGCGGGCGCAGCTCGCCTGGCCGCGGCCTTGCCTGCGTGGGAAGCGGCGCAGCAGCGGCTGGTCGATCGTCTGGGTGTCGAAAAACGCGAAACCTTGTTGCGACTGCTGGACGAACTGGCGTGATGCCGGTTTTTCCGATCTTAAGCGGGTATATACCCGCTACCGGAGAATAAGAATGACCTCGATGTGGCGTACATGCGGTTGGGTGTTGGTGGGGAGTGCGCTGATCCTGGCATTGTCGTTGGGCGTGCGACACGGCTTCGGGCTGTTCCTGGCACCGATGAGTGCCGAATTCGGCTGGGGGCGTGAGACGTTCGCTTTTGCCATCGCCCTGCAAAACCTGATCTGGGGTCTGGCGCAGCCGTTCACCGGCGCGCTGGCCGACCGCTTTGGCGCGGCGAAAGTGGTGTTGGTCGGCGGTGTGCTGTACGCGTTGGGCCTGGTGTTCATGGGCTTGTCCGACTCGGCGGTGACGTTGTCCCTGAGTGCGGGCCTGTTGATCGGCATCGGCCTGTCGGGCACTTCGTTCTCGGTGATCCTTGGCGTGGTCGGTCGCGCCGTGCCCCCGGAGAAACGCAGCATGGGCATGGGCCTCGCCAGCGCTGCCGGCTCTTTCGGTCAGTTCGCCATGTTGCCCGGTACGCTGGGGCTGATCGGCTGGCTGGGCTGGTCCGCGGCATTGCTGGTCCTGGGCCTGCTGGTGGCGCTGATTATCCCGCTGGTGAGCATGCTCAAGGACAAACCGCTGCCAGTGCTCGGCCATGAACAAACCCTCTCTGAAGCGCTGCGGGAAGCCTGCTCCCATTCGGGGTTCTGGCTGTTGGCGTTCGGCTTTTTTGTCTGCGGTTTCCAGGTGGTGTTCATCGGCGTGCATTTGCCGGCCTATCTGGTGGATCAGCACCTTCCGGCCACAGTGGGCACCACGGTGCTGGCGCTGATCGGGCTGTTCAATATCTTCGGCACCTACACCGCAGGATGGCTCGGCGGTCGCATGTCCAAGCCGCGCTTGCTCACCGGTCTGTACCTGCTGCGGGCGGTGGTGATTGCGCTGTTTCTGTGGGCGCCGGTGACCACGACTACCGCGTACCTGTTCGGCATGGCGATGGGCTTCCTGTGGTTGTCGACCGTGCCATTGACCAACGGCACCGTGGCGACCTTGTTTGGCGTGCGAAACCTGTCCATGCTCGGCGGGATTGTTTTCCTCTTCCACCAGCTCGGTTCGTTCCTCGGCGGCTGGTTGGGTGGCGTGGTGTATGACCGAACCGGGAGCTATGACTTGATCTGGCAAGTAGCGATTCTCTTGAGTCTGTTGGCCGCCGCCTTGAACTGGCCGGTGCGTGAGCAGCCGGTGGCGCGTCTGCAAACCCGGTTGAGTGCGATATGAACCGTCTCTGGCCGCGAGTGGCGGTGGTCGCTGTCGGTGCCTTGCTGCTGGCCTTGGCCTGGTGGGGCTGGCATCAGGGCGGATTGGCGCTGATGCAGTTGGGCATGGGCGCTTGCTAGGAACAGGCGAGGGCGAGTAACTTCGTTTGTGACCATTAATAAGGATGCACCGACATGCTGATGCGCTGGATTGCAGTCCCCGCGTTGCTGGTGGCGTTTACCGGATTGGCACAAGCAACCGAGTGCCCGGAGCTGTTGCAGGGCTCGTTGCCCAAGCTGCGCGCCAAGGAATCCATCGACCTGTGCCAGCGGTTTGAGGGTAAGCCGCTGGTGGTGGTCAATACCGCAAGCTTCTGTGGCTTTGCCCCACAGTTCAAAAGCCTTGAGGCTCTGAATCAGCGTTACAAGGATCAGGGGCTGGAGGTGATCGGCGTTCCGTCCAATGACTTCAAGCAGGAGTCCAAGGACGGCGCTGAGACCGCCAAGGTCTGCTACGTGAACTATGGGGTGACGTTCACCATGACCGAGCCGCAGAAAGTCCGCGGCGATGACGCGACTCACCTGTTCAAGGTCCTCGCCAAACAGACCAGCGCGCCGAAGTGGAATTTCTACAAATACGTGGTCGATCGCAAAGGCAAGGTGATCGCCAATTTCTCCAGCCTGACCAAGCCCGACGATCCCGAGTTCATTGCCGCGGTGGAAAAAGCCCTGGCCTCGCAACCCTGATTGACGCTCACTAAAAAGCCCCGCCTCTGTACAAGAGAGCGGGGCTTTTTTGATTCAGGCGGCGAGCGTTTCAGGCTCGCCGGGCTTCATCAGAAGCGGTAGGTCGCGCCTACGCCGAAACCATTCGCATAGTTTTCATACTTGGCGTTGTAGTTCTGGCCACGGTCGTTGCTGTTGGTGACCTTGACCGACTCTTCACGCAGGTACGAATACGCTACGTCGATGGTCAGGTCGTCGGTCGGGCTCCAGCCGGCGCCCACGCTGAAAATCTTGCGATCGCCAGTCGGGATGCGTGGGGAGCGGTCGACGTTGTTGGTCGGTGCCTGGTCAATGGACAGGCCGGTACGCAGCACCCATTGCTTGTTCAGCTGGTAGGACGCGCCGATGGCGTGAGCCCAAGTGTCGTGCCAGTTCTGGTCTTCGGTGATGGTGCCGAACTGACCGTTCAGGACCGCCGGAACACCTTTGTTATCGACGGTGATTTCTTTCAGGCGGCTCCAGCGAGTCCAGGTGCTGCCTGCGTAGAGGGTCCACTGGTCGTCCAGCTGATGAGTGACCGAGAAGTCCACCGATTCAGGCGTGGTCAGGTCCAGCGAAGCGTCGTATTTCTGGCTTGGGTTCTGACCGATCAGGCCCAGCACGTTGTAGTCGACCTTGGTGTTGCCCTCGAGCTTGTACTTCACTTTCGAGTGGTAGGTCAGGCCGACGCGGGTGCTGTCGGTGGCCTGGACCAGCACGCCGATGTTGTAGCCCAGCGCAGTGTCGTCACCTTCGATCTTGACCTTGCCGTCCGGCGCGGCCTGGGTGATCGACAGGTTCGATTCCAGGGTGCCGTCGATGCGGTTGATGGTCGGACCGAAACCGATGGAAACCTTGTCGTTGAAGGCGTAGCTGACAGTCGGTTGCAGGGTGACGATCTTGACTTCGCTCTTGCTGCCGAAGTAACGGCCGGCAAAGCCTTTCTCGTAGTCGGTCACCAGGCCGAATGGAGCGTAGACGCCGAAACCGACTGCCCAATGGTCATCGATAGGCTTGACGTAGTAGCCCATCGGCACGCCCATGAAAGGGACCATGTCACCTTTGTTGGTACCGCTATTCGGACTGGAGCTGGCGTCACTGATGTCAGTGTGCGCGTCAATGAAAGCAACACCGCCGGTTACTTGTTCGCGCTTGAGGCGAGACATGCCGGCAGGGTTGCCAGCAATGGTGGATGCGTCGTCGGCAGCAGAAGATCGCCCGGCAAAACCTGTTCCCATCCCGCTGATGCTTTGTTCGTTGAGGGCAAAGCCACTTGCGAAGATCTGGGTGGATGCCATGGCAACGGCGAGGCTAATGGTGGTTTTGAGCATTACTTTTTTCATTATTAGAACTCCTGGTGATCACCGGGGCGAAAATTACCAACATTTTCGTCCCAGCGCTATAGGCTGTATGGCTTGAGTTAGAGCGGTTTTGTAGGACAATCCGACCAGATTCGCGTCCCGTTGCAGGATCTTTGGAAATCGGTGGATCAGCAGGCGACCTGATTCATTGGTGAAACACAGGTTTGCCAGGCGTAGGTGAAATCGCGCAGGCGTCCTTGAGGCTGAAAAGTCTGGCGCCAGATTCGGGCCATTCCCAACAAGTCATCTGCGGCGGGGAGGGGAGTGTTCTGTTCTTCTACCAGCAGCCAGGCGATGGCAGTGGCGTAACGCAGGTTGACGATCAATTCCAGGTGAGGCCCGCTGAGAAAGGCATGCTGACTGGCGAGGCCGCGCACGAGGCTCGCGCGCTCCGGGTCCAACGCCAGGTAGTGATCCCAGAGAGCCTGGTGGCGGGGTTCGGCAATTCGGTACAGGCCGTGTCCACGGCGGTCATGCAGGGCGGAACCAAGGGCTGACTGGCTGGCGGCAATGCCCAGCAGAAGGGATTCGGCAGTTGCGCTATGGCGCCCGAGGTAAATCAATGTCGGACGGATCACATAACGGCACAGTTCGCTGGCAGCGATACCCATAAAGCCCTCGAAACATCAAATGGGCGGCGATACCTGAAGGGAGCGTTGGCAGCAGGTGGATCGACTCAGGCTCGCCGGAAGCGGATCAAGCCGCTTGAGTTGAAGTGTAGTGTCATATTCGCGCTGTAAAGGCCTGTTTTTAAAATATTTCCGGCTTCGAGTTATAACCGTTATATCGTTTGGAACTTAGTCGAAGGCTGCGCAATGAGAAATATCGGGCAATAAAAAGCCCCGCTTTTTGAGCAGGGCTTTTGAGGTTTTCAGTCTTTCTGGCGTATCAGGCAACCAGTGCCTGACGGGTACGCTCGATCACGGCCTGCAGCGGTTCTGCGCTGGAGTATTGATCGGGGTACAGGCGTTCGCTGTGACGAGCGATGCCGTGTTCGTTGACCAGGGTGAAGCTGAAGCAGCCTTTGCGAGCGGCCATGATCAGGCAGTTCATTGGAGCAAAAGCGTTGGTTAGGGTGCGAATTGCATCCTGAGTGTGGATTTGAGTAGTCATGATTGGGTGTTCCTACAAGCGACACGGATAAGAGCCGTGCAAAATTAAAACGTTCCAGTGACGACGACCACCATTGGTCGAACGAAGAACCCGACTGGAACAAAGCAGCCAGTTTGAAGCGCTGATAATTGGCGCGCTTGGGCTGGCAGGTAGGTACTTAGGAGGGCAGGCAACACATCAAGGGCAAAGGTTCTGGGCCCGGGGTGAAGATCCTGATCAATTTGCAGGCTGGTTCGGTCAGAGTAAGTGAGCTTCGCAACACCCTTTGCATTCGATTCAAAGGCAGTGTTGGCGCAAGGTTTACCTGGAAACCATCGAGGTGGTCGATCCCGCTTGTTCGGTAGAGGCTTCCGTTGGGAAGGCTGACCGGGAGGATTTGTTCGACCAGAATTGACTTTCAGCTTGGTACTAACGCCGCGGATAGTAACGAATTGAATGGGCGAAGGGAAGCGTTAAAGCAAAATAATTGCCATGCCCTGCTGACACGCTGGGTAATGGGATCATTTCCGACCATTGGTCGTCGCTCGGGCAAACGCCTGGAACAAGGGTTTGCCAAGGTTATCCCCAGAAAATGCCTACAAAACGCTCCGAAAAAACGCATCGATATAACTGCCGCGAAGGTACTTGTGCACATAAGTTGCGCAGACTGTAACCGGACTGTCATCCACGCCACGACCCCAGTGGGTGCCTGTATTGAAAATTTAAGTCAATGAAAAACATCGCTTTTTTTTACTGGTGAAAAAATCGTCAGTTTGACTGCGAGCCCCATTCCACAGGGCTTTGCGCGAGTTCAAGGGCGGTTGTCCACTGAGTTATCCACAGCTTCTGTGGATTGTCCCGAGCGCTTGCTCTAGGACGGGCGTGCCGGGTTTTTTTAGGCTTTACCTGTAAGAAAAAAAGAGTAGAGTGGCGCGCCTTCCGATCTGCCCCACAGTGCTTTATGAAGTTTCGCTCCGTATCAGTTTCTGCTACCTCAACACCTCCCAGTGTTACCCCTCCCAAACGCTTTTCGATGCGCGTGGCGGAGTGGCTGCTCGATAGCCCGCGCCTGGGTGAAAATACCAACGTCAAACATTTCGCCGGACGCTTGCTCAAACAGCCTGCCCGTGAAGGCGTGGTGGCCGCGCAAAGTCGTCTCGGCCAGCTGATGTGCCGCGAATGCGGCAATGCCCGCGATCGCCGCATTGGCCAGGATCTGTTGCGCCAGGCGGCGCGGGCAGGGGACCGGCGTGCTCAACAGGAACTGGGCCTGGTCGAAGACTGAGCTGTCCAAGTCCTGACGCCTTGGTTACCCTTCAAGCTTTATCTCATCGGCAGGAGTCGCTATGGCTATGGACTTGACCAGCATTTTGCTGGGTCTGGCGGGTGCCGCACTGCCCTTGCTGTTACTGGCCTGGCAAATCCAGCGTCGGGCGAGCGTGGGGCAAGCCGAGGTGGCTTTGCTGGAAGAGCGTCTGGCCATGTCGCTACTGGCGCAGGACGGCTTGAACGCTCAGCTCGAAGCCTGCCGCGATGAAATCGGTGATCTTGGCCAGGCCAACGCCGCCAAGCAGGCAGAGCTGGCCGCCATGCGCCGCGAAATCGAACTGCTACAGATAGAGCGCGACGATGCCCGCGATGCGGCTCACGCCTGGAACATCGAGCGCGCCGGCAAAGAAGCCGAACTGCGGCGTCTGGACTCTCAAGCGGCCTCGCTCCAGGCCGAGCTGCGTGAGCAGCAGGACAGCCATCAACAACGCCTTAACGACCTGCAAGGCTCACGAGACGAACTGCGAGCACAGTTCGCCGAACTGGCGGGCAAGATCTTCGACGAGCGCGAGCAGCGTTTCGCCGAAACCAGCCAGCAGCGCCTGGGCCAGTTGCTCGATCCTTTGAAAGAACGCATTCAGTCTTTCGAAAAACGCGTTGAGGAAAGCTATCAGGCCGAGGCCCGTGAACGGTTTTCCCTGGCCAAAGAGCTGGAACGCCTGCAGCAACTGAACCTGCGCCTGAGCGACGAAGCCACCAACCTCACTCGTGCGTTGAAAGGGCAGAAAACCCAAGGCAACTGGGGCGAGTTGATTCTCGAGCGCGTGCTTGAACACGCCGGGCTGGAAAAGGGTCGTGAGTACCAGACTCAGGTCACTCTCAAGGGGCCGGACGGTGAGCGTTTCCAGCCGGACGTGATCATTTATCTTCCGGGCGACAAGCAGGTGGTGGTCGATTCCAAGGTCAGCCTCACGGCCTATCAGCAATACGTGTCGGCCGACGACGATGCCATCGGCCAGATCGCCATCAAGCAGCACGTGCTGTCGCTGCGCAATCACGTCAAAGGCCTGTCAGGTAAGGATTACAAGCGACTCGACGGCTTGCACAGCCTGGATTTCGTCTTGCTTTTCGTGCCGATCGAAGCGGCGTTCTCCGCTGCGTTGCAGGCTGAGCCGACGCTGTTCCAGGAAGCCTTCGACCGCAACATCGTCATCGTCAGTCCGACCACGTTGCTGGCGACCCTGCGGGTCATCGACAGCCTGTGGAAGCAAGAGCGCCAGAGCCAGAACGCCCGGGAAATTGCCGAGCGCGCCGGGTGGCTGTACGACAAGTTCGTGTTGTTCATCCAGGACCTGGATGAAGTCGGCAATCGCTTGCAGCAACTGGACAAGGCCTACAGCTCTGCGCGCAACAAGCTGACAGAAGGGCGCGGCAACCTGGTCAGTCGCAGTGAGCAGTTGAAGCTGCTGGGAGCGCGCGCCAGCAAGAGCTTGCCGGCTGATCTGCTGGAGCGAGCGATGACCGACGTCGATGGCTTGGCCGAGTTGCCTGAATAGCTGAAAGCATCGCAAGCAGGCTCGCCCCCACAGGGTTTTGTATGTCCACTCGATGTAGGCAACAACACCGATCCACCGTGGGAGCGCGCCTGCTCGCGAAGGCGTCGGTTCAATCACTACGGGATTAAAACCTGTCCTTACAACGGCAAATGCCGGCTCAACAACGCCCGCAACGCCGCCGGTTTCACCGGTTTGGCCAAGTACTCCAGGCCCGCCGCATGCACCTGGGCCACCGTCTCCGGCCGGCCATCGGCACTGATCACCACTCCCGGCACCGGCTCACCCAGTTGGGTGCGCAACCACGCCATCAACTCGGTCCCGGTCTCGCCATGGTCCAGGTGATAATCCACCAGCGCCAATTGCGGGCGTACACCGTCCTTCAGCAGCGCCGCACATTCGTCGCGGTTGCGTGCAGTCCAGACCTGGCAGCCCCAGCGTGTCAGCAGGCTGTTCATGCCGATCAGGATGCTGTCTTCGTTATCGATACACAGCACCTGCGCGCCGCTCAGCACATGGCCATTGAGCTCGCTGACCTGGGTTGGCGCGACGACTTGAGCCCGCGCCAGCGGCACGCTGACGCTGAACACACTGCCGCGCCCCGGCCAGGACCTTACACGCAAAGTGTGACCCAAAACGCGACACAGCCCGTCGGCAATCGCCAGCCCCAGTCCCAGGCCTTTCTCCGCGCGCGTCTGGTGGCTGTCGAGGCGTTTGAATTCTTCGAAAATCACTAGCTGCTTGTCTTCAGGGATTCCCGGTCCACGGTCCCACACCTCCAGGCACAACTCGCCCTTGCGCCGCCGGACGCCGAGCAGCACGGGCCCCTTGGCGTAGCGGAACGCGTTGGTCAGGAAATTCTGCAGGATCCGACGCAGCAGTTTGATGTCGCTGTCGATCCGTAATGTGCTGCCCCGAACACGGAATTTCAGCCCTTGTTCCTGAGCCAGTGCCTTGAACTCGGCACCGAGCGCATCGAACAACTCGTTGAGCACGAAGGGTTTGGGGTCCGGGTTGATCTTGCCGTTCTCCAAGCGGGAAATATCCAGAAGATCGCTGATCAGGTCCTCGGCCGAGCGCAACGAGCTGTCGAGGTGATGCACCAGTTTCTGCGCCTCGCTGGACAGACCGTCCTCTTGATGGGAAAGGGCGGCGGAGAACAGGCGTGCGGCATTCAGCGGTTGCATCAAGTCATGGCTGACCGCCGCCAGAAAGCGGGTTTTCGACTGGTTGGCCGATTCGGCGGTGCCCTTGGCTTCGGTCAAGGCCACGTTCAGTTGGGACAGTTCGTGGGTCCGCGCGGTGACCCGCTGCTCCAGGCCTTCGTTGGCTTCGGTCAGCGCCTGCTCGGCCTCACGGAACGCGGTGATGTCCGTGAAACTCATGACGAAACCGCCGCCGGGCATCGGGTTGCCGATCAGCTCGATCACACGCCCGTTGGGAAACAGTCTTTCAGAGGTGTGGGCGCGGCCCTGACGCATCCAGTGCAGGCGGCGGGCGACGTGCACTTCGGCTTCACCGGGGCCGCACAGTCCGCGCTCGGCGTTGTAGCGAATGATGTCGGCAATCGGGCGGCCAAGCCTGATCAGCCCGTCGGGGTAATTGAACAGTTCCAGATAACGCCGGTTCCAGGCCACCAGTTTCAGCGACTGGTCGACCACGCTGATGCCTTGGGTGATGTTTTCGATGGCGCCTTGCAACAGGGCGCGGTTGAACTGCAGCACTTCCGAGGCTTCGTCGGCGATCCGCACGACATCCTCCAGTTGCATTTCCCGACCTTCGATGGCGGCCTTGACTACCGCACGCGTCGAAGAAGCACCGAGTACACCCGCCAGCAAGCGTTCGGTGTGGGCGATCCATTCACCGTCGGCGTTCTGGTTCGGGTTGAAGCCTTTGCCTTGGCGGTAGGCAAAACGGATGAAGCTCTGCCGCGCCCGTTCTTCACCGACGAAGCGTGCGGCCAGTTGCAGCAAGTCATCGATCTGCACTGCGAGCATCGAGCGGGCGCTGGGGCGCGCGCTGATTTCCTGACCGATGAAACGACCGGCCTGCCAGTGTTCCGACACCCTCGTGCGTGACAGCACCGACACCCAGGCGAACAGCGTGAAGTTGGCCGCCAGCGACAGTACGACGCCTTGGGTCAGCGGGGTGAGCGGCAGGTTCAGCGGGTTGCTGTGCAACCAGGCGAGCCCCGGGAAACTGTTCAAGGACAAACCGAGGCTGTGGGCCGCGATCGGCAGAATCAGGGTGTAGAACCAGAGGAATGTCCCGGCGGCGAGACCGGCGAACACGCCCCGGCGGTTAGCCTGTTTCCAGTACAGCGCGCCGAGCATGGCCGGGGCCAGTTGGGTCACGGCGGCGAAGGCGATCTGGCCGATGGTCGCCAGGCTCGCTGTGGAGCCGAGCAGGCGATAACTGACGTAAGCCAGCAACAGAATCACCACGATGCTGACCCGGCGCACCGACAGCATCCACTGGCGGAACACTTCGAACGGTCGCTCGGCGTTGTTTCGGCGCAGCAGCCACGGCAGCAACATGTCGTTGGAAACCATGGTCGACAGCGCCACGCTGGCGACAATCACCATGCCGGTCGCCGCCGAGGCGCCACCGATAAAGGCCAGCATCGCCAGAGCCGGATGGGCTTGGGCCAGTGGCAGGCTGATGACGAAAGAGTCCGGGAGGACCGAGCTGGGCAGCAGCATCTGGCCGGCGAGGGCGATAGGCACGACAAACAGCGCTGCCAGCGCCAGGTAGGCAGGGAACACCCATTTCGCCAGGCGCAAATCCTGAGGGTCGATGTTTTCCACCACCGTCACGTGGAACTGCCGGGGCAGGCAGATGATCGCCATCATGGCCACGCCGGTCTGCACCACCATCGACGGCCAGTTAATGGTTTCCTTCCAGTACGCCTCCAGGCGCGGGGCGAGCATGGCCTGGTTGAACAGGTCGTCGAATCCGTCGTACAGGCCGTAAGTCACGAACGCGCCGACCGCGAGAAACGCGAACAGCTTGACCAGCGATTCAAAGGCAATCGCCAGCACCATGCCACGGTGGTGTTCCGTGGCGTCGAGGTTGCGGGTACCGAAGACAATGGTGAACAGCGCCAGCACCAGCGACACGATCAGCGCCGTGTCCTGGGCGCGGGTGCCCATGGCGTCGGCACCGGCGCCGATCAGCAGGTTCACCCCGAGGACGATGCCCTTGAGTTGCAGCGCAATGTAGGGCAACACGCCCACCAGGCAGATCAGCGCCACCACCACCGCCAGCGATTGGGATTTGCCATAGCGGGCGGCAATGAAGTCGGCGATGGAGGTGATGTTCTCCTGCTTGCTGATCATCACCATTTTTTGCAGGACCCACGGCGCGCAGACCAGCAGCAGGATCGGCCCGAGGTAAATTGGCAGGAATGACCAGAGTTGCTCGGCGGCCTGGCCGACGGCGCCAAAGAAGGTCCAGCTGGTGCAATAGACCGCCAGCGACAGGCTGTATACCCAGGCGCGCACTCGCGGCGGCAACGGTGTGCTGCGACGGTCGCCGTAAAAGGCGATGGCGAACATGATGGCCATATAGGCCAGGGCGACGGCGGCGATCAGCCCGCTGGACAGCGACATGGGAACTCCCGACAAAAGACACCCGGGACTCCCGCCCGGTCAGACAGTCTCGCACGATGGCCGGGGATAGTCAGTGTCGACCAAGGTCGTGGCGTGGTGGGGTGTCGCAGGGTGTTTGTCAGTTGGATTTTTAGTGTTTGTGCTGGCCTCTTCGCGGGCAAGTCGGGTCGCCGCATCTCACGCTCCTACAGGTTATGTGTCGTTTACATAATCTGCGAACGACAAAAAAGCCTGTAGGAGCGTGAGATGCGGCGCGACTTGCCCGCGAAAACGGCCTCACTGATTCAAAGCAATCTCGATCAACTGATGCAACTCCTCAACCTCCAGTGCCGCCGCTGAAAACAGGATCCGAAACACCGTCGGTGCCGCCACCAGGTTGATCAATCGATCAACACTCGGCTTCGGCTGATCCGGGTAACGGTCCAGAATCGTCTGCAACTGCCCGCCAATGATCGTCGTGCAATAGACCGGTGTGAGGCTGCATTGCACGTCGCGAAGCATGTTGCGGCCAGGCTCGGAACTCATCTCATCCAGGTATTGCTCGGCCCAGGCTCGCACGTCACCGCGCAGGCTGCCGGTATTGGCGGGTTCGCTGTCGGGTTGCATGCGCGCCAGCGCGACGTCTGCCAGCAACACCGACAAATCGCCCCAGCGCCGATAAATGGTCGACGGCGTCACTCCCGCGCGCGCAGCAATTTGCGGGACGGTCACGGTCGAGCGGTCCTGCTCTTCAAGCAGGGCGCGGACAGCCGAATGAATCGACTCTTGCACCCGGGCGCTTCGACCGCCCGGGCGTAAACCTTCTTTAATAGCCATACGGCGGACCTTAACACAAAGAATTTGCTTTAAGCTCGGGTCAGTAGCACACTCCGCAAAAGCAACAAATTAGCTTTTGCGGAGTGTGCGTATGTCCAGCTCGATATCAAACCGTTCCAGCCTGTGGTTCCTGGCGATCACTTTACTGAGTTTTCTCGCCGCTTCCACTGCACCAACGCCTCTGTATCACTTGTATCAGGAACACCTGCAATTTTCGGCGGCGACCCTGACCCTGATCTTCGGCGTCTACGCCATCAGCTTGCTCGCCGCGCTGCTCACCGTCGGTTCGCTCTCGGATTACCTGGGACGCAAACCGGTGATTTTCACCGCTGTGGCGCTGAACATGCTGGCCATGCTGCTTTTTATCAATGCCGACAGCGTCGCCTGGTTGATCAGTGCCCGGGTGCTTCAGGGTTTTGCTACCGGGATGGCCACGGCTGCGTTGGGCGCCGCGCTGCTCGACACGGATCGCCAGCAAGGTCCGCTGGTCAATAGCGTCGCTCCCCTGCTCGGCATGGCAGCCGGCGCCATGGGGTGCGGTTTGTTGGCCGAGTTTGCGCCGCTGCCGCTGCAATTGACCTTCTGGGTGCTGCTCGCGATGTTCGGGTTGCAGGCGCTGTACGTCTGGCGTCTGCCGGAAAGCGTCAGTGCGCAACGTGGCGCGTTGGCGTCGCTGCGCCCGACCCTGCATGTGCCCATCCAGGCAAGGCGTGCGTTGTGGCTGGTGTTGCCGATCAACACCGCCGCCTGGGCGCTCGGCGGTTTTTACGCGTCCCTCGCTCCATCCCTTGTGCGGACGGCCACCGGATCGACTTCAAATCTGATTGGCGGTGCGACAGTGGCGGTGCTGACTGTCACCGGCGCGCTGATGATCTACACCTTGCGCAGTCGCCCGGCCGACAAAGTCTTGCGGGTCGGCGCGAGCATTCTGCCCGTCGGTGTGGCGCTGATTTTACTGGCGGTTCACAGCGCCAGTCTGCCGTTGTTTTTCATCGGGACGCTGGTCGCCGGATGCGGTTTTGGCGCGAGTTTTCTCGGCGCGTTGCGCAGTGTCGTGCCGTTAGCCTTGCCTCATGAACGGGCCGGGTTGATGTCGGCGTTTTATGTGCTCAGTTATCTGGCGTTCTGCCTGCCATCGTTGCTGGCGGGGAATCTGACGCGGGCCTTTGGGCTGGTGACCACGACTGATGGTTATGGCGCGGTGCTGATTATCCTGGCGGTCAGTGCTCTGCCCGCGTTGATGCGTCAACAGCCTGCCAAAGTCTGTGGCGCCGATGCTCGATGACCGCTAGCCTTGGCGTCGCCACCCATTTCAACGGACCACCCGATGAAGATCATCCGCAGCAAATCCTTCACTGCTGACCGCGCCTGGGGCGCCTTGGATATCGCCAACATGAACGGCATTACCACCCGTTTGCACTGGACCGATCAGCCGTATAAATGGCACGTCAACGATGGGCAGGAAGTGTTCGTCGTACTCGATGGCCAAGTGCAGATGCGCTATCGCGAAGACGGCGTTGAAAAGGACACGCTGCTCGACATCGGCGACATTTTCTACGCCTCGGTGGGCACCGAACACGTTGCCCATCCACAAGGTGCGGCGCGGATCCTGGTGATCGAGACGGAAGGTAGCGTCTGACGCATATCTACAAAACAGATAACAGTTAGAGATATTACCCGTTATATAGATATTCGATTCGGATCTACCATGGATTCCACCTCACAAGAGGAGAGGAATTCACCATGACATGCCCCAACAGCAGCACCCTCGGTTCAAGACCGTTCAGCCATTTGCAGCACCCGCTTGAGGCGATTCGCCAATTCACGCCCAACTGGTTCGCCGCGACCATGGGCACGGGCGTGCTGGCATTGGCACTGGCGCAATTGCCCGTCGCCATGCCCGGACTGAAGGCGGTGGCCGAAGGTCTCTGGCTGCTCAATATCTGCTTGTTCGTATTATTCACCGCCGCGTACACGGCACGCTGGGTGCTGTTCTTCGATGAGGCTCGGCGGATCTTCGGTCACTCCACGGTCTCGATGTTCTTCGGCACCATCCCCATGGGGTTGGCGACCATCATCAATGGCTTCCTGGTGTTCGGCTTGCCGCGCTGGGGCGATGGAGTGATTCATGTCGCCGAGGTGCTGTGGTGGCTCGATGTGGTCATGTCGCTGGCCTGCGGTGTGCTGATTCCCTACATGATGTTCACCCGTCAGGAGCACAGCATCGACCAGATGACAGCGGTCTGGCTGTTGCCTGTGGTCGCGGCGGAAGTGGCGGCCGCCAGTGGGGGCCTGTTGGCACCGCACTTGACCGATGCCCATTCGCAACTGGTCGTGCTGACAACCAGCTACGTGCTGTGGGCCTTTTCCCTGCCGGTGGCGTTCAGCATTCTGACCATTCTGTTGCTGCGCATGGCGCTGCATAAACTGCCTCACGAAAACATGGCCGCCTCCAGCTGGCTGGCGCTGGGGCCGATCGGCACCGGGGCGTTGGGCATGTTGCTGCTGGGCGCCGATGCGCCGGCCATCTTTGCGGCCAACGGCCTGCCGGGCATCGGTGAAATTGCAGCCGGGTTGGGCCTGGTGGCCGGGATCACGCTGTGGGGCTTCGGCTTCTGGTGGATGCTGATGGCGGTGCTGATCACCGTGCGTTACCTGCGCGACGGTATCCCGTTCAACCTGGGCTGGTGGGGCTTCACCTTCCCGCTGGGCGTCTATTCTCTGACGACGTTGAAACTGGGCAGCACCTTGAACCTGGCGTTTTTCAATGTCTTTGGCTGCGTGCTGGTGGCGATGCTGGCGGTGATGTGGCTGATTGTCTCCAAACGCACAGTGCAGGGCGCGTGGCGGGGTGAGTTGTTTGTCTCGCCGTGCATTGCAGGATTAAAGAAATAAGCCGCAAAGATTAGGTAATGTGTGGCCTGGATCGACGTTCGACATTCCAATAGCAAATCGCCAAGCCACTCTTTACCCAATCTCAGGGACCCATGGAAGATGAGCCACCCCTCACAGTTCACCTTGCTTCGCACCCGGCGCTTCCTGCCGTTCTTTGTCACGCAGTCCCTCGGGGCGTTCAACGACAACATCTTCAAGCAGTCGTTGATCCTCGCCATTCTGTACAAGCTGACCATCGACGGTGACCGTTCGATCTGGGTCAACCTGTGCGCGTTGCTGTTTATCCTGCCGTTCTTTCTGTTCTCGGCGCTGGCCGGCCAGTTCGGGGAAAAGTTCGCCAAGGACGCGCTGATTCGACTGATCAAGCTCGGGGAAATCGCCATCATGGCGGTCGGCGCCGTGGGTTTCCTGTTCGATCACCTGTCGCTGATGCTGGTGGCGCTGTTTGCCATGGGCACGCACTCGGCGCTGTTCGGGCCGGTGAAATATTCGATCCTGCCCCAGGCCCTGCGTGAAGAAGAGTTGGTGGGTGGCAACGGGCTGGTGGAAATGGGCACGTTCCTGGCGATCCTCGCCGGGACTATCGGCGCCGGGATCATGATGTCGTCCAGTCATTACGCGCCCATCGTGTCCACCGCGATCATCGCTGTCGCGGTGCTCGGCTACCTGGCCAGTCGCAGCATTCCACGGGCGGCGGCCTCGTCGCCGCAAATGCGCCTGAACTGGAACATCTTCAGCCAATCCTGGGCCACCTTGAAACTGGGCCTGGGGCAGACGCCTGCGGTATCGCGTTCCATCGTCGGCAACTCGTGGTTCTGGTTTGTCGGGGCGATTTATCTGACGCAGATCCCGGCCTATGCCAAGGAATGGATGCACGGCGACGAGACCGTGGTGACGCTGATTCTGACGGTGTTTTCCGTGGGGATCGCGCTCGGTTCGATGCTCTGCGAGAAGCTCTCCGGACGCAAAGTCGAGATTGGCCTGGTGCCGTTCGGCTCGTTCGGCCTGACGGTCTTTGGCTTGCTGCTGTGGTGGCATTCCGGCGGTATCCCAGACAGCGTTGCCGGCCACGGCTGGATCGAAATCCTTGGTTTTGGTCACGCCTGGCTGGTGCTGATCGACATTCTGGGTCTGGGGATTTTCGGCGGTTTCTACATTGTGCCGCTGTATGCGCTGATTCAGTCGCGCACCCCCGAGAACGAGCGGGCGCGGGTGATTGCCGCCAACAACATTCTCAACGCACTGTTCATGGTGGTGTCGGCGATTGTCTCGATCGTGCTCCTGAGCATGGTCGAGCTGTCGATTCCGCAGCTGTTTCTGGTGGTGTCGCTGCTGAACATCGGCGTCAACGCCTACATCTTCAGCATCGTGCCTGAGTTCACCATGCGTTTCCTGATCTGGCTGCTCAGCCATTCGATGTACCGCGTGGAGCATCGCAATCTCGATTTGATCCCGGATGAAGGCGCGGCATTACTGGTCTGCAACCATGTTTCGTTTGTGGATGCGTTGCTGATTGGCGGTGCGGTGCGTCGGCCGATTCGCTTTGTCATGTACTACAAGATCTACAACTTGCCGGTGCTGAACTTTATCTTTCGCACGGCGGGGACGATTCCGATTGCGGGGCGCCAGGAAGACATTCAAATCTACGAAAAAGCCTTCACGCGTATCGCTCAATACCTGAAGGACGGTGAACTGGTGTGCATCTTCCCGGAAGGCAAGTTGACCGCTGACGGGGAGATGAGTGAGTTCAAGGGCGGGCTGGTGCGCATTCTCGAAGAGACGCCGGTGCCGGTGATTCCAATGGCGTTGCAAGGGTTGTGGGGGAGTTTCTTCAGCCGCGATCCGGGCAAGGGCTTGTTTCGTCGGTTGTGGTCGCGGGTGACGTTGGTGGCGGGGCCGGCGGTGGCGGTTGAGGCGGCGGAGCCGGCGACGTTGCAGGCGATGGTCGGGGATTTGCGTGGGGCCGTTAGATAGTCGGTGACTGTGAGGGCCTCTTCGCGGGCAAGCCTCGCTCCTGCGGGGTTTGTGGCATATCCATCATTCGGGATGCGCCAGAAACCCTGCAGGAAAGAGGCTGCCCGCGAAGGCCATCTAAAGGTCAGGCGCTGACCTTGAGCCCAATCAACCCGGCAATAATCAACGCCACACTGGCCAGCCTGAACAGCGCCATGGATTCACCAAACAAAATGATCCCGGCGATCACCGTGCCCACCGCACCCACACCGGTCCAGATCGCATAGGCCGTGCCCAGCGGCAATTCCTTCATGGCAAGGCCCAGCAAGCCAAGGCTGATCGCCATGGCGGCAACGGTCAATGCGGTGGGGAGAGGGCGGCTGAAACCATCGGTGTATTTCAGGCCGACGGCCCAGCCGACTTCGAACAGGCCGGCGAAAAACAGAATGATCCAGGACATGAAAGACCTCCATCGATTGACGGGGTCGTCCCCAGATTAATGACTCGATCGAGCCGCGAGGTCGTCCTCGCGTTGCGCCATAGAGTGCCCATCATTAACCCGGGGATCAAGTTTGCGGATTACTCGGCCGCTTGCTGAACTGCGGTTTCCCGGTCTTGTTTTTCGCTCATGCGACGGAAATACGTCGAGAGCAACGCCCCCGAAATGTTGTGCCAGACGCTGAACAGCGCACTAGGCACCGCCGCCAGTGGCGAGAAGTGCGCACTGGCCAACGCAGCACCGAGGCCGGAGTTCTGCATGCCGACTTCCAGTGCCAGGGATTTGCGTTGGGCCAGCGGCAACTTGAACAGGCGCCCGGTGAAGTAACCCAGCAGATATCCGAAGCTGTTGTGCAACATCACCACGGCCATGATCAGCAGGCCGGACTCGGCAATCTTCGCCTGGCTGGCGGCCACCACGGCGGTGACGATGATCACGATGCTCACCACCGAAATCAGCGGCAATACTTCCACCGCATGGCGCACCCGGCTGCCGAGCAAACGCTGGGCAACCACACCCAGCACGATCGGCAACAGCACCACTTGCAGGATCGACCAGAACAGCTCCATGAAGGACACCGGCAGCCACGCCGAGGCCAGCAGCCAGATCAGCGCCGGGGTCAGCAGCGGAGCGAGGAGGGTGGTGACGGCGGCGATGGCCACCGACAGCGCCAGGTCGCCGCGTGCCAGCCAGGTCATCACGTTCGACGAGGTGCCGCTTGGGCAGCAGCCGACCAGGATCACGCCGACGGCGATTTCCGGTGGCAGGTGAAACGCCTGGCAGAGCAACCACGCCACACCGGGCATGATCACGAAATGTGCAACCACGCCCAGCGCCACGCGCCACGGATGGCGAGCGACTTCGGCGAAGTCTTCGAGTTTGAGTGTCAGGCCCATGCCGAACATCACCAGGCCCAGCAGCGGCACGATCGCGCCTTTCAGGCCGATAAACCACGTCGGCTGCAAGAACGCCACGACCGCGAAAATCAATACCCAGTAAGCGAAGGTGTTGCCGACAAAACGACTCAATGCAGCGAGGGCGCGCATGGCCTGATCCTTATTATTAAGTAACACCACAAAAACCAATGTGGGAGCGAGCCTGCTCGCGAATGCGGTGTATCAGTCGACATAAATGCCGACTGTCACAACGCCTTCGCGAGCAGGCTTGCTCCCACAGTGATATCACACGCTTTTAGATCCCTTGCGGAAGCTCTTCACCGCCCAACGCTTCAACCAGGGCCGGCAGGAAGTCGCCGAAGGTCAGCATCATCAAGGTGAAGCTGGCGTCCAGCTGGCCGAGGGCTTCTTCGCCGCCGTCCTGTTCCGCCTGGTCTTGCAGCAGGTCTTCGAACTTCAGGCGCTTGACCACCATCTTGTCGTCGAGGACGAAAGACAGCTTGTCTTGCCAGGCCAGCGACAGCTGAGTCACCACTTTGCCGGTGCTCAAGTGCAACTGGATTTCTTCGCTGGTCAGGTCCTGACGCTTGCAACGCACGATGCCACCATCTTCGTGGGTGTCGCGCAGTTCGCACTCGTCCAGCACAAAGAAGTCGTCCGCGGCTTTCTGGGTGGTGACCCATTCGGTCATGGTCGCGGTCGGCGACATTTTAACGGTCAGCGGACGTACCGGCAGTGTGCCGATCACTTCGCGCAGGGTGGACAGCAGGTCTTCGGCGCGTTTCGGGCTGGCCGAGTTCACCAGGATCAGGCCTTGTTTCGGCGCGATAGCAGCGAAGGTCGACGAACGACGGATAAAGGCACGCGGCAGGAACGCCTGGATGATTTCATCCTTGATCTGGTCGCGTTCCTTTTTATAGACCTTGCGCATTTGTTCGGCTTCGATCTCTTCGACCTTTTCCTTCACAGCGTCACGCACGACGCTGCCCGGCAAGATGCGCTCTTCCTTACGGGCGGAGATCAGCAGGAAGTCGCCGCTGACGTGCACCAGGGGGGCATCTTCGCCTTTGCCGAAGGGCGCGACGAAACCATAGGTGGTCAACTCCTGGCTTGCACATGAACGCGCCAGTTTGGTGGCCAGTGCAGTTTCCAACGCCTCGGCATCAAAAGGCAGATCTTGGGTCAGGCGATAGATAAGCAGGTTTTTGAACCACATGGGGCGAGTCTCTCCTTTATACAAAGGGGGGCATTATTCTCTTAGCGAAGCCATAGGCCAACCCTTCTCTAAGCCTTTGGAAGGCCTGCAAAAATTATTGTAAAAAGTGCTTGCCAGAGGTTGGGTCGCTCCGTAGAATGCGCGCCACACCGAAAGTGAAGGGTGATTAGCTCAGCTGGGAGAGCGTCTGCCTTACAAGCAGAATGTCGGCGGTTCGATCCCGTCATCACCCACC